>JBGAOG010000002.1:0-79861 GCA_044221985.1 Phycisphaerales bacterium
CGACCGCCGCTTCACCCCACGCATCCGAAAATGCGAACTCTGCTCCCACCGCACCCACGACGGAAAACTCCCCGCCTGCGTCGAGATCTGCCCCGTCGAGGCCCTCCAGTTCGGTACGCGCGAGGTCCTGTTGCGCATCGCCCGCAAGCGCATCGAGGCTCATCCCACCCGGTATGCCGACCACGTCTATGGCGAGCACGAGGGCGGCGGAACGTCCTGGCTCTATCTCTCGGGGCGCCCCTTTGAGCAGCTGGCCGAGGTCGGGCTCCCGCCCCTGCCCGCGCGCAGCCCTGCTGAGCGCACCGAGTCCATCCAGCACGGCATCTTCAAGTGGGGCGCGGCGCCCATGATCCTGGTCGCGCTCCTGGCCGGCCTCAACGCGGTCACCAAGAAAGGAGCGAAGGCGTGAGCGTCGCCATCGCCATCCCGGTCTGCGGAGTCGAGTCGCACGTTCGCACGGGCGCCCGCCCCCGGTACTTCACCCCGGGCGTGTGGGCGGTGGCCGCCGTGGCCGCCCTCGGCGGCGCCGTCTGGGCCTGGCGCATGATGTTCGGGCTGAGCAGCACGACCCACCTGTCCAACGCCTATCCGTGGGGCATCTGGATCGCCATCGACGTCGCGACGGGCGTGGCCCTCGCCGCCGGGGGGTTCACCACCGCGTTCCTCGCCCACATCCTCCATCGCGAGCGGTACCACCCGCTGGTCCGCCCCGCGCTGCTCACCGCCATGCTGGGGTACACCTTCGTGGCCCTGGGCGTCATGACCGACCTGGGCCGCTTCTGGGCCATGTGGCACGTCATGCTCCCCTCGATGTGGCAACCCAACTCCGTGCTCTTCGAGGTGGCCATCTGCGTGATGACCTACCTCTCCGTGCTGTACATCGAGTTCCTCCCGTCCGTGTGCGAGCGATTCGCCGGTCGCGTGCGCCTGCCGGGGCTGCTCGCCCTGCTCAACCGCCCCGTCGATCGATCCCTGCGGTTCGCGCGGGCCACGCTCGGACGATTCATGACCATCTTCATCATCGCCGGGATCGTGCTCTCGTGCATGCACCAGTCCTCCCTCGGCACGCTCATGGTCATCGCCGACACCAAGGTCCATCCGTTCTGGCAGACGCCCTACCTCCCGCTGCTCTTCTTGCTCTCCGCCTTCGCCGTCGGGTACCCCATGGTGATCTTCGAGTCGATCATCGCCCACCGGTCCTTCCGTCTGCCCGGGGAGACCCCCCTGCTGGCCGACCTGGCCCGGTTCGTCCCCTACACCCTGGGCCTGTACGTCGCGGTCCGCATCGCGGATCTGGCCAGCCGCGGCATGCTCCCCCGCCTTTTCGCCGAGGGCTTCTACACCCGCATGCTCCTCACCGAGCTCGCGGTCGGGGCCCTGCTTCCCATCGGCATCTTCGCCAGCCGCTCCCTGCGGGCCCGCAAGCCCTGGCTCTTCGTGGGCGCGGGCACGGCCATTGCCGGCGTCGTGCTGGTCCGCCTCAACGTCTTCCTCATCGCCTTCTCACCCCTCGACCGGCGCGCCTCCTACACGCCCTCCTGGACCGAGATCGCCGTCACCGCCGGCTTCATCGCGATGACCGTCCTGCTCTACCGCCTGGCGGCGTTGAACCTCCCGGTGGTGGAGCAGCTCGAAGGCGCCCCGCACCGCGGCGCTGCGACTCAGGTCGTTGCGCCCGCCCGGCGTCACGCCGACTCCCCGCGGACGAACGGCACACTCGTCGCGACGGGGAGCTCGGCGGGCGCACTCGTCCTGGGCGCCCTGCTCTGCCTTTCCGCCGCGCCCCAGGCCGGCGCCATCGTGCCCGTGAGCGGGTCGCTGCGGATGCAGATACCCGGCGAGGGCGGGCCGGACGTGGTCGTGATGGACCGCCTGCCCGGCTGCTACGGCGCCGTTCGCTTCGATCACAAGCTGCACGCGGGCATGTCCACGATGGGCGAGAGCTGCACCGTCTGCCACCACGTCGACGCCATCCAGGCCTGCCGAAACTGCCACGATCCCCGGGACGTCGCGGTCACCAGCGAACGTCCCGGGCTGCGCGGCGCCTACCACCAGCAGTGTCTGAGCTGCCACAAGGGCTGGGCGCACGAGAACGCCTGCGGGTTCTGCCACAACACCTCCTCGGCCGTGGGGGCGAACCTGCGCCCTGTCACCGCCGTGCTCTCGCCCCACGCCACGGCGGAGCCGGCCTACGTGTACACCACCGCCCACAAGGGTGTCCCCGTGGTGACCTTCCACCACAAGGACCACGCCGAGCGCTTCGGGCTCAAGTGCGCCGACTGCCACCGCGGGTCCTCGTGCGGCAGCTGCCATGGTCCGCAGACCGAGCGACCCATCGTCAGTCGCGAGCAGTCCTGCTATCGCTGCCACGCCGACACCAGGTGCGTGACCTGCCACGACCTGGCGCCCCGACCCAGCTTCGACCACACCGTGCGCGCCCATTGGCGCCTCCGCCCCGGGCACAAGGAGCTGGGGTGCGACGCCTGCCACGGGCAGACCCGCACCACCTACGCCAAGCCCGACTCGGACCTCTGCAGGGCTTGCCATGCCGAGCAGACCGGCGGCGCCTTCGACCACTCCCAGACCGGCGTCCTGCTCAACGGCGACCACGCCCTCTTCGGGTGCGTCGAGTGCCACGCCGGCGGGGACGACCGCCAATTGGCCCGCTGCGCGGCATGCCATGAGGCCCGCCAGATCGTGGGCTGGCGCGAGGTCGGGCGTGGCGAGGAAAGGCCCCGTCCCAGCCCGCTCGCCGAGTGAACCCCATCTCGTTCGTTGAGCGGGCGAATCCAGCCCAACGCCTGGTAGAACCCCCGCACCATGCTCCCCAGGTATGGGGGTTGCCGCCACGGTGCATGCTGGCCGCGGGTTCGGGGCTCACAAACTGCTGACATACAACGAACGGCGAGGGCTAGGCCGGGCGGACGTGCCCGCCCTCCCGCCTCTTTCAGGAGAATCTGCCGGTGTCTGTAGATCGGGGTTCTACTCCGGCCTATATTGGATAAAGGGATCGTCTTGTCACGAGACGACCGTGATGGAGCGATCGAAAGGCCCGAGGCCCTGGAACGGATCACCAACCGTGGGCAAACCCGATTCCGGATTCAACTCCCGCATGGTCCGAGTCGCCTTCGCGATGGCGAGCATCGCGTGCGCGCTGGCGACGATCTGGCATGTGCCGGCGGCTCTGGGCCAGACGCCGACCAAGGATCCCAACCGGCGCTGCCTGCAGTGCCACGGGCAGGAGAAGATCGGGACGCTCGGCCCGGCTGAGCGGCTGTCCATGGTGGGCACGTGGCTGGACACCGACCAGCCCAAGCCCGAGGGCCCGGAGCGAGAGTACCAGCTGACGGGCAAGGAACCGGCGACCCGCCCCAACTTGTTCATCGCGGGGGACGCGCTGGCCGAGAGCGCCCACCCGGACCAGAAGTGCGTCGATTGCCACGAGGATGCGGCCAGGCTCCCGCACGAGCCGCGCCTCAACCTCCAGACCTGCGCGACGAGCTGCCATGCCAAGGAGGCGGCGGCGTTTCCGAGCGGGTCGCACTACGAGGCGTTGAAGAAGGGCGATCCGCTGGCGCCGACCTGCGCGTCGTGCCACGGGGGGCACAGGATCCTGCCCGTGGGCGACCGCCAATCGCCCCAGCACCGCCTCAACAGCATCTTCCTGTGCGCGCAGTGCCACGAGAAGCACACCCAGGACACGCCCGGCGGGTACCGCCCCAAGGTCCACATCGAGGCGTACCTGCAGAGCGCCCACGGCAAGGCGGTCTCCGAGGCCGGCCTCGTGCAGGCGCCCACGTGCGCGGATTGCCACAGCGCCCACGCCGTCCACCCCGTGGAGCACCCGGAATCGCCGGTCCATCGCGACAAGATCCCGGAGACCTGCGGCCGGTGCCACGTGGGCATCGTGAGCGTGTACGACCAGAGCATCCACGGTCAGATGGCCAAGGAGGGCAGGAAGAGCAAGGACGGGCGCGAGGCCCCGGTGTGCACGGACTGCCACACCTCCCACGAGATCATCCAGCACGACAAGGTCGCGTTCAAGCTGGCCAGCGGCGATCGCTGCGGGCAGTGCCACGAGGACCGCATCGAGCACTACCGCGAGACCTTCCATGGCAAGGCGCTGGCCCTGGGGAGCGCCCAGGTGGCCGCGTGCTACGACTGCCACGGCTACCACGACATCGTCCCCATCAAGGACCCCAAGAGCCGCCTGTTCGGGGAGCACAAGCTGAAGACGTGCCAGCAGTGCCACCCCGAGGCGGGCCCGAAGTTCACGGACTACATCGCCCACGCCGACCACACCAACCGCGAGCTGTACCCCGCGCTGTACTGGACGTTCGTCTTCATGACGATGATCGTCGTGGGGACGTTCCTGTTCTTCGGGGCGCACACCATCCTCTGGACCGCCCGATCGTTGTACCTCTACGTCACGCACCACAAGCAGTTCGTCGAGGCCAAGAAGAAGATCGCCGAGGACACCGAGGCCTTCGTGCGGTTCCGCCCGTTGGACCGCTTCCTCCACGCGCTGGTGATGACGAGCTTCCTGCTGCTGGTGGCCACGGGCATGCCCCTGAAGTTCTACTACACCGCGTGGGCCAGGGCGATGGTGGATTTCTTCGGCGGGATCAAGGCGGCCGGCCAGTTGCATCGCTTCGGGGCGATCATCACGTTCCTGTACTTCGCGCTGCATATCGGGAGCCTGGTGGTCCGCGGGTGGAACGACCGGGCCCGGTTCAAGGACGATGCGACGGGTCGATTCAGCCCCCGGAAGTTCCTGGGCGTGGTCTTCGGGCCCGACCTTCCGTATCCGCACATCCAGGACCTGCGGGACTGGTGGGCGCACCAGAAGTGGTTCTTCCATCGCGGGCCCCAGCCGCAGTTCGACAAGTGGACCTACTGGGAGAAGTTCGACTACATGGCGGTGTTCTGGGGCGTGGCGGTGATCGGGCTGTCGGGGCTGGTGATGTGGTTCCCCGTGACGTTCACCCGCGTGCTGCCGGGCTGGATCATCAACCTCGCGCTGATCGTGCACAGCGACGAGGCGCTCCTGGCCGCGGGGTTCATCTTCGCGTTCCACTTCTTCAACGTGCACTTCCGTCCCGAGAAGTTCCCCATCGACTCGGTGATCTTCTCGGGGCGCATCAGCAAGGCCGAGATGCTCCACGAGCGTCGCCGCTGGTACGACCGCCTGGTCAGCACGGGGCGGCTGGACGCCATCCGCGTCCGAGACGAGTGGACCCAGTGGAAGAAGGTGATCCACCCGCTGGGATTCATGGCCTTTGGCGTGGGGCTGGTGCTCCTCGTCCTTATCGTGTTTGCCATGACCTCCCGGCTGTCCGGGCGGTAGTCCGCCACGGAGGTGCCAGGTTGAAAACGACGCGACCGAACAACTCCGGGCCCGCCGACACACTCCGCGCGTCGCCCGTCCCGGCAGCGCGCGCCGGGCGGGGTGGGCCTCGCCTGGCGATCCTCGTCGGGATGATCGCGCTGGTGCTGGGCGCGATGCCGCGCCCGGGAGCGGCCCAGACCCCCCTCTCCGGCCTGGACCCGGCCGACCGACGCTGCATGCAGTGCCACGGGCAGGCGAAGATCGCGAACCTGACGCCCGCGGAGCGGCGTGCGGCCGTGGGCACGTGGCTGGACACCACCGAGGCGGCGCCGGGCCCGTCGCCGCCTCCCGAGCCGCTGACCGGGGACGAGATCGACAAGCGCCCCGGGCTGTACGTGCGCATGGACGTGCTCGGGGCCGGGCCCCATGCCAAGGCCAAGTGCGTGGAGTGCCACGAGGACGCGGCCAAGCTGCCCCACCCGTCGCGTCTGAACACGGCGACGTGCGCGGCGTCGTGCCACGCCGAGGCGCGCAAGCAGTATGACACGGGCGCGCACGCGGCGGCGCTGGCCCAGGGCAACGCCCAGGCCCCGACGTGCGCCTCGTGCCACGGGGGGCACGACATCCTGAAGGTCTCGGATCGGAAGTCCGCCCAGCATCGGCTCAACGCGCTGTACCTGTGCGGGGATTGCCACAAGCGCCACGGTTTCAAGCCCGAGGGCGCGGAACAGTTCTCGCGCATCACCAGCTACCTGGACTCGGCCCACGCCAAGGGCATCACCCAGGCCGGGCTGCTCGGCGCCGCCACCTGCTCCGACTGCCACGGGGCCCACGGCGTGCTCCCCTCGAAGGACCCGGGGTCGAGCGTGAGCCGCGCGCGGGTGCCCGAGACGTGCGGCAAGTGCCACGAGGGCGTCCTGGAGAAGTACGCCCAGAGCGTGCACGGGCTCAGGCACACCGAGGGGGACGACAAGGCGGCGGTCTGCTCCGACTGCCACACGGCGCACCAGATCACGCAGGCGTCGGCGCCGGGGTTCATGCGCGACATCATCAACGAGTGCGGACATTGCCACGACTCACCCGACAGCAACGGGGATCGCCTGGGCACCTACTACAAGTCCTATCTCGAGAGTTACCACGGGCAGGTGGTCCAGCTGGGGGCCAAGCGGGCCGCGCGTTGCAGCGATTGCCACGGGGCCCACGACATCTACCCCCTCAAGGACTCTCAATCGCGGGTGTCCCAGGCCAATCTGGTCAAGACGTGCGCCCAGTGCCACCCGGCCGCCAACGAGAACTTCGTCCGCTTCGATCCCCACGCGGATTATCGCGACGCCAAGAACTACCCCGTCCTCCACGGGGTGTGGCTCTATTTCATGATCCTCATGGGGACGGTCTTCACGTTCTTCGGGCTGCACACGATCCTGTGGTTCCTGCGCTCGATGGCGGATCGTCTCAAGCACGGCGCCCCGCACGCCCACGCCCGCGTCGAATCCGCCATCCGTCGATTCTCCACCATCGATCGCGTCAACCACGCCCTCGTTGCCATCACCTTCTTCGGGCTCACCGCCACGGGTATCCCCCTCGTCTTCTCGCGACAGCACTGGGCGGGGCAGATGGCCAAGGTCCTCGGCGGCGTCGAGTTCGCGGGGATCCTGCACCGCGTCTTCGCCGCGATGCTCATCTTCAACCTGGCGCTCCACTTCATCGGGCTGGCCCACGCGTTCCTGCGACGCAGCGTCCCGCTCCGCCAGTGGCTCTTCGGATCCAGCTCCCTCCTCCCGCGATGGAAGGACGCCCGCGACGTCTTCGGGATGTTCCGCTGGTTCTTCGGGCTCGGCCCGCGCCCGGCCCTGGACCGCTGGACGTACTGGGAGAAGTTCGACTACTGGGCCGAGGTGGGCGGCTCGTTCATCATCGGGGGCTCGGGGCTCCTGCTCTGGTTCCCCGAGCTCGCCTCCTCGATCCTCCCCGGCTGGGTGTTCAACATCGCCATGGTCGTGCACGGGTACGAGGCGCTGCTGGCCATCGGGTTCATCTTCACCATCCACTTCTTCAACGCCCACGTTCGTCCCGGCGCCTTCCCCGTCGACGAGGTCATCTTCACCGGCTCGATGCCCGAGCAGGAACTCAAGGAGCAGCGCCCCGCGGAATACGAGCAACTGGTCCGCACCGGAAGGCTCGAGTCCCTCCGGGTCAAGGCGCCGCCGCCGGAGCGGCGCCGCGTGCACGTGGTGATCGCGATCGCCTCCGTCGCCCTCGGGCTGGGGCTGCTCACGCTCATCATCATGGGAGGATTGGGTCTCTTCTAGGGCCGCGCCATGCCCATGCCCAGGCTCCCATCCCGGTTTGGCCAACGCCTCCACTGGCGCCACCGCGCCGTGGTGGTCGGTGGCCTGCTCACCCTGGCCGTCCTGGGGTATTGGGCCTTGCGGGGGCGGGGCTCTCGCGAGCCGGCGCCTCCGCCGGTTCGGATCGTCGAGGTCACCACTCCCGCCGAGCGCCCCACGCGAGTCGTCTCCTTTGCCGAAGGCTGTGTCAACGCCCGCTGCCACTCGGGCATGCAGAACGCGCCATTCGCGCACCCTCCCACGGCCCAGGGCGCGTGCGCCCTGTGCCACCTGCCCGATTCTGGGGGGCACCGGTATCCGCTGGTCGCAGCGCGCCAGGCCCTGTGCAAGGACTGCCACCAGACGGGCCAGAGCCTGCGATTCCAGCACCAGGCGATGTCGGAAGAGGGATGCCTGGCGTGCCATGACCCGCACAACTCGACGCGCCCCGGGCTCCTCGCCGCCGAGACCGAGGAGAAGACCTGCGGCATGTGCCATCCGCCCTCGGACGGGGCATTGCGTCACAAGCCCTACGCCTTGGGACGCTGCACCGCGTGCCACGAGCCCCACGAATCGGACTCGCCGGCGCTGCTGCGCGGGGGCGACGTGCCCGGCAATTGCCGCCTGTGCCACGCGCCCACCGTGGCCGCCTTTGCGGGGGCCTTCAAGTCGCACGAGCAAGTCGAGGGCTCGTGCGTGGCCTGCCATGGGGCGCACGCCGCGAGCTGGAAGGGACTGCTCAAGAGCGAGCCCCGCGAGGGGTGCGCGGGGTGCCACAAGGACGTGGGCGGGGCGATGGCCGGGGCCCTGGTCTCGCACGACGCGGTGCTCAAGGGCGACGAGTGCGTGGGGTGCCACGAGCCCCACGCCTCGCGCGATCCGCTCATGCTGCGCGCCGATCAGCCCACGCTGTGCCTGCGCTGCCACGCCAAGCCGGTGGTGGCCGCCGACGGGCGGACGATCGGGGCGATGGGCGGGGGCTTGGCCGCGGCGGCGATGACGCACGGGCCCGTGGCCATGGGGCAATGCTCCCAGTGCCACAGCGTCCATGGGGCCAACCACGCCCGACTGCTCAAGGACGTCGCCGGTGAGACCCTGAGCGAGGGCGTCGATGCCCGCAACTACGCCTTGTGCTTCTCCTGCCACGACAAGGGACTGCTGGCCGCGCTGACTGCGGCGGCCACCCAGTTCCGGGACGGGGACACCAACCTGCATCGCTCGCACCTGGCGGCGGGGGCGGGGCGCTCGCACGGGTGCGCCGCGTGCCACAACGCGCACGGGGCCGACGGACCCAAGCTCATCGCTCAGGCCGTGCCGTACCAGGGGTCCACATGGTTGATGCCGATGGGGTTCGAGATCACTCCCGACGGGGGGAGTTGCTCTCCGGGATGCCACGAGGCGATCTCGTACAGCCGCAGACCCGGGGGGGTCAAGTCGAGAGGGGGCGGCCCATGAGGCCCTTCTGGAGCCTGATCGCGTTCGTGCTGACCGGGGTGGCGGTGGGGGCCCCGCCGGCGTTGGATGCCACCGGTTCGACCAAGCCCGCGCCCACCGAGCCCGTGGCCCGCGAGGGGTGCGTCACCGCAGAGTGCCATCCCGGCGTCAAGCAGCACCGCTTCCTGCACGGCCCGGTACACGTCAACGCTTGCGACAGCTGCCACACCTCCAAGGCGCCCGAGAAGCACACCTTCGAGCCGGCGCGGGCCAGGCACGAGCTGTGCCAGCTCTGCCACATCGTCGAGGTCTCGGCCGATGCCAGCAAGCACGAGCCCTTCATCCAGGGCGAGTGCCTGTCGTGCCACGATCCCCACGGGAGCGGCGACAACACCATGCTCCGCGGCAAGCGCTACGCCGACGCGTGCATGGTCTGCCACCAGGACGTGACCGGGGCGCACGACACGGTGCACGGCCCGGCGTCGGCGGGGGCCTGCGGCGCATGCCACGCGCCCCACGCCTCGGTGTTTCCCAAGCTGCTGCACGCCCAGGGGCGCGACCTGTGCCTGCGCTGCCATTTGGCCACGCAACTGGAGCTGGAATCGCACCCGGTGCGCCACGAGCCGGTGCTGGGCGACTGCCGCATCTGCCATGCCCCCCACGCCACCGACACGCGGTCCCTGCTCGTGGCCGAGGCCTCCCAGTTGTGCACGCAGTGCCATGCCGACATCGGCGAGAAGGCGGCGGGGTCCACGACCCAGCATCAGGCCGTGACCACGCAGCGATCGTGCCTGAACTGCCACGCCGCCCACGCGGGCGATCACGCCCACCTGCTCCGCCGGGCGGAGAAGGACCTGTGCCTGGAGTGCCACAACAAGGTCATCAAGCTCGACGACGGGACCAAGCTCACGAACATGAAGGACGTGCTCGAGAAGCGGTCGAGCCTGCACGGAGTGCTGGCCGAGAAGAGTTGCAGCGTCTGCCACGAGATCCACGGGGGCGACCATCGGCGCCTGCTCACCAGCGAGTACCCCGCGGAGATCTATGCCGCGTTCGACGAGGCCTCGTACGCCCTGTGCTTCTCGTGCCACGATCGCCAGATCGTCCTGCAGCCCAAGACCCCCGGCGCCACCTCGTTCCGCAACGGCGACACCAACCTGCACTTCGTGCACGTCAACCGCGACGAGAAGGGACGCTCGTGCAGGGTCTGCCACGACGCCCACGCCGCCAACAGGGCCCGGCACATCCGCGACGACGTGCCCTTCGGGCCCGGGGGCTGGAAGTTGCCCATCAAGTACGAGCCCACGCCCGAGGGCGGGCGTTGCGGCCCCGGGTGCCACGTGCAGCTGGAGTACAACCGCGTGACGCCGGTCGTCTATCCCCTCGCGCCCGGGGACAAGGCCTGGAAGGGCGTGGACCTCGTTCCGGGCGTGCGGGCGGAATCGCCCGACGCGCCCGCGGAGAAGCCGAAATGAACGCGCGGCGCCGCCCGCGCAGGAACTCTGTCTGGAAGGAGCTTGCCATGAAACGCTTTGGATTGCCGACGATCGTCCTCACCCTGGGCCTCGCCCTGGCGGCGCTCGTGCCCGCCGCCCGCGCCGACGAGCTGCGCAACGTCAAGCGCGGCGAGCCGATGCCCGCGTACAAGCTGCCCGCCATCGATGGGGCCCTGATCGACAGCGAGGCCTTGAAGGGGTCGGTCGTCGTCCTGGTCTGCCTGTCCGCCGAGCAGCGCAGCAGCGAGCTGGCGGCGATCGACTCGCGCGACGCCCTCCGCGCCCTGGGGACCGACCCGGTCCGGCTGGTCCACGTGACGGCCGACGTCGTGGCCAAGGCCTATTTCGAGAAGTTCCGCCAGGAGCGCAAGCTCGATGTGCCCCTGGCCTTCGACGCCGATCGCGCCCTGTACAGCAAGCTCGGGCTCATCGTGTACCCCACGACCATCGTCGTGAATGGCGAGGGCAAGCTCGCCCACGTCATCTCCCTCCACAACCCCGATTACTCCAACATCCTCGATGCCTACGTCCGCCATGCCCTGGGCAAGCTCAACGACCGCCAGCTCGAGGACCGCCTCAAGTCGCACACCGCGTCCAACGGATCGCCCAAGAGCATGGCCTCCACGCACCGGGCGGCCGCCCGATTCATGCGCGAGAAGGGGCGCTTCGACCAGGCCCGCGAGGAGCTGCTCAAGGCCCGCGACCTGGACCCGACGGACGTGGAAATCCAGCTCGACCTCGCCGACGTGAACGTGACCCTGGGGACCTACGACGAGGCGGAGAAGCTCGTCCAGGGCGTGCTCGCCGTGCGTGCCGACCACCGGCGCGCCAAGCAGGTCAAGGGCATCATCTTCTATCGACGCCACCAGCTCGTGGACGCGGAGAAGACACTCATCGAGGCCCTGGACCTGAACCCCGAGCCCAGCCGCATCCACTACTACCTCGGGAGAATCTACGAGGAGCAGAACAACACCGCCAAGGCCCTGGAGCACTACCGCGAGGCGCTCAAGAAGTTCCTCAACGAGCCCGAGCCCGGGGCCAAGCCCACCCCCGCCAGGGCGCCCGAGCCCAAGCCGGAAAAGCCCGCGGGCGGGAAGTAGCCGGCGAGCGCTTCCAGCGAGCGACGGGCGTTTGCGAACCGGCGAGAGCGCGTCGCCCCGCTGGGCGGGACGGTGCGCGATGTGCACGTGGGCCGAGAAGCGCCTGTGAGTGGAAGTCCCTGTTCGGCAAGTCAAACCCGAACGAGGCGCGAGACCTGCCTGCTTTCCGCAAAGAAACGCACTTTCGCCTTACGTACTCCATGAACGTATGGCGTGCGTACGGTATTCATTCCGAATATCGGTCCTGCGTGTATTTTCATTCGGATGAAAGAATCCGCTTGCACGAGCCCCATTCATGGCGCATCTTTTCTCTACAGGGGCTGGAATCCCTGTGGAAATGGGCTCCGCAAAGCGGCTAGAGTTGGCCGAATTCCGGGGCCCTCAGACCGAGGGTAAGCGATATGCGGATCATCTTGACAAGTTTGGCGGTTGCGGCACTCGCAGGAACCACCTCCGCGCAAACTACGGCGCTCGCGCACTTCCAAGCGAATTCGCCCGCGTGGCGCGCCGGGGCCAACGCGAGTTTCAGCGGCTGGTATCGACAGGGCAATCTGCTTCAGTCCGGCGGCCCCGGCGCCACGAGCTTCACCGTGCCCTTCGGAGCCCCGGGAAACCTGTCGGCCACGGGCAGCGGCGCGGTCTTCACGCAGACCGGTGACGACACCGCGATCGTGTCGGGCAGCGGCGCGCTGTACTGCACCGGCATCGGCGCCTTCACCGTCGCGCAGACGGTCGCCTCCGACCTGAACTTCCTGGCCATCCAGATCGACACGTTCGGCAGCCACGTCATTCCCTCGGGGCTGCGCCTGAGCTACACCCTGAGCGGCGGGGGCACCGTTTCGGACCTCGTGCCGGGGCAGGTTATCGAGGTCGCGCCCCTGGGTGACCCTTTGGGAGGCGGGCAATACCTGTACGGGTCGTGGGACATTTCCGGAGAGGCCGGTACGGTTCTTTCCTATATCGTGAGCTTCGCGGCATCCGATGCCAATACCGCGGTCAAGAATATCGAGGTGGATGCGCACCTCGTCCCCGCGCCGGGCGCGCTCGCCCTTGGGGGGTTGGGGATGCTGGTCCTCGGGCGGCGTCGCCGGAGGTAGCAGGAGGAACGCCATGAGGCGGCTGGTTCTGGGGGTTGGAGCGTTGGGAGCCTGCGCGAGCATCGGGCTCGCGCAGTGTCCGGGAACGACACAGGCGTTCGCTTCCCCCGCGTACGACGTGTGGGCGTATCCGGCCGCCGGTTCCGGGGCGTCGCTCTCGGCGCCCACGTTCGGCTCTCCCCTGGCCACGGAAGACCCCGATCGGCTGGGGTATTACTTCGCGGCGTTTCGCACGCAGGATCTGATCCCGACCGCCGGCGGCCCCTTCCAGGTCCGCTCGGCGACGCTGACGGTGTACGTGCTCAACTCGTCGCGCCCCGCGCCGAACTCCACGATCTACGACCCCACGTACGACTCGTGGAAGACGTTCCTGGCGCTGGAACCGGACTCCGACGCCGGGCGTCCCATCGAGCTGTACGGGTGCCTTCTCAACAATGGCCTGACGCTTGGGACGTGGAACGAGTCCTCGACTCCGGTATACCAGAACGGGCTCTACAACGTGCTGCCGGCGGACTTTCCGACCAGCACGCTGGTCCCGCCCCAGCCGCGAGACGTGACCAGCAACGCCGACGGGGCGGACTTCACGGTGGTCAGCGACGGTTTCGACACGCGCCCCCTGGCCACCGGGACGACGTCCCAGACCTACGCCGGAACCGACGGGCACACGCGTATCAGCGACGGCGCTCTGCTGACCTTCCAGATCGACGTGACCGATCCGCGGGTCCGCGGCTACCTCGAGCGGTCGTTGCGCAACGATGGCTACATCGGCTTCGTGATCTCGTCGCTGCACGGGGCGGCCTATGGCGGC
Organism: Phycisphaerales bacterium; assembly: GCA_044221985.1. GTDB lineage: Bacteria > Planctomycetota > Phycisphaerae > Phycisphaerales > UBA1924. The sequence goes on from JBGAOG010000002.1 coordinate 13,592, forward strand.
ATGGGCGCGGGCGAGACGTACCCCCGCATCGCCACGAAGGAGGCCTTCGGGCTGCCCGACCCGAGCCTCGCCATCGAGTACGTGGCCCTCCCTCGCTTCGATGTGAACACGGACACGCGAGTCGACGTCGAGGACTTGTATTCCTGGCATCGCGGCACGGGCAACCGCGATGTCGATCAGAGCGGGGCGGTGGACGCGGCCGACGCGGCCGCCCTTCATTGCCAGCTGCGCAGCCTGGAGCACGCCACACTGTTGGCCGCGAGGCCTTGAAGCCGAAGGAGAGGAGCGAGGAACGGACAGGCCGTTCCTCGGGCAGGAGAACGCCGATGCAGACCCACAATCACGATAATGCAGGACGCAATCGCTGTTTGGTTCCCGGAGGATTCACGCTGATCGAGTTGCTGGTGGTGATCGCGATCATCGCGCTGCTGATCGGGATCCTGCTCCCGGGCATCGCCAAGTGCAAGTATCTCTCTCGCCAGGCGCGGGAGATGGCGGCGGCCCGGACGCTGAACTTCGCGTACACGGGCTACGCCCTGGAGAACAAGGACAACCTGCTCCCGTCGTGGTTCGACCCCGTGGTGATGTGCGACGACACGGGGCGCCAGATGCCCGACACGCTGGACTACTCGCAGATTCGCAGCCGCTACCCGTGGCGCCTGATCGGGTACCTCGATAACCAGATCAACGGGTCGCTGCTCATCAACGAGCAGGTCAGCCTGCTCAAGCGCCGCAGCCAGGTGGGGGACGACCTGTTCTACTACACGGTGAGCCTGGCGCCGAGCCTGGGGCTCAACATGCGGTTCCTGGGCGGGGGCGACCTGCGCCTGGCCCCGCCCCAGATCGTGCACGACATCTTCAGGCCCATCAACAAGATCGGGGAGGCGACGACTCCCGAGGGGATGCTGGTCTTTACGTCCGCCCGCGGCGCCCCCATCGACGGGATGCGCGAGGGGTACTTCAACGTCTTTACGCCCAGCACGCCGGCCTACAACGCGGGGATTTCCGCGGACCAGTACGGCTATGTCTCCCCTCGCTACGACGGCACCGCGGTGGCGGGCTGGCTCGACGGGCACGCCTCGGGCATCAAGAACGAGGGGCTCCAGGACATGCGCAACTGGTCCGACCACGCCCGGCGGGTCAACGATCCCGCGTGGCGCCCGCAGTAAGCGCCGCGACACGCACCAGGGAATCTGATCCAAGGGGACGCTCGCTCGGCGTCCCCTTGTTCGCGCGCTCATCGTCCGTAACGGGCGAAGAACTCATCGGCCAGCATCGCCCAGCGCTCGTGGTCCGACCACACGCCCTGGATCTGGAGGTAGCCGGGCGAGCACCCCTCGCGACGGAACCCCACCGATCTCGCCAGGGCGATGGACGCGAGGTTGTGCGGCTGGATATTGGCCTCGACGCGGTGGAGCGAGAGCTCCGCGAACGCGACGCGCAGCACCAGCGGGAGCGCCTCGCGCATGTATCCCTGGCGCGCATGCTCGCGGGCGATCCAGTAGCCCATGAACGCCTGCTGGAGCGGGCCGCGGATGATCTCCCCCAGCGAGGCCTGGCCCAGGATGGCGGCGTCTCCGGAGCGGCAGATGAGGAAGCGGCGTCGCGTGTCGGAGGTCGCGGAGTCCACCCACGTCTGGAAGCCGTCGGGAGAGAAGAGGTCATGCCCGGGCGGGGGCGAGGGCTCCCAGGGTTCGAGCCAGTCGCGGTTGGCGCGGCGCAGGGCGAGGAACTCGCGCTCGTCGGAGGCGCGGGGAGGGCGGATGATGATTCCCGACGCGGGGTGTGCCGGCTGTCCGTGCATTCAGGGACTGTACGAGCCCGACGCGCCAGCGAGGGATCTTCCCTGACCCCGCGTGCACTGGCTCACGACCCTACCACTCGTAGCCCATGTCTTCGGCGAGGCGGAACAGAGCGGCCATCGTGATCGCGTTGAGCAGTGAGTTGCTCGCCGCAGCGTCGTGTCCCTTCTCCACCGCGACAGCGTGATGACGCAAGAAGAACTCCACGATCGGCAGAGTGCGCGCCGCGTCCTCCAGCGTCGCCATGCGCTCTGCATGGGAACCGGCAAGCATGGACTCCAAGTGGCGGTAGTAGGCTTGGGGATCGAGCGACTGCAAGAAGTCTCGCAGTTCCAGGGTGGGCCGTTCCCTGCAATGGCCGGAAAGCCACAGAGCGAAACCGGCCTTGTCGAGGCGGCCTTCCGTGAGATCGAGGACACGATCCGCCGCGTCCTCGCGCTCGGATGCCAGATTCCAACCGTTCATCCTCAGGAACGCGACGCAGCAGGCCAACGCCGCCCGCTTGTTCCCGTCCACGAACGGATGGTTCTTGGCGACGTGGAAGGCATACGCCGCGGCCATTTCGAACGGGAACGCGTGGGCAAACTCGCCGCCGAAGCCCTGTTGAGCCATTGCAATGGCGGACTCGAGCAGCCCGCGATCGCGGAGCCCCGGCGCACCTCCGAATCGTGCGATCGCCAGCTCTTGATACGCAAGGGCTTCATCGATCGTGACGAATCGCGGGCGCCCGATGCTCCGGCGAGTCATTGGGACAGCTTTCGAAGCGACTCGGAGTGCTTCGAGAAGAGGAAGCGAGCGGCGTCCTGCGCCTTGGCGTCCAGACGTCCATTGCGGCATTGCTCAAGAAACACGAGGTACGCGGCCAGGTCCAGATTCATGGCCTTGGCGTCCTTCGACAGGCGGTCGACGAGGTCTGTGGGCAAGCTGACTTGGGTAACTGGCGCGACCATGGATGATTATATCGGCGATTCGCGAGCGTGCGTCGAGAACGAGCCGGGCCTCACTCCCACTCGATCGTCGCCGGGGGCTTGCTGCTGATGTCGTACACCACGCGGTTCACGCCCCGCACCTCGTTGATGATCCGGTTGCTGATCGACGCCAGAAGGTCGTAGGGCAGGCGGCTCCAGTCGGCGGTCATGAAGTCCTGGCTGTCCACCGAGCGGATCGCCACGGTGCTCTCGTAGGTCCGCCCGTCGCCCATCACGCCCACGCTCTGCACCGGCAGCAGCACCGCGAAGACCTGGCTGGTCTTGCGGTACAGCCCCGCCGCCGTGATCTCCTCCAGCAGGATCTCGTCGCAATCCCGCAGGAGGTCCAGCTTGGCCCTGGTCACGTCGCCCAGCACGCGCACCGCCAGCCCCGGGCCCGGGAAGGGGTGGCGCCACACCATGTGCGCCGGCAGGCCCAGCACCTCGCCCAGCTTGCGCACCTCGTCCTTGAACAGCTCGCGCAGGGGCTCGACCAGCTCGAAGCCAAGGTCCGCGGGCAGCCCGCCCACGTTGTGGTGGAGCTTGATGCCCGCGCTCGTGCCCGCGTGCCCGTGCCCGGACTCGATGACGTCGGGGTAGAGCGTGCCTTGGGCGAGGAACCTAGCCCCCGCGATCCCACGGGCCGCGACCTTGAACACGTCGATGAACCGCTTGCCGATGCGTTTGCGCTTGTCCTGCGGGTCGGAGACGCCCGCGAGGTCGCCCAGGAACTCCAGCTCCGCGTCCGCCACGCGCAGGTCCATGTGGAAGTGATCGCGGAAGGTGGACACGACCAGCTCGCGCTCGTTCTTGCGCAGCAGGCCCGTGTCCACGAAGACGCAGTGGAGCTGGGGGCCAATGGCCTTGTGGATCAGGGCCGCGGCCACCGCGGAATCCACCCCGCCCGAGAGCCCGCAGATCACTCCCGAGCCGCCCACTTGCGCGCGGATGCGCTGGGCCGCGGCGTCGGCAAAGTCGCTCATGCGCCACGTCGCCTCGCAGCGGCAGACGTTGAGCAGGAAATTCCGGATCAGGTCGCTGCCGTGGGGCGTGTGCGTGACCTCGGGGTGGAACTGCACGCCGTAGAACACGCGGGGCACGCCGCCCGGACCGGCGCCGCGGAGGCGCACGGCGGCGTGGGGGCAGGTGGGCGTGGAGGCGATGGTGGTCCAGGTTCCCGCGTCGAGCGCGCCGACCTGGTCGCCGTGGGACATCCAGACCGTGGTCTTCTCCGGGATGGCGGCGAAAAGGTCGGCACGATCGGCGATGTGCAGGTTGGCTCGCCCGAACTCGCGGTGCTCGCCAGGGGTGACGGTTCCGCCCAGGAGCTTGGCGGCCAGCTGCATGCCGTAGCAGATGCCCAGCACCGGCACGCCCAGGTCGAAGATCCCCGGGTCGCACGCGGGGGCGTCCGTCTCGTAGACGCTGGCGGGCCCTCCGGAGAGGATGATGCCCTTGGGCTTCATCGCGGCCAGCTCCCGGGGCGTGATCCTGGGGCTCACGAGCAGGGAGAACACCCCGGCCTCGCGCACGCGCCGGGCGATGAGCTGGGCCGTCTGGGACCCGAAATCGAGAATCGGAACCACCTCGTGGTGGGGGATGATCATGGTCGCCTCGTCGGAAAGGGGAAGGGGAAGGCTAGCGTGCTCGCGACGACGGGGTATCCGCTCCGGGCACGAATGATCCCGGAGAACCTCGCCGATAGGATGGGATGTGAGGGCGCTCTACGCGTGCATCCTGGGGCTGGTGGTGGGAGCGTGCCGGGCTCGGGTGGCCGAGGATTTCAACTCTCCCGAACCCGCGGCCCGGAACGCGGCGATCGTCCGGGCGGCGGCCGAAAGGGACGCGCGGGCCATCCCGGACCTGATCCGGATGCTCGATAGCGACGACTCGGCGACGCGGTTGCTGACGATCGGGGCCCTGGAGCGGGTGACCGGCCAGACCCTCGGATACGATCCCAGCGACACCGAGCCCCGGCGGCGCGAGGCGGTGCGTGCCTGGCAGGCCTGGCAGCAGGCCCGCGCACAGGGGGGGGCCGAGCGTGGGCCGGGCCCCAGGTGAGCCGATCCATCCCATGAATGCCCACCCCAACATCCGCCTGGAACTCACCAGCAACCCGCTGTACCTCAGCGGCGTGCGGGAGTTCATCGCGGGCGTGGCCAAGCGGCTGGGGTTCACGGAGATGCACTGCTCGCAGATCGCCCTGGCGGTGGACGAGGCCATCTGCAACGTGATCCGGCACGGGTACGACTCGGACGTGGATCGCCCGATCTGGGTGATGCTGACGCACGCCGGGGACGGGCCCTCGGGGCTGCGACTCGAGATCGTGATCGAGGACGAGGCTCGCCAGGTGGAGCCCTGCGACATCAAGGGGAGGGCGCTCGACGACATCCGCCCCGGCGGGTTGGGCGTGCACATCATCCGGGAGGTGATGGACCAGGCCGTGTACGAGAAGCGCCACGGCGCAGGGATGCGCCTGACCCTGGTGAAGGTGCAGGCACCCACGGCTGTGCCTGCGGCCAACTCCGGCTGCGGAAAGGGGCGGGCCCATGGCTGACTCGTTGAAGATCGACGTGAGCGAGGACAGCCTGTCCGTGGTCCTGTCCCCGCGCGGCGAGATCGGATACCAGGAAGCGCCCTCGCTGCGCACGCACCTGCGCCAGGCGTTTGAGCGCAAGCCCGGGCGGGTCGTGGCGGACCTCTCGGGCGTGTCGTACATGAGCACGCCGGGGCTCGCGACGCTCGTCGAAGCACTCCAGCTCTCCAAGCGCCAGAGCACCCCGTTCTACCTGTGCGGGCTGACCGACCGCGTGCGCGCGATCTTCGAGATCGCCAAGCTCCAGACCGTGTTCACGATCGTGGGGGATCTGGCCGCGGCGCGAGGCCGCGGGGGCTGACCCGCGCCCGTTCGCCAGAACGAGGTTCTGGGTCCAAGACGTTCGCATGGCGTTCGGATCGTGGATTATCCATGACAATCTGCGTGTTTCTCCTTGCGTATTCGCCGAAGTTGAGACAAGATATGACTATCTGAATACGGTGCAAGCGGTGCGAAGGCGTGGCGGCACCGCAGGAGTTCCGCATGCAGCAGGACAGACTCATCAGGCGTCGTCGGCGCTGGGTATTCATGGCCTGCGCGGGGGCGGTGGCCCTGGGAGGGATCGTCGGCGCCGCAATCCTCGACCTCACGCCGGAGGATTTCCTTCTCTCCGGAACGCCCATGGGCGGGGTCGCGCCCGCGACCTTGCGTCCATCGGACGAGTGCCGGATGTGCCACGGCGACTACGACGTCCCGGCCGAGCCCTACGGCACGTGGGCCGGAAGCCTCATGGCCAACGCGGGGCGTGATCCGCTGTTCTACGCGCAGATGACGACGGCCAACCAGGACGTGGCCAACGCGGGCACGTTCTGCATGCGTTGCCACGTACCCCTGGCCTGGGTTTCCGGGCACGCGGGCGTGCCCGATGGCAGCGCGCTCGACGCGCGTGATCGCCAGGGCATCGACTGCCACTTCTGCCACGCGATGGTGGATCCGATCTATCGCGCGGGGGTGAGCCCGCCGGAGGATCAGGGCGTGCTGGCCGGACTCCAGCGCGTTCCCCAGCACTACGGGAACTCGATGTTCGTCCTCGATCCCAGCGGGCTGCGGCGCGGGCCCTACGCCGACGCCGCCGCGCCCCACCCCACGACCTTCGCGCCGTTCCAGTCCAGCTCGAACATGTGCGGGACGTGCCACGAGGTGGGCAACGTCGCGGTGAGCAAGCGCCCCGACGGCACGTATCGCTACAACCCCATCGGGCAGCCCACGCCCAGCGAGAATCCCGAGCACCAGTTCCCCCTCGAGCGCACGTTCACGGAGTGGCGACTGAGCGCGTTCGCGGGCGGCGGAGTGGACATGGGCGGTCGATTTGGCGAGGCCAAGGGCCCCGTGGTCAGCAGTTGTCAGGACTGCCACATGCCCGCGGTGGCCGACGGCCTGGCCTGTTTCTACGGGCCTCCGCGGACCAAGATGCCCAAGCACGAGTTCGCCGGTGCCGCAGCGCAGGTACTCGACCTGATCGCGTACGCGTATCGGGACGATCCCGACGTGGATCTGGCGGCGATCTCGCGCTCGCGGAGCAAGGCCGTGGACATGCTCCAGCGGGCCGCCACGCTGGATCTCACGCAGTCGGGTTCGACGCTGAACGTCCGGGTCATCAACGAGACGGGGCACAAGCTTCCCACGGGGCACATCGAGGGGCGTCGGGTGTGGATCAACGTCCGCTTCACCGACGCGGCGGGCAACGTTCTCAAGGAGTACGGGCGGTACGACGACCAGCATGCCGAGCTCGAGGAGTGGTCCACCCGTGTCTACGAGATGCACGTGGGGCTGAGCCAGGACGCGGCGACGCTGACGGGCCTGCGGGCGGGCCCCAGCGCGCGCATGTCCCTGGCCGACACGATCTACAAGGACAACCGCATCCCGCCCCGCGGCTTCAACAACGCCGCCTTTGCCGCCGCGGGGGCGCCGGTGGTCGAGCACGAGTACGCCGACGGGCAGTACTGGGACGACGCGCCGTTCCGCATCCCCGCCAACGCGCATCGCGCCAATGTGATGCTGTACTACCAGAACACTCCGCGACACTACATCGAGACACTCCGTGACAACAACCACACCAACACCTGGGGCCAGGAGCTCTACGACGCCTGGAACGCTACCGGGAAGGGCGCGCCCATTGCCATGGCCTTCACCTATCTCCACCTCCAACCGACTTGCCCGGGCGACCTCGACGACGACGGGGGCGTCGACACCGACGACCTGCTCCTCTTCCTCGAGCGGTTCGAGGCCGGAGTACTGGGGGCCGATCTCGACGACGGCCTGGGCGCCGGCATCCCCGACGGGGCCGTCGACATCAGCGATCTGCTCTACTTCGTCGCGCGGTTCGAGGGTGGTTGCTGACGGACCCGGTGGGTGGCTCCGCATGATCTGCGCGGAGGGTCTTCATTTCACGACGGCGTCGCGGATCTCGCACTCGATCCTCCCCGAGAAGTCGCTGATCTTGGGCGTCACGATGGCCTCGATGCTCGCCCCCTCGGGGACCACGCGCAGGTGCTCGCTCCAGTTCCACGCGTACAGGCGCATCGCCGTCCCACCCGAGTCGCGGGCCGAGAGGGAAAGGTGCTTGTTCTGGGTCCCGAACGTCGTGGGGCGACCGGTGATCTTGAGCGGACCCACGCGGAGCGCCACCGACGGGTTCTCGCGTCCGAACGGCGCCAGGTGGCGAAGCTGCGCCACGCTTTGCATCGAGAGCTCCGACAGGTCTGCCGCGGTGTCGTAGCAAACGCTGTTCACGAGGTCCTCGGGCCCGAGCCCGGCGCTGCAGGCTTCCAGGAACGCCTCGGTGAAGGCCGGCAGGCCGCTGGACGCGACCTTCAGCCCCGCGGCCATGTCGTGTCCGCCGAAGTGGGCCAGGTGTGTTGAACACCTGGCCAGCGCGCCGTACAGCGAGAACCCGTCCACCGAGCGCCCCGAGCCGTGGCAATACTCCCCGTGGTCCTGCATCAGGATCGTGGGGCGGGCGTACTTCTCGACGAGCTTGGAGCAGACGATCCCGACGATCCCCTGGTGCCAGTCCTTGTGCGCCAGCACGATGCCCCGCTTATCCGGGCCCGTCATGCCGTGCATCTCCGCCAGCTCGCAGGCGATCTCGACGATGTCGGCCTGTTCGGCCCGACGCCGCTCGTTGAGGCGTGTGAGTTCCTCGGCGATCGCGACCGCGCGTCCGCCCGAGGCCGTCGTGAGCAGCTCTACCGCCTCGCGGGCGTGCCCGAGGCGCCCAATGGCGTTGAGGCGGGGGGCGAGCTTGAAGCCGACGTCCTCTTCCTGGATCCTGCTCCGCCCCCCGGAGCCAAGGCCGGACGCCTCGATCAGGGCGTTGAGCCCTTCGAACCGCGTGTGCCGCATCTTGGCCAGCCCGGCACGGGCGATGGCGCGGTTCTCGCCCCGCAGCGGCACCACGTCCGCGATCACGCCCAGGGCCGCCAGGGCGAGCAAATCGAGCAGCAGCCCGCGCATCGCGTCGCCCACGCGCTCGCTGCCCGCCGCCATCGTCGCCAGTCGCCAGGCCAGCTTGAATGCCACCCCCGAGCCCGAGAGGTTCGGATCGGGGTAGGGCGTGGCGCCGGGTCGCAGCGGGTGCACGACCGCGAAGGCCTCGGGCAGGTCTTCGACCCGCGCGGGCGGCGTGTGGTGGTCGGTGATGATGAGCGTGGCGCCCGCGTCGCGCGCCGCCAGCGCCGGAAGCACCGCCGTCACTCCGCAATCCACCGACACGATGACGCTCGCCCCCTCGCCGGCCAGGTTCTGGATCGCCTTGGCGTTGATCCCGTACCCCTCCTCGAGCCGGTGCGGGACGTAGGTCCTCACGCGTGCCCGCCCGGGGGCGATGGCGGCGAGCGTGTGGTACAGGATGGCCGACGCCGTGATCCCGTCCACGTCGTAGTCGCCGTAGATCACGATCTGCTCTTGAGCGGCCAGGGCGTCGAGCAGCCGGCGGGCGGCCTGGTCCAGGTCCGGCATCAGGGAGGGGTCGTGGAGGTGGGTGAGGGCGGGCTCCAGGAACCGGGCAGCGGACTCCCCCACGAGCCCGCGGGCCCTCAGAATCCGGGCGACCAAGGGCTCGGCCAAGGGCGAGTCCGAGGTAGCATGGAGGGGTCGCCAGAGTTTGGTCAGGCCGCGCATGGACGCCTCGCCGCAGGTATGGTGTAGCCTACGCGGGCGACCCGTGGGGCGTGGTAGGGGGTTGGAATGGTCCGGCTGACGAAGATCTACACGAAGACGGGCGACGACGGGACGACCGGGTTGGCCGGGGGGCGGCGGGTCCGCAAGGACGACCCGCGGGTGGAGTGCTACGGGACCGTCGACGAGGCCAACGCGTGCCTTGGGCAGGCCGAAGCGCTGTGTACCGCGGGGCAGGACAGGGGCATCGGGGAGGTCCTGCGTTCCCTGCAGCACGACCTGTTCGACCTCGGGGCCGACCTGGCCACGCCGATCTTGGGCGCCGAGAAGCCCGGGCAGAGCCTGCGCATGGTCCCGGACCAGACGACCCGCCTGGAACAGGTGCTGGATCGGTTCAACGACCAACTCTCGCCCCTGACCAGCTTCGTTCTCCCGGGGGGGACGCGCTTGGCCGCCAGCCTGCACGTGGCCCGGACGGTGGTCCGGCGTGCGGAGCGGCTGGCGGTGCAATTGCGGGCGGAGAATCCCCAGGAAACAGGGAGCGAGCCGGTTCGGTATCTGAACCGGCTCAGCGACCTGCTCTTCGTGCTGGCGCGGGTGGCCAACGACAACGGGGCCACGGATGTCCTGTGGGTTCCCGGTGCCAATCGGGCGAGGTAGCTGCGGAGGGCGAGCGTGGGAAAGCGGCGGGCCTCGGAGAGCACGATCCTGACCACCGAGTTCGGGGGCGAGCTCGAGGCCGAGCGCCTGCGCAAGCTGCGTCGCCGGTTCCTGTGGTACACGGCAACGGTCTTTGTGCTGGTGGCGTTCCCACTGCTCCCGCGATTGTGGGAGTACGTCCAGGCGATGCGCGGCTCGCTGCCTCCCAGGGAGGCGGGCAGCGTGGTGACGCCCCCGGCCATCGCCACGTTCATCCTGTCCCTGACCAGCTCCGCCCTGTACCTGGTTTCGTTCGTGCACGTCAAGTCCAACCGGGCCACCCCCTGGCCCCTGCTCAAGATCACCTACTGGCTGATCGTCGTGAGCGGGTCGTTGCTCCTGCTTTCCACCCCCTTGAAGCTGGCGGAGGTCAAGAGCGGAAAGGGCACGATCCTGGTGGGCCCGGTGATTCCGGCCCAGGCGGACATGGGGCCCGGGGAGGACACTCCCCCCCAGCCGCCGCGACTGGTCGATTCCCCCGCCCCGGACCTCGCCGCGGAATCGGCTCCCGAGGAGCCGCCATTCCGCGTCCGCGATCGCGACAACACGCCCATGATGACCAGCGGGACCAACCTGCTGAGCATCTTCTTCACGCACTTCCTGGCCTGCCTCTTCCTGCCGTGGACCGCGCGCGAGTCGGTGCGCCCCATCGCGCCCCTCATCGCGCTCAACATCGGCATCACCGTCGGGATGCTGCTCTACCTCTCCGCGCAGGGCGAGGTTCCCTCCTCGGCGTGGGTCTTCAACGGGATCATCCTGGCCTGCTCGCCCCTGGTGGCCGCGCCCGGGGCCGCCCTGTGCTGGTGGCGTCACAGCCGCTTCCGCGAAGAAGTGGGGGCACGCCTGGTCCGCGGGCGGTTCGCCGAGATGCACCGCGAGCTGACCGACGCCCGCAAGATCCACGAGTCGCTCTTCCCGCGCCCGGTCTCCGACCCGAACCTCTCCCTGAACTACGTCTACGAGCCCATGCGCCAGATCGGGGGCGATTTCCTGTACGTCCAACGCCTCGTGGACGGACGTCTCCACGTCGTCATCATGGACGTGACCGGGCACGGCGTGCCCGCCGCCCTGACCGTCAATCGCCTCCACGGCGAGCTGCAGCGGATCTTCGCCGAGAACGCCCTGACCTCGCCGGGCGGGATGCTCCGCCTGCTCAACCGCTACGTCAACCTCACCATGGCCGACCACGCCCTGTACGTGACCGCCATGTGCCTGCGCGTCGATCCCGCCCAGGGGCTGGTCGAATACGCCAGCGCCGGGCACCCCCCGGCCTACGTCCGCGGGTCCGACGGGACCATCCACGAATTGCCCGCCACCACCTACCTGCTCGGGGCCGAGGGCGATGCCCAGTTCGACCCCGCTCAGGCCAACCACGTCTTCGCGCCCGGCGACCGTCTGGCGGCGTTCACCGACGGCGCCATCGAGGCCCGCGGCGCCGACGGGCGGATGCTCGGGCTGGCGGGCATGCGCCGACTGCTCGCCGGCACTCAGGCGGGAGAGGGCGAGAACTGGCCGCTCAAGTTGCTCAAGGCCGTGGAGTCGTTCCGCCAGGGCCCGCCAGCGGACGACACGCTGGTGGTGGAGATCCGGCGCACGCTGGCCGTGGTCGAACCCAAGTCTCGCGAGCAGCGTTCGTCGGAGGCCGCGGCCCGGGCCGAAGCTTGAGTCGGCTTGGGGAGCGCGGGCAGGGGTTCATCCGCTGGTGGCGCAGCAAAGACCCCGCCCGAGGGGGCGGGGTCGGTAGAACTCTCCAACGGCGGGGGCGTTCCCCGAAGGATCAGGGAGGCACGGGCAGGTCGTCAAAGACCATGCTGTAGGTACTGTTCTTGAATGACGCGGCGGAGTTGCCCGCGATGACGGTCACGTACGCCGAGTGCCCGTCCATGAAGCTCAGCATCGCCTTGTTGATGTCGCCAAAGCTGTTCTTGTAGCGCAGGCCGGCGTTGCGGTTGTTCACCGTCACGTCGCAGTTCTCGTCGTTGAGCCACACGAACTTGGACGGGTTGAACCCCTCGCCCACCGCGAGGCGCTGGCAGCCGGCGAGGAAGGCCTTGCCGAAGGGGAGGGTGCCCCCGGCGCCGCCGCCGGTGTACAACTGGTCGAACCACTTGGCGTTGTACTGGTAGCTCGTCCCCACGTCCTGGTAGCAGGAGATCGCGGGGTTGTTGTTCGTGAACGTGTCGGGATGCCCCGTCTGCGACCAGCGCTGCTGGTGCCCGATCTTGTCCGACGGATCGCGGAGCACGGGCGTCAACGACGCCGTTCGGTCGGGGGACGTCGCGGGCATGCGAATGCCCAGGGGCGGGGCGCTATTCACGAAATCGATGTCCGGGTACAGCCAAGAGTTCATGGGGCGGTCCGCGGCGTGGATGTCGAAGTAGGCATCCCCGGCCCAAGCCCGGGAGCAATTGCCGCCTCCGAAGCTCCAACTGCAGAAGCCCATGATGTCCGTCGGAACATTCACCGCGTGGTTGTACTGGCGGTATCCGGGGCGCTGCCCCCCGCCGGCGATCAGCGGCGTCACCGGGAAATACCCCTTGTAGTTCTCGCGGTACATCAGGCCCGAGGTCGTTCCCTGCTTGATGTTGCTCATCGAGAGCGTGACCCACGCCGCGATGCGGGCCTTGCCCAGGGCGGGCAGCAGCACCGAGATCAGCAGCGCGATGATCGCGATCACCACGAGCAGTTCGATGAGCGTGAACGCGACGGTGCGGCGGACGCCGGCCCCGGCACGACGACGAAACGAGGTCAACCTCATAGTTCCATGCTCCATCTCGCGGATCGCGAAACGCACCCCCTCGAGCCAAGCCGGTAGATCCCCATCCGGCCCCGGGGTCGGGCTGAATCGCCCAACTTCACGCAACTATAACCAACTCCGGGCTCCTTTGCCAACCCCGGCAGGGGGTATCACCGCCGCCGAGCCAGGAAAACAGCCCGAACCCGATTCGAGGCTTGCCCGTTGGCGGTTCCGGAATTGCGCCGGATCGGTGCCTCGGGCTTCGGGCGCGTGCTTAGTCCTTGGCCAGAACCGACTTTCGGGCGGTCCGTATCAGTCCCGGGCGGATTCGGACGATCGGAAAAGAACGGGAACGCACCCCGGCGTTACCAGACCTGCCTAGATTTCCGCCCTTTGAGGTATGTCGTCACCGACCCCCAAACCTGAACTTGCCGAGACGTCGCCCCTCCCGCGCGATTCCCGCGCCGGGGACACCAAACCCCTGCCCATGGAACCCGTCGCGGGTGAGTCTTCCCGCCCGGGCGAGCCGGTGCCGATGCCCCAGGACGTTGCCAAGGGCGGCACGAACGTGGACACGCTGGTGGGGCGGCTGGTGATCGACCAGGGCCTGGCCACCACCGATGAGGTTCAGCACTGCCTGGCGCTCTCCAAGTCCCTCGCGGAGGAGCAGAACCAGCGCTCGCTGGCCGACCTGCTCGTGGCCAACGAGTACGTAACCAGCCGCCAGATCTCGCGGCTCAAGGAGATCGTGGCGGCCGAGCGGTCGGGGCAGAAGATCCCCGGCTACAAGATCATCGGCAAGCTCGGCGCCGGGGCGATGGCGACGGTGTTCAAGGCCAAGCAGTTGAGCCTGGACCGGATGGTGGCGATCAAGGTCCTGCCGCGCAAGTTCAGCAGCAATCCGCAGTTCATCGAGCGCTTCTACGCCGAGGGGCGGGCCGCCGCCCAGCTCAACCACCCCAACATCGTGCAGGCGTACGACGTGGGAAAGGCGGGCGATTACCACTACTTCGTGATGGAATTCGTGGACGGCTCGACGGTCTACGACCAGATCGTGGCGAGCAAGCGGTATAGCGAGAGCGACGCGGTGGAGATCGCGATCCAGATCGCCGAGGCCCTGCTGCACGCGCACGACAAGGGGCTCATCCACCGCGACGTCAAGCCCAAGAACATCATGGTGACCAAGTCCGGGGTGGCCAAGCTGGCCGACCTGGGCCTGGCCCGGGCCATCAGCGACCGCGAGGCGGCCGAGGCCGAGGCCGGCAAGGCCTTCGGCACGCCCTACTACATCAGCCCCGAGCAGGTGCGCGGCGAGCTGACGATCGGCCCACCCGCGGACATTTACGCGCTGGGCGCCACGCTCTACCACATGCTCACGGGGCAGGTGCCCTTCGACGGGAAGAACCCGTCGGCCGTCATGCACAAGCACCTCAAGGCCGAGCTGGTGCCCCCGGACCACGTCAATCCCCGCCTCTCGGGCGGGATTTCAGAGGTCATCGAGCTGATGATGGCCAAGGCGGCCGGAGACCGCTACCAGTCCTGCAAGGACCTGCTGATCGACCTGCGGGCGATCAAGGGGGGGCAGACCCCGCCGCTGGCTCACAAGGGCTTTGCCGAGGCGGACCTGGCGAATCTCGCCAAGGCGGAGGCGGCGGCGGCCCCCGCCGAGGGGGTCGCGGGCCTGGAGGGCGGTGTGGGTCCGCCGGTGCGGATGTGGCTGTGGGTGATGTTGGGGATCAGCATTCTCTTGAACCTGGTCCAATTCGTGGTGCACTTGTGGTGAGGCCCGGGGCTTGCCCGATTGAGGATTTGACCGTAGGCTGTGGTACCCGGTTGGCCGGGCCTGGTCGTCCGGGGCGTTCCCGGGCGGAGGGGCCGGCGGGCGGGGCCTTGGGGCGAAGGCAGGGAATGCGGACTCGCGACTTGCGTGGGCCTGACCTCGTGACGTGTTCATGAGGCGCTCGCGCGCCAATCCGGGCGTGTTCCTGGTGTCCCTTCGGCACTCTGGTTACAACATGGCGTCGAACGTGCCGGGCGCGGGCGGGATGTTCCCGTCGGCGTCGGTCGCGATTCGCGCTTGAGGAGGCTTGCCCATCGCATTCGGTCGATTCAGTCGAGACGCGGGCCCGGTGCAGCGCATCCGGGTGAACCACATGATCCGCATCACGCCCATCCGCGTGGTGGGGCCGGAGATGGAGCAGTTCGGAGTCATCGAGACCTCCGAGGCGCTCCGCAAGGCGCAGGAGCTGGGCATGGACCTGGTGGAGATCTCTCCCGAGGCCCGTCCCCCGGTCTGCAGGATCATGGACTACGGCAAGTACAAGTACGAGCTGAGCCAGAAAGAGCGGAAGAACCGGGCGGCGAGCCGTGCCACGGAGCTCAAGGAAATCCGCCTGGGGCGGTCGATCAAGATCGACCCGCACGACATCCAGGTGCGTGTGGACCAGGCGCGGCGGTTCCTCATGATGGGGCACAAGATCCTCGTCGTGCAGCGCCTCAAGGGACGCGAGGTGACCCACCGCGAGCTGGGCGAGGACAACCTCAAGAAGGTGCTCCAGTCGCTCACCGACATCGTGAAGATCGAACAGTCTCCGCGATTCCTGGGCAAGGCCTGGACCATGATGCTCGCGCCCGACAAGCCCAAGGTCGAGGCTATCAAGCGCAAGCTCGAGAAGGACCGCAAAGAAAAGCTCGCCCGAGGCGAGAAGGTCGAGGAAGAGAAGTCCATCGAGCAGCTCGAGGCCGAGGTCGCCGCCCAGAACCAGGGCGACGACGACGCCGAGGATTGAGCGCTGGTGTCTGGCAGGCGTCCGCGTCCGAACGAGCCCCGGGTCGATTCCGGGGCTCGTTCACTTCCCGCACCTGGGCGCGGTATCGCCCCGCCCGATCAGGCCTTCCAATCGAGATTCAGCCGGTGGTCCTTCCACGCCGGGAACTTCTCACGCCAGCGCCGGACGCCCGCGGGATCGACCTCCACGCTGAGCACGCCCTGGGCGTCACCCAGTTCGCCCAGGACCTCGCCGGTGGGAGAGATCGCGATCGAGCCCCCGCCATACTCCAGCCCCGTTCCGAACGCCCCGTTGGGGTCCCTGCCCACGCGGTTGACGCCCAGGACGTAGGCCTGGTTCTCGATGGCCCGCGCGATGAGCAGCGCCCGCCAGTGGTGGTGGCGTGCCCTGGGCCAGCACGCCCCGATCGCGAAGCACTCCGCGCCCAGGCGCAGCCCGTTGCGGAACAGCTCCGGGAATCGCAGGTCGTAGCAGATCGCCGGGCAGACCTTGAGCGCGTCCTTGTCCCCGTTTGCCGGCCCGATCCAGTCCCACGTCAGGACCCGCTCGCCCCCGGCGAAGGCCTCGTGCTCCCTGCCCAGCGAGAAGGGATGGACCTTGGCGTACTCACCGACGACCCTGGCGTCGTTGGGCCCGTCCGTGCCCGGGTCGACGATCGTCATCACGTTGCTCGCCAGCGCGCCGTGGCAGTCGTGCAGCGTGCGCCCGCCCTGCACGAACGCGTGCAGGTCGTCGGCGAGGTCGACGAGGAACGCGAGGGTCACTCCGCCGCGATCGGCCGTGGCCTTGGTGTTCATCGAGAAGCCCGTGTCGAACATCTCGGGGAGGAGGATGAGGTCGCCCTCGCGCACGTCCACGGCGTCGAGCAGGTCGAGCACCCTGGCGTGATTGGCCCCCTTGTCCTCCCAGGCGATGTCGAATTGGACGAGGTGGGCCTTCATCGGAGCAGTTTAGGAGAGCGCGAGATCTGTTGCAGGCCGGATTTCGACGGCTCGCGGGGCCCCGCGCATCTCTAGGATTGTGGAGACCATGACGCGCCCTTCCCCGAGTCAATCCCGCGCGGAGGCCCCGGCGAGGGTCTTCCTCGCTAGCCGCAGCCCGCGCCGGCGCGCGATGCTGCTGGACTATGGCGTGGAGCACGAGGCCGGGCACCCGGGCTTTGACGACGGCGTGCTGGCGCCCGGGGATGTGGACCCCGAGCAGTGGGTGGCGTCGCTGGCGTTCCTGAAGGCGTCGAGCGGGGCCGAGCAGGTGCTGGCGCAGGACGGGCGCACGCCGCACCTGGTGATCGGCGCCGATACGGCGTGCCTCGCGGGTGCCCGCCTGGTGGGCACGCCGGAGGATGCCTCAGAGGCCCGCGAGATCCTGCGCCTGCTCAGGCGGGGCGAGCACGACGTGCTGACGGGCGTGGCGCTGGTGTGGGTGCGCGAGGGGCGGATGGAAGAGCGGCAGCTCTTCGTGGATCGGGCGACGGTGCGGATGGGCGACCTATCGGACGACCAGGTCGAGGAATACGTGGAGAGCGGGGCCTGGTCCGGGAAGGCGGGGGCGTACAACCTGGCCGAGCGCCTGGAGGCCGGGTGGCCCATCGAGTACGTGGGCGACCCAACCACCATCATGGGATTGCCGATGGGGAAACTGGTCCCGCGGCTCGTGCGTATGGGCTTGGGCGGGGGCGGGAAGCGAACCTCGTGACGGATGCCTGTGCACTGAGCCTTGGGGCCGGGATCGTTCCCGGCTGGTTGGCGACCACCGCGGGGCTGATGGCCCTGCTGGCGATCAGTTGGCACGTGTTGTCGTTGCCGCGGGCGCCGATGCCGGCCAGCCGGCGCCGGATCCGCCTGAGCAACGGGCTGCTCATGGCCTTTGCGGTGCCGGTGACGGTCTACGCCGCGGCGAGGACCTCGCCGGAAGACCCTCGCCCGTTCACGATCGCCTGGACGATGGTGGCGGCCCTGATGGGGTTGATCGTGCTGCTGGCGTGCCTGGACGTGGCGAACACGGTGCGCCTGCACGCCGCCCAGCGTCGGGGCCTTCGCCGGGACCTGAGCGCCGCGCGGCATGATCTGGCGAAGCTTGCGCGGGGGGCGTCCGTCGCCGGATCGTCGGGCGGGCAATCATCTCCTCCATGACCTCGCCTCGGGGCGAACTCCGGGCCTCGCGTGCCCCGCTGCCGGGCCCCCTGGGGCGGGCGGCGGCGTGGTGCTATGGCCAGGCCATCGGGCGGATCAACGCGCGCTTCGATGGCGGGCGGGGCGTTGTGACCCTCGACCGCCCCGTGATCAGCGTGGGCAACCTGTCCACGGGAGGGACGGGCAAGACACCGATGGTGATGCGGGTGCTGGCCTGGTTGCGGGCGGGTGGTCACGACCCGTGCGTGGCCATGCGCGGGTCTGGAAGTCGGGCCGGCGCCGCGTCCGCCGAGGCCCGCGCATACGCGCGCGCGGTCGACGACCTGCCGGTGGTGGCGCGTCCCGACCGGGTGGGCGGGCTCATCGAGCTGTTCGCCACGCCCCGCGGCGAGCGGGTGGACAGCATCGTCCTCGACGACGGGTTCCAGCACCGCAAGATCGCGCGGACGCTGGACCTGGTGCTGCTGGACGCGACGCGACCGATCTTCGAAGATGCCCTGCTGCCCGCGGGGCACCTGCGCGAGCCGGTCGAGAGCCTTGCCCGGGCCGGCGGCATCGTGATCACCCACGCCGAGAGCGCCCACCCCGACGACGTGGCGACGCTGCGGGTGCGGGCGCATGCCCTGGCCCCGAGGGCGATCGGCGCCGTCGCCCGCCACGCGTGGAAGGGACTGGTGGATGCCCAGGAGGGGGCGGCGCCCGCGGACGCGCTGCGCGGGAGGCGAGTGGGCGTCGCCTGCGCCATCGCGAACCCCGACGCGTTCGTGGACATGGCGAGGCAGGCGACCGGCGAGCCGGCCGGAGTGCTCACCCTGCCCGACCACGACGCGTACGGGCCCGCCGGCGTCGACCGGCTGCTGGCGATGCTGCGTGACGCGCGATGCGACGCGCTCCTGGTGACGGAAAAGGACTGGTCCAAGCTGCGGCGCGTGCACGCCTCGCGCTGGCCCTGCCCGGTCTTCCGCCCGCGCCTGGGCCTCGCCTTCGACCTGGGCGAGGGCGAGCTGCGCCGGGCGGTGCTGGAGGCGGCCCGGCCTGCCCCGGACATCGTCCCGGACTGCGACGAGCCTTCTTGCTAGGCTTGGGCGTTCCATGGACTCCCTCCTGAACGCCATCGCCGCCTGGAAGCCCTTCACCGCCCTGGTGGTGGGGGACTACATGCTCGACCAGCACGTGTACGGAGATGCCGAGCGTCTCTCGGCCGACGCCCCCGTGCCCATCCTGCACGTGCGAAGGCGCGACGAGCGTCCGGGTGGGGCGGCCAACGTCTGCCTGGACCTGATCGCGCTCCGGGGCTCGGTACGGGCGCTGGGCGTCACCGGAGAGGACGAGCACGCCCGGCTTATGCGCGAGGCCCTGGCGCGGGAGGGCGTGGACGGCGCGGGCCTGGTGGGCGATGCGTCCCGCCCCACGACCGTGAAGCAGAACCTGGTAGGGCTGGCGCAGGCACGCCACCCCCAGAAGATGTTCCGAGTGGACTTTGAATCGCGCGAGCCGCTGGCGGACGTGGTCGCAGACCGGATCTTGGCCGCGTTCGAGCGGGCCCTGCCCGGGGCCGACGTGGTGTGCATCGAGGATTACAACAAGGGCGTGTGCACGGCGCACGTGTGCCAGGGGGTGATCCGGGCCGCCCGGCGCGCCGGCAAGCCCGTGTTCGTCGATCCGGCCAAGATCGGGGACTATTCGAAGTATCGGGGGGCGACGGCCATCACGCCCAATCGCCAGGAGGCGGAACTGGCCGCGGGAATGCGTACCGACGGGGACGCGTCTGTGGAGCACAACGCGCGCGTGGCCCGGAAGTTGCTCGAAGCGGTCGAGTTGGAGGCGGCGGTCCTGACGCTGGACAAGCACGGGGCGCTGCTCCTGGCTCGGGGCCATGAGCCGCTGGCCGTGCCCACCGTGGCGCGCGAGGTGTACGACGTGACGGGCGCGGGAGACATGTTCCTGGCCGCCCTGGCCGCCGCGCGGGCCAACGGCATCGACTGGCACGACTCGGTGCGTTTCGCCAACGCGGCGGCGGGGCTGGAGGTGGAGGTGTTCGGCGTGCAGCCCATCCCGCTGGCGCGCGTGCACCACTCGCTGATGGTCCAGTCCAACCGCCTGGCGGGGAAGCTGCGCACCCGCGACCAGCTCCTGGTCGAGATCGAGGCGCAGCGCCGCCAGGGCAAGAAGATCGTCTTCACCAACGGGTGCTTCGACATCCTCCACGCCGGGCACGTCACGCTCCTGGACAAGGCGGCGGCGTTGGGCGACTTCCTCGTGGTGGCGATCAACGACGACGCGTCGGTGCGCGGGCTCAAGGGTCCGGGTCGTCCCGTGAACTGCCAGGACGATCGGGCCCGGGTGCTGGGCGCCCTGGCGAGCGTGGGGGCGGTGGTGTTCTTCGCCGAGGGCACGCCCATCGAGCTGATCAAGGCCGTGCGCCCGGACGTGCTGGTGAAGGGCGCGGACTACACGCGCGAGGCGGTGGTGGGGGGGAGCTTCGTGGAGGGGTACGGCGGGCGCGTGGCTCTGGTGGACCTGGTGCAGGGCAAGAGCACGACCGCCACGATCCGCAGGATGCAGGGCGACGCGTCGCGGGGATAAGCCCAGAGCCCCTCGCGCGGCTCGATCGTGAGCCAAAGCGGAACCGAGGCCGCCTCCGCCCTCCGAAACCAGGAATGCGCCCCTCGCACCGTCCGATGGAACCCCGCGGGAGGTTCAAGTGGATCACGTCGCCATCCTGCGCGGTGTGTACCTGCGTGCCATCATCGACGGGCGTAAGCGTGTCGAGGCGAGGCTGTCGCACGCGCGCCGCGCCCCTTTCGCCCGCGTCGCCACGGGAGATCGCGTGTTCCTGAAGCGGCGGGGCGGGGGCTTCGAGGCGGTTGCCCTCGTCGAACGCGTGCTCAGCGTCGAGGGCATGAGCCCCAGCGGCGTTCGCCGGCTCCAACGCCATTTCGGACCCCTCGTGCACGCCGACCGGGTGTTCTGGCGCTCCCGGCGTTCCTGCCGGTACGCCACACTCATCTGGCTCACGGATGTTCGTCCGGAGGGTCGCGGGCCGCCCTACCGCTCCTGGCCGGGGTACTCCCCGCGCGGCGGATGGCTGTGCGCCCCGCCCGAGAATCGCGCCGCCCGGAGGTCCGCGTGATCTACCACGCGAGCACGATCTTCCCGAATTGCTCTCCCGATTCGAGGCGGGCGTAAGCGGCGGGCGCCTCGCGGGCCGGGTAGACCTTGTCGACCACCGGGACCAGGTCGCCCGCGCGGAACAAGGCCGCGACCTCGCGAAACTCGGCATTGCTCCCCATCGTGCTGCCCAGGATTCGCAATTGGTTCCAGAAGATGCGGGCCAGGTCGGTGGTCGCGTCGGGCCCGCTGGTGCAACCGGGCGTCACGTAGGTCCCGCCGCGTGCGAGGGACTTGATGCAGTTCAGGTGCGTGGCCTTGCCCGACGAGTCCACCGCCATGTCCACGCCGCGCTTGCGAGACCACGCGCGCACGTCCTTGGACCAGTCTTGCCCCACCTCCAGGATGCAGCACTCCGCCCCCAGCCCCCTGGCGCGGTCGAGCTTCCATGGGTGGCGGCTGGTGACGGCGACGGGGCAGCCCAGGTGCCTGGCGATGGCCAGGGCGCTGGTGGCCACGCCCCCCCCGATGCCCGTGATCAGCACGCTTTGCCCCGGTCGCAGCGAGCCTTTGGTTACCATCATCGAGTAGGCCGTCAGGGCGCACAGCCCGAAGGCGGCGGCGGCGCTGGGGTCGGCGCCGGGGCCCACCAGAGCGATGTTGGCGACGGGGGCGTTGAAGCGCTCGCGGAACATCCCGTCGTGGTGCTCCCCCAGGAGCTCGTAGTTCGGCGACAGTGCGCCCCCGGGCGGATCGCCCGGGCGGTCGGGTTCGGGGAGTCGAATGGCGGCGTTGACGATGACCCGCGCGCCCCGCCACGCGTGGTCCACCCCGGGGCCCACGTCCACGACCTCGCCGCAGGCGTCGCACCCGCTCACCCGGGGATAGTCGAGAGAGAGCCCGGGCACGCCGCGCCCCACCCACAGGTCCATCTGGTTGAATGCGCTGGCCAGCGTGCGGAGTTGCACTTCGCCGGGGCCCGGCGCGGGGCACTCGGGATGGTCCTCGCGGTACTCGACGTTGGGGGCGACGGGCGAACCCTGGCGCTGGACGACGACGGCTCTCATGACGCGAGGATAGCGGGTGACCGCACAAAAAAACGCCCGCCGGTGGGGCGGGCGCGGGGGTCAGCTTGGGGATTGGCCTCAGGCCTTCGCGTCGGGCTTGGGGGCCTTGTCGGCGGCCGGGGCTTCCTCGCCCACGACGGCCAGGCCGGTGACGTGCTTGAGCCCGCGGCGACGATCTCGCATGCGCCGGCTCTTGCCCGCGCGGTCGCGCAGGTAGTAGAGCTTGGCGCGGCGCGCGTCGGCCCGGCGCACGACCTCGACCTTCGCCATGCGGGGGCTGGCGATGGGGAAGCAGCGCTCGATGCCCACCTCGTCCACGATGCGGCGGACCGTCATCATCTCGTTGATGCCCCGCCCGCTGCGGGCGATCAGCACGCCCTGGAAGATCTGAAGGCGCTCCTTGTCGCCCTCCACGATCTTGAAGTGCACGTTGACCGTGTCCCCGATGTCCACTTGGGGGATCGACTTGAGGAAGGGCTTCTCGATCATCTCGAGGATCTGGGTCTGCGACATCTTCGCCATGGCTCACCTGCGATTGGTCGTCGTCACGAACCCGAACCAAACCCGACCCGGGCCCGCGACGATGGGCCGAGACGATAGGCACGCCGCTCCCGAGCGTAAAGGGGGCAACCAGCGCCTCATGGCTTGGCGAGCTTGGCCTTGACCTCGGCGTACCGGTTATTCAGGAGCGCCTGCTGGCGGCGCAGGGCGTCGAGGCGAGTCTGGGCGGCCTGACGCTCGGCGTTGGGACGGTTGACATCCGCCAGGATGCGTTGCTCCGTGGACATGCGATTCTGGACGATTCGCAGCTGCTCCTGGATGGCCTGGAGGTTGGCCATGCGCCGGGCCGGTCCCGAGAGGTCGAAGGCGGAGGTGGCCGCGATCGTCACAGGCCGCTGCACGCCACCGGGGGCGATGGAAGCGGGCGTCGCGGCGGGCCCCGCGTCCGCAGCTTCGCGCGAGGCGGTCCTCGAAGGCGCCGCGGAGGATGGCGGGTTGGCCGCGCCCGAGGTCGCCCCGCTGCCCGCCGGGGGAGATCTGGTCGAGCGCCCGCAGGCTTCCCAGGGTGACGCGGGCGAGCAGGGGCTCGCCGTCGCGGAAGATCCGCAGGGTGAGGCGTTCGCCGGGATCGTGCGACTGGATGGCCCGCTTGCCGTCGTCGATGCTCAGCACGCGCTGCCCGTCGATGGAGTAGATCACGTCGCCCGGGCGCAGGACGCGGTGGGCGTCGAAGCCCTCGTAGGTCGCGTCGATCACGGTGCCCGAAGCGGGCCCGTCGGCGAGACGCTGCTGGAAACGGATGCCCAGGGCGCCGCGCGGCGTGGATGAGAACTTCTCGAATCCCACGCGCTCCAGTCGCAGGCGCTGCTCGGGCGATAGGTCGGGCGTCAGAAGCGCGGCCTCGATGTCGCGGAGTCCGACGCGATCGCTGGCTCCCAGGGCGACGGACGCGCTGGCTCGCTCCAGCACGGAATCCGATCCGAGCAGGCGGAGCGACTCGGCGATGGACACGTCGGTGCGGAGGTTGCCCGGGGGCGGCCAGGCCAGGGCGGCCGCGCTCCAGGCCAGGACCGCCGCGACGCCGACGCGTCGCCAGGTGCCGCCGATGGTGTGCGCCCGCGTGCTCACTGCTGTGCCCCGCTGCCGCCGCGACCACGCCGCGCCGGCCCCGAAGTCTATTCCACGTTCTGGGCCTGCTCCTTGATGCGGTCGATAGCTCCCTTGACCTCGACGGCGGCGCGGGAGATGGCCGCGTCGGGGCTCTTGCTGGCGATGGTGTTGGTCTCGCGGAGCATTTCCTGGGCCAGGAAATCAAGGGTCCGCCCGACGGGGCGGGCATCGTCGGCACCCAGGAGGTCGCGGAACTGGTCGAGGTGCCCGCCGAGGCGCTTGATCTCCTCCGCGATGTCCGTTTTCTCGGCGTAGACGGCGATCTCGCGGATCAGGTCCACCTGCGAGATGCTGATCTGGCTGCCCCCGAGCAGGGCCTCGATCCTCGCCTTGAGCCGGGTCTCGTACTCGGCAATCACGCCCGGGGCCAGGGATATGAGACGCTCGAGTCGCTGGGCGATGTACCCGCGGTGTCCTTCGAGATCCGCCTGCAGGGCCACACCCTCGCGGTCGCGCATGTGGACCAGCCCGTCGAGGGCCTTGCGCAGGAGCGGCATGAATGCTCCCCGCGCCTGCTCGAATCGATCCTCCTCGTTGCTGGGGGGCTGGAGGACGCCCGGCAGGGACAGCAGCGTGGCCATGTCCACCGTCGGCTGCACGCCCGGGACGCTGGGCATGGCCTTGATCTGCTCCAGGTACCGGTTCAGGGCGTGGGCATTGATGGTGAAGGCAGCACCCGCGGACGCGTCCGCGCAACGCGCGTTGAGCGTCACCGTCCCGCGCGTGAGCCGCTCACGCAGGACCTGCTCCATCTCGGCCTCGAGCCCTTGGAATTCCTCGGGGAGGCGGATGGTGGCCTTGAAGTACTTGCTGTTGAGGGATCGGACCTCGACGTAGAAGTGCGCCCCGTTGCGTTGGGCCGACGCCTCGCCATATCCGGTCATGCTTCGGATCACGCCGAGCTCCTAGGGGTTGGAACTGGGCGTCGCGGGCGGCGTTGCCGCCGGAGCCGGATTGGTCGGGGCTGGCGCCGGGGGCGTCGCCGCCGGGGGCTGGGGGCCGGTCGGAACGGTGTCGGGCAACGGCGCGGGCGGTTGGCTCGCGGGCGGTTCAGCCGGAGCGGCGGGTTGGGCGGCTCCTCCGGCTGGCTGCGTGCCGGCCGGGGTCGGCGCTGGCAGGCCCTTTCCGGGCGCTGACACTGCGGGCACTGCGGGTCCCGCCTTGTCGGCCTTGGTGGCGTAGGTCAGGCTCCCGGCCACGACCAGGTAGGCCAGGAAAACGCCGATGGTCAGCACCGTCAGCGCGTCGCCGGTCTTGGTACCAAACGCGGTCTGGCCCGAGCCCGACGACCCGCCGAATGCCGCCGCCAAGCCGCCCCCCTGGGGGCGCTGCACCAGGATCACGAGGATCATCAGGGCGCAAACGAGCAGGAACAGGACCATCAGGATCCCGACTACCACCGGCTTCCATTCGGCGAGCACCAGCATCGACAACTCCCTGCAGGAACGGGCGGTCAATCGCCCGTTTGAGCCGGGAGTCTAGGAGTCCAGTTGTTCGTTGTCCGGTGGGGTTCGCGGGATGTGCGGGAGTCGCGGGGTCAGTGCCCGCCACCCCCACCCGACGGCGGCTTCTTCTGGGCCTTCTTCGGGTCCTTCTTGGGGTCCTTCTTTGAGGACTTGGCCGGGGGCTTCTTGGCGTCCTTCTTGGGCGCAGCCTTGGCGTCGTGTGTGCCGCCCCCCGGGGCTTCATGGGCCGCGTCGGGTACGCTCGACTCCTCCGCGTGGTGGACGATCGGCGGGGGTGTGCCGTGCTCGAAGTCGAACGCCTCGACGCCGACCTGGTCCTGGGGGGCCGGGCGGAAGAGGACGATTCCCCAGGTCATCGTGGCGCACGCGGCGGTGGCGATCGCGATGACGCTCAGGGCCTTGTGGGCGTGGATTCCGTGCGAATCCAGGGGCTTGCACGCGGCCGCGCACCCCTGCAAAGCCAGCGTGTTGATCGGCGCGAGCCAGCGCCGGAGCTTGGCCCGGAGAGGTTCACTGGGGATCTGCGGGGTGACGGAAGCCGCGGCGGGCACGGGCGGCTCGCCGGCGGGTGGACCGGAGGCCTGGGGCGCATGCTCGCCCTCGGGCGTCGGGCCTGGCGGCGCGGATCGCGTGCTCGGCGCGCTGGTGGGGGAAGGGGCCTTGGCCGGGGCTGCGGCGGCGTCGGGCGCGGGCGCTGTCTGGGTTGGCCCAGATGGCGCGGGCTGGGGTGCGGTTGACGGCGCGGCGGTGGCGGGCTTCGCGGCGTCGGGCGCGCCGAGCATCTGGTCGGTCAGCTTGGAGATGTGCTCGTCGAGTGACTTGATGCTCTCGGGGGAGGGCGCGGAGCCCTGATCAAGCCGGGCGGCCGCGTCGTGGAGCAGCTTGTCGACCTGCTCGATGGTCTGCTCCGGCGCGGGGGCATCGGCGACCAGGGCCGCGACTGCCGGCATCGAGGTCGCGAAGGGCTCTGGCGGTTGCGGCGGGTTTGGGCTCGCCGGTGCGGGCGCAGCGGACGATGCCGGGGCTGCCGCGGCTGCCTGCTGGGCGATCACCTCGGCACTGGGCATGGGCGAGTCGGAGGCGGCGCGTTCGATGGCGGCTCCCGTGGACTCGATTTCCCCGAGGAGCTCGTCCACGGTGTCGGAGAGATCCATCGTGGGCGCAGGGGCCGGCACGGTCGGCGATGGAGTGGCGGGGGAGGTGGTCATCGATGCGGCGCGCACGTTCCGCCGTGGCGCACAGAACCTGAATCGGACGTTGCCGGGGGAGACTGGAGGCGCGGGGGCCGGGGCGTGCCCGATATCGGACCCGGCCAGCGCTTCCCGGCCCGCTAGGCTTCGCGTCGATGGGCCTGCACCGCATCTTCTCCGACGAGACCCTGCCGGCGCCGGGGGGCGAGGTGTCCATCCTGGGCGACGAGGCCCAGCACGCCTTGCGCGTCAAGCGGATCGAGGTCGGCGAGCCGGTGGAGGTCCTCGACGGGCGGGGGCACGTGGCCTCGGGGATCGTGACGGTCGCCTCGAAGGACCGTCGCAGCGGGCTGTGGCAGTTGCGGGCGAGGATCGACCGAATCGTCAGCGTGGCGCCCACGTCGCCGCGGGTGGAGGTCTGGAGCGCCGTGCCCAAGGGTGATCGCCTCGAGGACATGATCGACCAGCTCTCGCAGGTGGGCGTGGCCGGCTGGGGTCCGCTCGATTGCGAGCGAGGGGTCGTGGCGCCGCGAGAGGGGAAGCTGTCGCGACTTCAGCGCCGGGCGCGCGAGGCCGGCAAGCAGAGCGGGCGGGCCTGGGCCTTGGAAATTGGCGCGGCGCGGGGCCTTGCCGACGTGCTGCAGGGAAGTGGGCGGGTGGTGGTGGCGGACGCGTCGGGCAATGCGTATGCGAGTTCGGCCCACGCGGAGATTCGGCTCCTCGTGGGGCCAGAGGGCGGCTTTGACGAGCGGGAGCTCGCCCGGGCCCGCGCTGCCGGCGCCGTGATCGCGTCGTTCGGGCCCCACTGCATGCGGATCGAGACGGCCGCGGTGGTCGCCGCCGGCGTGATCCTGGACGCGCATCGCCGCTAGCCTCACCGACCACGCGCTCGACGGGCCACTATCCTCCTGGCAGAAGCACGATGGAGGTCTCCATGCCGCGTCGCCCTTGGCTCGTACCCGCCGTTGCCCTCGCTCTTGGCCTGATCGCCGGACCCGTGGCGCTCGCGGCGGGCCCGGACGACTCCGCCGGTGTGGGCCCGCGCTCGGGGCTTTCGCCCGACCGCAGGGACAAGGCCCGCCAGCTCATCGACAAGAGCGTGGGGTATCTCCGGTCCCAGCAGGACCCCGGCTCGGGCGGGTGGGGCGTCAACCCCAAGGGCCCGACGTTCACGGCCATCACCGGGCTGGTCCTCGCGGGGCTGATGGCTCCGGGCGAGATCGGGCCCGACGATCCGGCCGCCGCCGCCGGCGAGAAGTTCCTGCTCAACTACGTCCAGCCCGACGGGGGGATCTACGACCGCGCCCTGCCGGTGTACAACACGGCCATCAGCGTTTCGGCGCTGGCACGGTTCTCCGATCCACGGGCCAAGGACGCGGTCAAGAACGCCGCGGAGTTCCTGAAGAAGCTGCAGTACGGCGAGGGCGCGGTCGTGCTCGAGGGCAACCGCGAGAGCGCCAAGCCCGTGCCCAAGGCCGACTCGTTCTACGGCGGCTGGGGCTATGGCAACCGCGGGCGGCCTGATCTGTCGAACACCGCCTTCGCGCTGGAGGCTCTTCATGCGGCGGGGGTCGAGCCCTCCGACCCGGCCTTCCAGCGCGCCCTGGTCTTCTTGCAGCGCGTGCAGATGCAGGAGGCCGCCGCGGGGCAGAAGGTCAACGACATGCCCTACGCGGCCGGCTCGACGCAGGGCGGGTTCATCTACGCCACGGGCGTGAACATGGACCGCGCGGGCGTGGGCGAGAGCTTCGCGGGGGAGACGTTCGAGAGCCTCAGCGAAGGCCCGGGCACGCAGGCCACCATCACGCTCAAGAGCGGCTCCGATGGGAAGCCGCCCACGCTCACGCGCGACGAGATCGAGCGTCGAATCCGCGAGCAGTTCGAGCAGTCCTCCGATCCGGGCATCGCCGGCGCCAAGTCCCTCTTCGTGGTCGCGCTCGGGCCCGGGAGCGACGGGCTTGCCGCCAGCCAGTTCGTGGTCCGCTGTGCAATCGAGGACTCCGCCAAGGCCGAGCGCTGCCTCGGGATAGCGTTCGCAAACACTCCCAACGGCATCACCATCCGCGTCCAGAAGGTCGCCTCCTGGAAGGGCGTGGCCCGTCTGCGGGCCTACGGGTCGATGACGTATTCGGGCTTCAAGAGCTACTTGTACGCGGGGCTGAGCGACCGCGACCCCAGGGTCCTGGCGGCCCAACGGTGGATCTCTGAGCACTACACCCTCGCTGAAAACCCCGGGTTGGGCAATGATGGGATGTACTACTACTTCGTGGTGTTCGCCCGGGCTCTGGGGGCCTTGGGACAGGCGGAAATCAGGGTGGAGGGCGATCGGCGTGCCCGCTGGGCCGACGACCTGGTCGATCGGCTCGGCGAAATGCAGCAGCCGGACGGGTCCTTCAAGAGCGTGGACGGGCGGTGGATGGAGGACAACTCGACGCTGATCACCGCCTACGCCCTCATCGCCTTGCGCGAGGCAACGCGTTAGAATCCCCGCGAAGCCTGTGGCACGGTTGCTTCCCCGGGGGCTTGGGGCCGGCCATGAGATTGACCTTCACACGCCTCCCGCGTCGATCGCGGGGCGCATGACCACCCGGAGCACGCCATGTCGGCCAGCACCTACCAGGAACTCGTCCAACTCCACCGCAAGGTCGCGATGATCTCCTCGGTCAGCGCGCTCCTGAACTGGGACCAGGAGACGTACATGCCCCCCGCCGGCGCCGAGTTCCGCGCCGAGCAGCAGTCCGCCATCGCCCGAATGGTCCACGAGCGACGCACCGACGCCCGCATCGGCGAGCTCCTGCGGGCGTGCGAATCGAACGGCGTCATGAAGAGCATCGACGGGGCGGCGGCCAATGTCCGCGAGATGCGCCGCGACTACGACCTGGCCACCAAGCTGCCCACCGACCTCGTCGCCGAGATCGCCATGGTGACCAGCCAGGCGCAGGAGGCCTGGAAGGCCGCTCGCCGGGACAGCGATTTCTCCGCCTTCTCGCCCTGGCTGGAGCGCGTGATCACACTGATGCGGCGCAAGGCCCAGTGCCTGGGCGTCCCCGCCGGCGGCGAGCTGTACGACTGCCTCCTGGACGAGAACGAGCCGGGCATGACCGCGCGCGAGCTCGAACGCATCTTCCCGCCGCTGCGCCAGGCGCTCACCGACCTCATCGCCCAGGTCCGCCGGGCGGCGAGGAAGAAGCCCGTCTCCACCAGGTGCTTCGACGTCAAGCTCGACCCCCAGGCCCAGCACGCCTTCGGGCTCTTCGTGCTCGGGCAGATGGGCTTCGACCTCAGGGCCGGCCGCCTCGACACCACCACCCACCCCTTCTGCTCGGGCCTGGCCCCGGGCGACACGCGCCTGACCACCCGCTACCGAGAGGAACGCTTCACCGACGCGCTCTACGGCACCATGCACGAGATGGGGCACGGGCTCTACGAACAGGGGCTCCCCAAGCTGCCCGCCGACGGCGGGGCGGACCTCTACGGCACGCCCCTGGCCGACGCCGTCTCCCTGGGCATCCACGAGAGCCAGAGCCGCATGTGGGAGAACTTCGTGGGGCGCAGCCGCGCCTTCTGGAAGTGGGCCCTGCCCAAGTCGCGCAAGTACTTCGGCAAGGCCCTGGACCGCTGGGACGCGGACGATTTCAACCGCGCCGTCAACACCGTGACGCCCAGCCTGATCCGCGTGGAGGCCGACGAGACCACGTACAACATGCACGTGATGATCCGCTTCGAGATCGAGCGGGCCCTGATCGCCGGAGACATGAAGGTCAAGGACGTGCCCGGGGAGTGGAACCGTCGGTACCAGGAGTACCTGGGCGTGAAGGTCCCCGACGACCGGCGCGGCTGCCTGCAGGACGTGCACTGGTCCTTCGGGCTGGTGGGATACTTCCCCACGTACACGCTGGGCAACCTGTACGCCGCCCAGTTCTGGGAGAAGATCAACGCCGACATCCCCGCCCTGCACAAGCAGATGGGCAAGGGGCAGTTCGGCGCGCTGCGCGACTGGCTCCTCGTCAACATCCACCGGCACGGGAAGCGCTATCGCGCCGGCGAGCTCTGCCGCCTCGTCACCGGGAGCGACCTCTCCGCCGAGCCCCTGCTGCGCCACCTGCGCGCCAAGGCCAGGGCGGTGTACGGGGTGTGATGTTGCGTCGCCCGGCGGACGCTCCCTAATCTTGCTCCATGCCGGGGTCTTCCCAGCCGGTGGATACGCCGCGATACTCGGTCTTCTCGGGCGACACGCTCGAGGGCCTGCGCCAAGCGCACACGCAGGCACGGACCGCGAACGACGCGGGCATGCTCCGGGCGTGCGGGCTCATCGAGCGAGCGGTCGTCGCCTCGGACGCGGGGCGGTACGACGAGGCGCGAACGTTGATCGCCGAGGGCCTGGCCGGCGCCACCGACGAGCGATTGCTGTTCCTTGGATTCCAGTTCCACTTCCGCAACAAGGACCTGGACGAGGCCGAACGACTGGCCCGGCGCAGGCTGGAGCTGGCGCCGGAGCGGTCCGCGGCGGCGTCTCGCGCCTGCACGAACCTGGGGCTGGTGCACCTGTTCCGCGGGGAATGGGATGCCTCCGAGGCGATGCAGCGACGGGCGCTGGAGATTGATGGCACCCTGGGCGACGAGGCGGGCGTCGCGCGCGACCTGGGGAACCTCGCGCTGGTGCCCGAGGCGCGCGGGGACCTGGACGCGGCGGCGAAGCTGTACGAGGAGGCACTGGAGATCGCCGAACGGATCGGGGCGCGGGCCATCGTGGCGACGAAGCTGGCCAACCTGGGGGACATCGCCAGGACGCGAGGAAAGCGGGAAGAGGCGAACTCGCTGTGGACCCGGGCCGCGAGGTTGTTTGAGGACCTCGGCAACGCCAAGTCGCGCGATGGGTGTCTGGGGAAGCTCTCGAGCCCGCCGTGAGAGGAGATCCGTGGACCGGAACTCATGCGATGGGGCGGCCCGGTCAACACACAAAGCCACGCCGAAGCGATTCTCGTGGCTCCTTTCGTTGCCTCCTGCTCAACGAGAAGATACCACACAGTCCGAAAAGTGCAACCGGAATAGGTGAAGGAACCTCAAATGCCAATCTAAGTCCATGTGTATAAGGTACTTGGTCGGGTGTTCCTCCATGTTGTCCGCCATAGATCAGATCGCCTCCGAAGCCAGAAGCCCAACCTGACCCTCGCGTATCTCTCGCATACGCCCCAAGCCCTTGGAAATACACGACTTCCTCCGTCCACTCGCTGGTGGCGCCCGCCGTGTCGTAGAGCCCCCAGGGGCTGGTGACGTTGGCGTAGGCGCCCAGGGGGATGGTGAACTCCAGCCCGCCGGGAAGCCCGAATCCCGAGTTCGCCTGGTTCGTCGGGCTCCCGTTTGGGAACCCCACCGGCGGCCCATAGATCGGTGCCACGTCGCTCGTGATGTCATATTGCCACCAGCCGGGCTGTCCCGTCCCGTTGCGGTTGGGGTCGAAGTGGGCGGCCTTGATCCACTCGTCGAGCGTGGGGATCCAGTAGCGTGCCCCGGGGTTGTGCGTCCATTGATCGAGGAAAATAGGGGTTCCGTCGGGGGACCCGATGGTGCGGAAGGTGGAGACGTCGTAGGCCCCGTTCATGAACGCGGCCCGGTCGGTGCTCTTATTATTACAAAGCCAGTTTGTGAAGATGGCCGCCGTCCGCCACGAGACACCGCCGGTGGGCCTGTTCCCGCTGCCGACCTGGAGCGGCCTCTGCACCCACGGGAGCGGGTCGGGTCGATTGAACGCGGCGGCGACGAACTCCTGCCAGAGCGAGCTGGGGACCTCGGTGCGCCCGATGTTGTACTCGTAGGCAACGGAGCCGCGCCCGAGAACGCGGTTGAAGGGATCCGGCCCGTCGTAGGCGGGGTTATTCACCGCCCCGATGCGAACGAAGTCGATCCCGGTGAGCGGGTCGACATCGGCGCGGGCGGCGGGGGCCGCCATGCTTACACAGGCCAAACCCAGCGAGGCGAGCGCAACGCGAGCGAGGCGAGAGCGAGTCTCCATGCCCCCCAGTATGCGCCATGCCGGCCCAAATGCCAGGAAAGTGGCTGGAATATCGGTCAAAGCGCGGCGAGGGACCGCGGGAGGGTGGGCAGGCGGGTCACCTGCCCCACGAGGTGTGGCGTCGGTGCCGGCGCGGTCAGCAGCCACCCTCGTAGCGGGTGAGGAAGAAGAGGAGGTCGTCGATGGTGACGGCGCCGTCGTGGGTGCCGGTCATGGAGCCATCATCGAGGTCGACGCGGACGTCGCCGGCCTCGTACATGGCGAGGAAGAAGAGCAGGTCGTCGATGGTGACGGCGCCGTCGGGCGTGCCGGTCATGGAGCCGTCGTCGAGGTCCGCGGGGCAGCCCTGGGAGTTGTCGGTGTTGCCGACGTAGAGGATGACGTTGTAGGCCTCGTCGACGCTGGCGGCGGCGGCGCCGGCGATGGAAGGATCCTGGTAGAGCCCGTCGGCGTTGCGGTCGTAGACGATGCGGGCGGAGAGGACGAGCCCGCCGAGGGACTTGGGGCTCTTGGGATCCAGGCCGGAGGTGGACGTGTTGTTCCAGGCGCCCGACATCATGCTGCCCGACCAGGGCGCCTCGCTGGCGACGGAGTCGGCGTCGGCCAGGCCCAGGACGGCCACGCGGTAGCGAGTCGCCGCGTTGGCGCCCATGAAGCTGTCGCCAACCTTGAGGACGAGTTCGAGCTTGTAGCAGAAGGCGGCGGGGTCGTACACGCCGCGCAGCAGGGCGGTGGAGAACTCGAAGCCGGGTTGCCCGCCGACGCTGGTGTTGAGGCGGACGGAGCCGACGAACCAGAGGTTTCCGACGGAGTCGAGCATGGGGGCGGAGAGGGACGGGCCGTCCTTGCCCAGGGAGAGCTCGGAGGTGGAGGCGAGGCGTCCGATGGGCGTGGCGTCAAGGGTGCCGTCGCCCTCGCCCGCGTCGCTGGTGTTGGGGATGCCGTCGGCGCCGTAATCGCCGGAGATGGCCTTGCCGTCGGCGGTGTTGGTGCTGGTCCAGGCGGCGACGTTCCAGGAGACAGTGGAGGAGGGGTTGGCGGGATCAAAGCGGGCGACGAGGATGGCGTTGTAGGGGTTGTCGCTGGCGAAGACGAAGGCGTCGTTGTACGCGACGGCGGCGGCAAGGGCTCGCCCGCCCTGGTCCTTGGCGAGGGCGACCGGGCCGTTGCCTCCCCGGAAGACGACCTGGCTGTCGTAGTGGCGCAGGTCGGCGCTGGTGAAGGGGGCGCCGCTGGGCCAGGCGGTGCCGGTGCAGGGGTCGCTGGCAGACGCGGGCAAGGTGAGCAGGCGTGGCGCGACAACGGCGCCGGCGGCGCTCAGCCCGAAGACCGCGATCGAGTCGTTGCGCCCGTTGGCGGTGGTCCGGGCGAGGATGGCGCCGGTGGCGGGGGAACCGGAGAACATCGCGGCGGCGGAGACGGAGACGGCGCCGCGATGGTCGGCGGCGCCGGCGAGGTGCGCCGCGGAGTTGGTGAGCACGCCCGCCGAGGTCTCGGCGATGAGCTGGCCCGCGAGGTTGCTGCCGACGAGCAGGGGGCGGCCGGCGAGGTCCGCGGGGATGCAGGTGGGCGTGTTGGCGGTGACGCCGGCGTTGTTGAGCAGGCGGGTGCTGGCGGCGGAATCGGTGGCGCCGGCCGCATCGATCGAGTTGATCGTGGCGCCGCGGGCGGGAAGGGCCACGCGGAAGTAGTTCTCGCCGGCGATGGGGCTGGTCGAGCTCGTGGCGGTGGTGCTGTCGGCGCGGAAGTAGACGTTGCCGCTCGCGTCGATGGCGCCGAAGCCGAACTGGGAGCGGTCCTGCACGGCCTGGCCCGAGGAGTTGGACGCCGCCACGACGCGGCGCACGAAGAGGCGCGAGGGCGTCGCGGGGTCGAAGGCGACCTGGCAACCGATGGCCTGGCTCATGAACGACTGGATGCCGAGCACGTTGGTGTCGCAGTAGTCGAGGAACCCCGCGCCGAACACGCTGGCGGCGCCCGAGGTCGCGATGCTGGAAGTGGCGGCGGCGTTGTTGTTGGGCCCGCGGCCCGCGCCGGCGGTGGTCCAGTAGAAGTAGCTGGAGGCGGGATAGGGGGCGCCGGTGCGCAGCGTCTGGCTGATCGCCGACGCGCCGTTGAGGGAAGTGAAACGGCTCGTGCCCGGCGGGCGTCCGGACTTGGCGAGCGGGGCGAGGGCGAAGTGCGTGCCCCAGGAGGTCGTCAGCGGGACGAGGTCAACAACGTAGTTGAGCGACTGAAAGCCGGTGCTGAACGGGTCCAGCGCATCGCCGGGGAGGCCGTTGCCACCGTCGGCGTTGGTCGAGACGCTGTCCTGGGCGTGGGCGAAGCCGGCCAGCAGGGCGAGGGTGAGTGCGGTGGTGGAAGCGAGTCTCATAGCGCCCTCCGTGGAGCCCGAGCGGTACCCCCGATAGTGCCCCTGGGGCTCTGAATAGACGATCATAGCGTCGTCAATACCGAAGCCCAGTACTATCGTCGCAACTTCGCGCGGAGATTCGCGGCACGCAAACCCAGATTCCGCCGTGCGTTATGGGGCCGGCGTGGGCCCGCCCGGACCCAGGCGAACGGCGAGCCGGGCGGCGACCAGCACGTTGTGCTTCACCAGCGCGACGTTCGCCCGCAGGGTCTCGCCCCCGCTGAGGCGGTGCAGGGCCCCCAGGAT
Organism: Phycisphaerales bacterium; assembly: GCA_044221985.1. Lineage (GTDB taxonomy): Bacteria > Planctomycetota > Phycisphaerae > Phycisphaerales > UBA1924. The sequence continues at coordinate 48,611 of JBGAOG010000002.1, forward strand.
GTAGGGCGTGACATCCCGCCCATTCACTCCCATGCGCTGGGCCTCGGACATCGCGGCGGCGACCCAGCGATCCCAGTGAAGCCCGGGTAGCGACTCGTCGCGCTCGGGGATCGGGTTGGCGACCACCACGCCGCGGCCTGTGCGCGTCAGCTCGGCGTCCACGAACGCGGCCAGGTCGTCGAGGTCGTCGAAGCGCGCATCGACCTTGGGTCCGCCCGGCCCCAGGGAGCGGAGGTAGAAGGCCGGGAAGTCGCGCGTCCCGAACCCGACCACGGGAATGCCCAGGGTCTCGAGGACCTCGCGGGTCGCGGAGACGTCGAGCAGGCTCTTGACGCCGCTGGTCACCACCGCGACGGGAAAGCGGGTGAAGGCGGCGAGATCGGCGGAGATGTCCAGGTGCGATCCGTAGCCGCGGTGCACTCCGCCCAGACCGCCGGTGGCGAAGACGCGCACCCCCGCGGCGGCGGCGAGTTCCATGGTGGTGGCCACGGTCGTGGCGGCGTGCTCGCGCGCGTGCAGGTACAGCCCGAGGTTCGAGGTGTTGGCCTTGGGGACGCGCTCGGCGCCGAGCAGGTCGGAGAGCTCGTGCTGGTCCATCCCGACGGTGGGCCTCCCGCGGTGCACCCCCACGAGGGCCGCGCTCGCCCCTTCCCCCTCGGCGATGGCCGTGAGTTCCTGAGCCAGGCGAGCGCCCTCGCCCTTGGGCACGCCGTGGAGCAGGAGGGTGGTTTCGAGGGCCACGGCCCGGGGCCCGGCGCGAGAAACCAGGGCTGGGAGAACGCCCTTGGGCATCGGCAACGGTAGCGCGATGGAGAGAAAGCCGGGCGTGGGGAATGACGCCCCGGGCCAGATGCCCTGGGCACCATGGGCATGGGAAAGAAAAACACCCGCGGACGTTCGCCCGCGGGTGCTATCGAAGATCCGATGGGACCGAGGCTCAGACGGCGGACTTGAGGGCCTTGAGCGGGCGCACCTTGACGACCGTGCGCGCGGGCTTGGGCTTGACTTCCATCATCTCGCCCGGCTTGAAGGGGTTGGGCTTGGTGGCGGCCTTGGTGGCGGGCTTGTGGATGGCGGAGATCTTCAGCAGCCCGGGGACGACGAAGATCTTGGGCTTGCCCGGGGAGGGCTTGGCCAGGTCGACGGAGATGACCTTGCCCAAGGACTCGAACACGCCGGCGACCTGCTTGCGGGACAGCCCGGTCTGCTCGCCCAGCACGGTGAAGAGCTCGCTCTTCTTGCGGGGCTTGCTGCTGGCGGTGATCTTGGGGGCTTTGAACGTGGGCTTCGCGGTCTTCTTGGCCATTCGTCTTTCTCCTTAAAGCGTGGCTTCGGACTCCAACAACGCCGGTGTTCTACAACACCCACGGGCGATGTTCAAGTCGCGGAATCGGCAACTCCGCCGATTTTCGCTGGTTTTTTCGGCGTTGCGCGCGATCCGGCTCCAGCTTTCCAGGCCGCAATATCGGGGCGCCCCGCTCCGAAGAGCCCGGTTTCGGCCCGGTTTTCACCCCCTTGGACCGGCGTTGCAGCCTGGATCTCGACCTCCAGCAGCGAGTGATCCGACAGCCCGCGCTCCCGCTCGGCGTGCGAGAAGTGGCTGTTTTCCAGGCACTTATGGAGTTCCGCGGAGAGGTAGCACGCGTCGATCCGCGTCCCGCCCCGGGCCGGGTGCGCCCAGGACCTCTCCGGGGATCGGGGATGCAAGTGCCGCCAGGCGTCGAGCATTCCCAGCGTGAGGAACGACCCCAGCAGGGCCGTCGCGCTGAACGTGCGCCCGTCCTCGTCCTCGCGGTGGCGACCGCTGTTGACATCGCCCAGCACCACCCACCTGCCCTGGCCGCGGGCTCGGGCCAGCTCGACCAGGTGCCGCCAGCAGGCGGCCTTCTCCCCGCGGCGCGAGTCGTCGGGGATGTGCACACCGCTCACGCCCAGCGGGCCGATCCGCACGTCCACCCACCGCCCCGCGGGGAACGCTCCAGCGTCGTTCGCCCCCAGGTTCTCCACGGGCCATCTCGACGCCAGCAAGATCGAGTTCCCGCCGTCCGCGCCGGGGCCCACCGCCTGATGCTCCAGCCCATGGTCGGCCAGGATACCCCGTAGCGCCCCGCCCCGGGCCACCCGGAACTCCGTGAGCACGCAGACGTCCGCGCGACGTTCCACCAGCGCCAGGGCGATCTCGGGGAGGCGCGACGGACCGCCCCCCTGCCTGATGTTCCACGTGACCAGCCGCATCCGCACTCCGTTGTCGTCCGCGACCCCAGCATACCCGGCCCCCCTGGCCGCGGAGGGCGTTCCCTATCCTCGTCCCATGCCCGGCCCGGCGACACGACCCATCATTGCCGTGACTCGCGCCATTCCCGGGGAGGTCTCCGTCCCTGGCGCGGAAGTGCGACTGGGGGGCGAGAGGGCATTCTCGCGGGCGGACCTCTTGCGGTTCGTTGGTGGGGCGTCGGCGCTGGTGACGTGGGTGTCGGAGCGCGTGGACGCCGAGCTCCTCGACGCGGCCGGCCCCCAGCTCCGCGGCGTGTGCAACTACGCGGTGGGCGTGGACAACATCGACCTGCCGGCGTGCCGCTCGCGCGGGATCCTCGTCACCAACACCCCCAACGCCGTGACCGAGGGCACGGCGGACCTGGCCTGGGCGCTGATCCTGGCGGTGGCCCGCAGGCTCGTGCCGGCGGACCGGTTCGCGCGGGGCGAGGAACACCCCCGGCTCGGGCCGCTGGGGCCCACGGAGTTCACGGGGCAGGACCTGACGGGGCGGACGCTGCTGATCGTGGGGGCGGGGCGGATCGGCCAGGCGGTGGCGATGCGGTCGCTGGGCTGGGGCATGCGCGTGCTGTACGTGGCTCGCCAGAAGCACTGGGAGTTCGAGCTGGCGCCGCTGGCGGCGCGGCGCGTGACGCTGGACGAGGGTTTGCGCGAGGCGGACGTGGTGAGCGTGCACACGCCCCTGACGCCCGAGACGCGCCACCTCATCAACGCCCAGAACCTGCCGCTGCTCAAGCCCACGGCGATCCTGATCAACACCTCGCGCGGGCCCACGGTCGACGAGCAGGCCCTGGTGGAGGCACTCAAGGCCCGGCGGCTGTGGGGCGCGGGGCTGGATGTCTTCGAGCGCGAGCCGGTGGTCCATCCCGAGCTCAAGACGCTGGAGAACGCCGTGCTCACGCCTCACATCGGCAGCGCGGCCCTGAAATACCGCGAGATGATGACGGCGATGGCGCTGGCGAACGCGGCGGCGGTGGTGGGGGGGCGAGAGCCGCCGAACCGGGTGGCCTGAGGGGCCAATGGGCACGCGTGCGACGGAGGCTAAGAGCGCCTGGGCGACGCGAACTGCAGCTCGAGGAACCGCGCCACGTAGTCAATGACGCTGTGGGCCTCGGGGATGGCGGGGTTGCTCGTCAGGCCCATGGGCTCGAAACGCATGCCCTTGAATCGCACGATCGCGTCCTCGAGGGTGAGCCCGTGCTGCATGGAGAGGCTGAACGCGCGGCAGAAGGCCTGGCACATGCCGTTCATCGTGGAGCCTTCCTTGGACATCTTGACGAAGATCTCGCCCGGGCGGCCGTCGGGGTAGAGCCCGACCGTGAGGTAACCCTCGTGGTTGGCGATGGAGAACTTGTGCGTGAGGGACTCGCGCGTGACGGGGAGGCTCTGGCGGGTGGCGATCATCGGTGCGTCCTGCTGCTCGGGGCCCACGGACCCCGCCCCGGCGCTCTCGCGCCGAGAACCGGAACCGTCGCCGACTTCGCCGCTGGGCATGCGGCCAGTGTACGAACACGATCTCACGCCGGGTCAAGCCCCGACCCGGGTGGCCCCAAGTCCGCCGGCGGCGCTGGCGCCGCTGGGGATATCGGCTGGGGCACGCCCGGCAACCGCAAAACAAGGGCCAAACCCGGGCGCCGGGCCCCTGGCACCGGGCGAGGCGGGCTCGCCCGGGCGTTCTTGCTCGTCCCGGGCCGCATTCGGTTCGATACCTAGTATCCCGGACCCCGAGCCCGGGGGAGATCGCCATGTCCGAAAGACCCGACATCTCGATGGCTGCCGGCCCAACGCGCGTGGGCTTGCTGGGCGTGTCCGCCCTGATCGCGGTCGCGGTGGCGGTGTCGGCATCGCTGGGCGTGATTTTCCAGGGCGTGCTCGACGCCCAGGGGTCGGGCGAGTGGGCCAGCGTCCGGATGGTGGCCCAGGCCATCGTCCAGCGGGCGGATCGGCTCCAGCGGCGCCAGGCCGAGCGGCCCGCTCCGGACTCGAAGGCGTCGCGCTGCTCCGCGGCGAGGCTGGGCGGCGTCGAATCGCGAACCGCGCGGGACGCCTGCCGGCACGTCGGGCTGGACGCGTTGACCCTGGCGGCGATCGACCTGCCACCGCCCGTGCGCGCCTGAGGATCCGGCGCGCCCGCGCGCCAGTGCTTCCCGCGACGTGCGCGGGCCCGTGCGCATCCACACCACCAATCGAATCCCCCAAACCGCGCCCTGGCCTCGCCACACCTGGCGGGCCCGGGGCGAGTGAGCTTCATCCCATGAGACAGGAACGCGATATCCCGATCATCGGCCCGCTGGTGAACCGCATCATCGGGTCACGCAACGAGCGCTTCGTCAAGCGGTACAACCAGCGCGTCGACCAGATCAACGCCATCGAGCCCCAGATGCGCACGCTGACCGACGAGCAGCTCCGCGGGAAGCTGGGCGAGTTCCGGGCCCGCTTCGACAAGGGCGAGAAGCCCGACTCGATGATGGTCGAGGCCTTCGCCGCGGCCCGCGAGGCCATGGACCGCTCCGTGGGCATCCGCAACGTCTTCGACCCCAAGCACAAGTTCGATCCCTCGGTGCTGCCCTCCCCGGCGCGAGAGCTCTACGCGCGGACCAGGGCGGAGATGGACGCCCGCGAGCCGGCCAATCCGACCGGGGAATGGCGAGGGTGCGCGGCGCCCGTGCCGGGGTGGATGCAGCTGGATATCCCCGTGGAGGTCTACAACGCGATCCGCGAGCTCTACCCCGAGAGCAAGCCCCCGTTCCGGGCCCGTCCCTTCGACGTGCAGCTCATCGGCGGGATGGTGCTGTGCCAGGGCAAGATCGCCGAGATGAAGACGGGCGAGGGCAAGACGATCGTGGCGCCCCTGTCGGCGTACATGGCGTGCATCGAACGGCTCAAGGTCCACGTGGTCACGGTGAACGACTACCTGGTGCAGCGTGACCGCGACTGGACGTTCCCGTACTTCCACGCCCTGGGCATGACCGTCGGCGCCATCCACCCCCAGCACATGCAGAACGAGGACGCCAAGCGCGTCATGTACATGTGCGACGTGGTCTACGGAACGACCGCCGAGTTCGGCTTCGACTACCTGCGCGACAACATGAAGCGCCGGGCCGAGGAGCAGGTGCAGAAGAAGCGCCAGTTTGCCATCGTCGACGAGGTGGACTCGACGCTCATCGACGAGGCGCGCACGCCGCTGATCATCTCGGGCCCGGCCCACGAGGACCAGCCCCGCTACGACCTGGCGGACAAGCTGGCGCGGCATCTGAAGGACAAGCAGCGTCCCTGGGACGAGGCCAACGAGGCGGCGGAGAAGATCAAGCTCAGGATCAAGGGGATCGAGGGCGACCTTCGCCAGACGCGCGACAAGGCCAGGGTCCCCGAGCTCAACGCCCAGCTCAAGCAGGCGCGGGCGGAGCTCCCGGGCCTGGAGGCGGCCCGCGACCAGCACACGCAGTACTACGAGGTCAAGCTCGAGCGCAAGGCGACGCACATCACGCACGACGGGATCAGCGAGGCCCAGCGCGTGGCCAACGTGGGCAGCTTCTACGTGGACCAGAATATCGACGTGCCGCACCTGCTCGAGCAGGCGATCCGGGCCCACACGTGCTACGAGCTGGACAAGGACTACGTGATCATGGACGCGCCCGACCAGATGACGGGGCGCACGCAGGCCAGCGTCATCATCGTGGACGTGAACACGGGCCGCCCGATGATCGGACGCCAGTGGTCCGACGGGCTGCACCAGGCGGTGGAGTGCAAGGAGCGCGTGCCGATCAAGCAGGAGACGCAGACGGTCGCGACCATCACGATCCAGAACTTCTTCAAGATGTACAAGCGCCTGGCGGGGATGACGGGCACGGCGGACACCGAGGCCCAGGAGTTCCACGACATCTACAAGCTGGACGTGGTGAGCATCCCCACCAACAAGGACGTGGTGCGTCGCGACTACGACGACCTGATCTTCATCTCCGCCAAGGACAAGTGGAGCTTCATCGTGGACGAGATCAAGGCGTTCCACGACGCGGGGCGCCCGATCCTGGTGGGCACGACGAGCGTGGAGAAGAGCGAGACGCTGGCGCGGATGCTCCAGGGCAAGCACCAGATCAAGCACGAGGTGCTCAACGCCAAGCAGCACGAGCGCGAGGCGCACATCGTGGAGAACGCCGGGCAGCTCGGGCAGGTGATGATCGCCACGAACATGGCCGGGCGCGGGACGGACATCAAGCTCGGGACGATCCCGCGCGAGGCGCTGCTGGAGCACTGGCTCAAGCGCGGGCTGGCCCCGCGCACGCTGACGGTGGACATGACCGACGAGCAGGCCCGCGAGCAGGTCTATCGCAAGATCGCCACCCAGCACCTGGAGGGCGTGCAGAAGCGCGAGGTGGACGAGATGCCCTTCGCGGACCTGGAGCTCAAGCTCCTCCAGCACTGGGCCATGAAGCACACGTGGATGAGCGAGCGGCAGATCCGCTCGGCCTCGCCCGAGGACCTGCGCCAGGCCATCGACAAGCAGGGGAGGTTCCTGCTCCACCGCCTGCGCTGGTACACGTCCATCGAGGACCTGGGCGGGCTGCACGTGGTGGGCACCGAACGCCACGAGTCGCGGCGCATCGACAACCAGCTCCGCGGGCGCTCCGGGCGCCAGGGCGACAAGGGCTCGAGCCGCTTCTTCGTGTCCTTCGAGGACGACCTGCTCAGGATCTTCGCGGGCGAGACGGTGCAGAAGCTCATGGCCCTGGTGGGGATGAAGGAGGGGGATTTCATCGAGAACCCGATGGTCTCCAAGCGCATCGAAGGGGCCCAGCGCAAGGTCGAGCAGCTCAACTTCGAGCGGCGCAAGCTCATCCTCGAGTACGACGAGGTGATGGAGCACCAGCGTCAGAAGTTCTACGGGCTGCGGCAGCGCGTGCTCGAAGGGCGCGACGTCAAGGGGCTCATCTTCGACTACATCAAGGAGTCCGTGGACGACGCCGCGGACACGTTCCTCGAGGCCGACTACCCGTACCTCTGCGCGGCCGAGTTCGCCCGCGAGAAGCTCGACTGCTCCATCCCCATCGAGCGCCTCCGCGGCAAGGAGCTCGACGAGATGGAGAAGACCATCCGCGAAGAAGCCCGCTACGACGCCCGACACTCCATCGAGATCACGCTGGGCGAATACTGGCCCACCGAAGGCTCCGAGGCCATCGTCGACTTCGACACCGCCGGGCTGATGAACTGGGCCCGCACTCGCTACGGCGTCGAGCTGGACCCCCAGCAACTGGGCCAGCCCAACCCCGCGGTGCGACGCGCGGTCGTGGAACGCCTGGAGGCGGCGGCCCAGCACGTCATCGAGGAGGCCGACCTCTCCGGGCTGACCAGGTTCCACGAGAAGGACTACGGCGCCCACCAGATGGCCGAGTGGGTCAAGAACAAGTTCGCCTTCGACCTGCCCCCCGACCAGATCACCGCGGCGGCCCGAAGCGACGACCCCAACGCCTCGCCCCAGGCCCTGATCCTGGGCAAGGCCGAGGCCCTGTACCGCACCCGTGAGATCGAGTATCCCGTGGATTTCGGGATGGAGATGACGCAGCAGCTGATGCGCATGAACCCGCAGGAGGGCGCCGCCCAGTTCCTCACCTGGGCGAACAGCAAGTTCCAGCTCGGCTGGACGCTGGAGATCTTCAAGCAGCACACGCCCCAGCAGGTGCGGGAGCTGCTCCGCCAGGCGTCGGAGAAGTTCTTCGCCCAGGGCTCGCTCGAGGGCGAGATCGCCAAGGCCCAGGGCACGCCCGACGACGAGTCGCTCGAAGCCTACTTCAAGCAGCGGTTCAACCAGGCCCTCCCCGAGTCCATGCGCCACCTCTCGGGCGACGAGCGCCAGGACTCCATCCGCTCTCGCATCGAGAACCTCCTGCGAGGGGAGCTGCTCTATTTCGAACGCACCATACTGCTGGACACGCTCGACGCCCTCTGGAAGGACCACCTCTACGCGATGGACCAGCTGCGCGACACCATCAACTTCCGCGCCTTCAGCCAGAACGACCCCCGCATCGAGTACAAGCGCGAGGGCTCGCACATGTTCAAGAGCATGCTCCAGAATGTCCGCGAGCGCGTGACGGACTACGTCTTCAAGGCCCGCATCACGCCCTTCGCCGCCCCGCGAAGATCCGGCCCGGTCCCGGCGGGCCCGGCGCCCCAGCCCCCGCGCCAGCAGGCCTCTGCCCCGCGCGGCGCCCCGGGCGGCTTCATCACGGGCCCCGGGCTGGGTTGAGCCCCGGAGAAGAGCCGGCCCATGGCGCACAGCGACTGTCACATCGCCGTGATCGGTGGGGGGATCGTGGGCATGGCCAGCGCCATGGCCCTTCTGGAGGGCTCCCAGCCCGCCTCGCGGGCGCTCGGCGCGGGCTTCCCCGCACTCGACGACCTCCCTCTCATCGTCCTCGAGGCCGAGCCGCGGCTCGCCCAGCACCAGACCGGTCGAAACTCCGGCGTCATCCACTCGGGGTTGTACTACAAGGCCGGCTCCCTCAAGGCCGCGCTGTGCGCCGGCGGGCGCGAGGCCATGTTCGACTTCTGCGCGCGCCGCGGCATCCCCCACGAGCGCTGTGGGAAGGTCGTCGTCGCGACCAGTGAACGGGAACTCCCGGCCCTGGCCGAACTCGAACGCCGCGGACTGGCCAATGGACTCGCGGGCGTTCGACGCCTCACCCCCGAGGCGATCCGCGAGCACGAGCCCCACGTTCGCGCGCTGGCCGGGCTCCACGTCCCCCAGACGGGGATCGTCTCGTACGCCGCCGTCCTGGACGAGATGGCGCATGTGGTGCGCGAACGCGGGGGCGTGGTCCGCACGGGTGCCCGGCTGGTGGACGTCGAGCGCCGGGGAGGGTCGTTCGTGCTCCACACGTCGACCGGCTCCCTCCGCGCGCGCAACGTGGTCAATTGCGCGGGGCTCCAGTCCGACCGGGTGGCCCACCTATTCGGGGCCGATCCGGGCGTGCGGATCATCCCGTTCCGCGGCGAGTACTACGACCTGCTGCCCCACGCGCGCGCCCTGGTGCGCAACCTGATCTACCCCGTTCCCGACCCGCGATTCCCGTTCCTTGGGGTGCATTTCACACGCGGGGTGGACGGAGCCGTGGAGGCCGGGCCCAACGCCGTCCTGGCCCTGGCGCGCGAGGGCTACGACTGGAGCACGGCCTCGCCCGCCGATCTGGCCCAGACCCTGGCCTATCCGGGGTTCTGGCGCATGGCCGCCCGGCACTGGCGGATGGGGCTGATGGAGGCTCGAAGGTCCCTCCAGCGGGACCTGTTTGTAGAGGCTCTGCAAGTCCTGATTCCGAGGATCAGGGACTCGGACGTGGTTCCCGGGCGGGCGGGGGTCCGGGCCCAGGCCGTGGACCGCACAGGGACACTGCTGAACGATTTCCACGTGGTCCGCGAACCGGGGTTGGTCCATGTGCTCAACGCCCCCTCACCGGCAGCGACGGCGTCCATCGCCATCGGAAACCACATCGCGGGCCTGGCTTGGCCCTGTTTTCGGGGGGAGGGTGTTGCGGAATGAGCGGGCAGAATCGTCTCGCGGGAAGCTCCGCGTCGGGTAAGGTGTGGCCGATATACGCTCGTCGAGGGGTGGCCGAGGCACCCCCTTCGCGGCAACGGAGAAGCGCAGCAATCCGGAGTGGTTTGTAGCGTGACGAGGGAGTCCAAGACCAAGCTGGCGATCGGCTTGCCCGTCCGCAACGGCGAGAACTACCTCGCGGCGGCGCTGGAGTCGTTGCTCGCGCAGACCTGGCGGGAGTTCACGCTCCTGATCTCGGATAACGCCTCGACGGACCGCACGCGCGAGATTTGCGAGGCCGCCGCCGCGCGCGACCCTCGCGTCACGTATGTCCGCCAGGAGCGCAACATCGGCGCGGCCGGGAACTTCAACTACGCGTTCGAGGCCACGCGGTCGGAGTACTTCAAGTGGGCGGCGCACGACGACGTGATGGACCCGACGTACCTGGAGAGGGTGGTGGCGTTGCTGGATCGCAGCCCCGGCGCGGTCATCGCGCACTCGAACTCGCTGCTGATCAACGCCGAGGGGAACCGGATTGGTCGCTACGACAGCCAGGCCACGCTGCTGAGCGCTCGCCCCAGCGCGCGCCTGGCGGCTTCGTTCCGGCTGGACTATCCCTGCGCGATCTGGGGGGTCATGCGGCGCAGCGCCGTCGAGCGCACGCGGCTGCACGAGGGCTACCTGGGGTCCGACTGGAACTTCCTGGGCGAGATGCTCCTGCTGGGCGAGGTCGTGCTGGTCCCGGAGTATCTCTTCTCGGTTCGTTCGCACGACAACGCCTTCTCGTTCGGAGTTCAGAAGCAGTCCAAGCACTTCCGGCTCACCTGGTTCGATCCCAACGCCAAGCATCCCGTCCAGTCCGCGTTCCGGAGCGCGGCGCGATTCGTCCAGGCCGCCACCCGCCATCCCCTGGCCCTGCCCGAGCGTCTGGCGTGTCTGGCGGCGATCACCGGGCGTTGTTGCCGGAAGGCCTCGGCCTCGGTGCGGCGCGGGCTGGGCGGCGAGGGCACGCACGCTTGAGCCTCACGCACACGCCAACCCACGGGGAGTTCCTGGCATGAAAGTCGCGATCCTCGCCGGCGGCGTGGGCACACGCCTCGCTGAAGAGACCGAGATCAAGCCCAAGCCCATGGTGGAGATCGGGGGTCGCCCGATCCTGTGGCACATCATGATGCACTACGCCGCCTTCGGGCACCGCGACTTCGTCGTGGCCCTGGGATACAAGGGTGAGCACCTCAAGAAGTACTTCACGGATTACGCGGCCCTCTCGGGGAGCATGCGCATCGGGCTGCGATCGGGCAGGGTTGAGCGGCTGGACGCCGACGTGCCCGACTGGAGTGTCGAGCTGATCGACACGGGGCTGGCGACCCTCACCGGCGGGCGCATCAAGCGACTTCGCCCCTTCATCGGGGACGAGCGATTCATGCTCACCTGGGGCGACGGCGTCAGCGACGTGAACCTCGACTCGCTCCTCGAGTTCCACAAGAAGCACGGGAAGCTGGCGACCGTGACGACGGTGCGGCCCACGGCCCGGTTCGGGCACATGGAGTTCGAGGGCGACCGGGTCGCCCGCTTCACCGAGAAGCCGCAAACCGCCGAGGGCTGGATCAACGGGGCGTTCTTCATCCTGGAGCCCGGGGTCTTCGAGTACATCGAGGGCGACGCGACCCAGTTCGAGCACGCACCCATGGAGCGCCTGGCCCGGGAGGGGCAGTTGATGGCGTACAAGCACACCGGCTTCTGGCAGTGCATGGATACGCTGCGTGACAAGAAGGCCCTCCAGGACCTGTGGGACACCGGACGCCCTCCCTGGAAGACCTGGAAGTAGCGCTACGAACCGTCCTCGCGACCCAAGGTCCCGGGCTGCCCGGGCCGATCTTCTCCTTCGGAAGCACACCGCGGAGGCCCCGTGAAGGTCCTGGTCACCGGACATCTCGGCTACATCGGCACCATTCTCACCCCGATGCTCCTGTCCCGGGGGCATGAGGTCGTGGGTCTCGATTCCGATCTGTACGCGCGGTCGACGTACGGCCCGGCGAGCGCCATCGCGAGCGTCCCGAACATCCGCAAGGACATCCGCGACGCCACGCTCGACGACGTGCGCGGGTTCGACGCCGTCCTGCACCTGGCCGGGCTTTCCAACGATCCGCTGGGCGACTTCAACCCGCAACTCACGTACGACATCAACCACAAGGCCTCGGTCCGGTTGGCCGAGCTGGCCAAGAGGGCGGGCGTGGCACGGTACATCTTTTCGAGCTCGTGCAGCAACTACGGCGCGGGCGGGAACGACCTTCTGGACGAGTCGGCGGCGTTCCACCCCGTGACGCCCTACGGCGAGAGCAAGGTGATGGTCGAGCGGGACGTGGGCACGATGGCCGACGGGCGATTCTCGCCGGTGTTCCTGCGGAACGCGACGGCGTACGGGGTCTCGCCGCGGCTGCGGTTCGACCTCGTGCTCAACAACCTCACCGCGTGGGCGTTGACGACGCGCCAGGTGATGCTCAAGAGCGACGGGACGCCCTGGCGACCCATCGTGCACATCGAGGACATCTCGCGGGCGTTCATCGCGACGCTGGAGGCGCCTCGCGAGCAGGTGCACAACGAGTCGTTCAACGTGGGGACCACCCGGGAGAACTACCGCATCCGCGAGCTCGCGATGATCGTCAAGGACACCATCCCCCAGGCCGAGGTCACCTTCGCCGAGGGGGCCTCACCCGACACGCGGAACTACCGGGCCAACTGCGACAAGTACTGCACGAGGTTCCCGGGATGGGCGCCGCAATGGACGGCCCGGGCGGCGGCGGCGGACCTGCGCGACTCGTTCACGCGCGTGGGGATCACTCTGGAGGACTTCGAGGGCCCGCGGTACAAGCGCCTCGCGCACATCAAGATGCTCCTGGATTCGGGGCTGCTGGGCCCGGACCTGCGATTCCGTGCGTGACGGCGCGCCAACGATCCACCCATGACCACGACCTTCGAAACACGCTGCCAACGGGCCAAGGACCGCATCACGGACGCCGTCGGGCTCGAGCCGATCCTGGACCTGGGGCCCATGCCCCACGCGGACGGGCTGCTCTCGCGGGCCCAGCTGGACGCGGTCCGTGCCGGGAAGGCCGTCGAGCCCCGGTGGCCCCTGGAGCTGGCGTTCAGCCGCCAGAGCGGGTTGGTGCAGATCCTGGAGACGGTGGATCCCAGGGTGCTCTTCGGGGCGGACTATCCGTACTTCTCGTCGTTCTCCGACGCGTGGCTGCAACACTGCCGTGACCACGCGCTCAGCCTGATCCACACTCGGAAGCTGGGCCGGTCGAGCCTGGTGGTGGAGCTGGCCAGCAACGACGGGTATCTGCTCAAGAATTTCGTGCAGGCCGGGGTTCCCGTGCTGGGGATCGACCCGGCGCCGGGGCCGGCCCAGGCCGCGGAGAAGGCCGGGGTGCCCACGGTGTGCGACTTCTTCACGCTGGACATGGCGCGGCGGCTGGCGGCGGAGGGCAAGCGGGCGGACGTGATCATCGGGAACAACGTGATGGCCCACGTGGCGGACACCAACGGATTCGTCCGGGGCATCCGCGAGCTCCTCAAGGACTCGGGGACGGCGTCGATCGAGGCGCCCTACGTGCGCGACATGATCGGGCACGCCGAGTTCGACACGATCTACCACCAGCACCTGTGCTACTTCTCGGTGCACTCGGCGGACGCGCTGTTCCGGCACAACGGGCTCAGCCTGAATCACGTCGAGTGGCTGCCCACGCACGGGGGGTCGCTGCGGTACTACGCCGGGCGCGAGCGGAGCGTGCGGGAGTCCGTGGGGCGGTTCCTCGCCGACGAGAAGGAGCTGGGCATGGACAAGCCCGGGTACTACCGGGGATTCGCCAGCGCCGTGCGCAACATCGGGGCGACGATGCGGAGCATCCTGTCGGACATCAAGCGGCGTGGAGGGACGATCGCGGCGTATGGCGCCGCGGCCAAGGGCGCGATCATGCTGAACTTCCTGGGCGCCGACCACGCGATGATCGACTTTGTGGTGGACCGCAACGTGCACAAGCAGGGGCGGTTCATGCCGGGCGTCCATGTCCCGATCCTCGCCCCCGAGGAGCTGCTCCGGCGCAGGCCGGACTACTGCGTCATCCTCCCGTGGAACTTCAAGGACGAGATCGTGCGCCAGCAGGCGGGGTACCGCGAGGCGGGCGGGCGTTTCATCGTGCCCATTCCTTCGCCGGTGATCCTGTGAGGTGCAGGCGATGAGCCCGCCGGGCCCGAGCTTCGAGGTCGGCTGGGACGCGCGGTGCGTGTGCCCCAATTGCCACGCGCGCGGGCTGCGCACGTTCTATGAGGTCCGGGGCATCCCGTGCCACAGCACGCTGCTGATGGACTCGGCGTCGGAGGCTCGGGACTACCCGCGCGGCGATCTCCGCCTGGGGTTCTGCCCCGCGTGCGGGTTTATCTGCAACACGCGGTTCGATCCTGGGATGCACGAGTACTCACCGCGGTGCGAGGAAAGCCAGGGCTTCTCGCCGACGTTCAACCGGTTCGCGCGCGAGCTGGCCCGGCGTTACGCCGAGCGGTACCAGCTGCGAGACAAGGTGGCGCTGGAGATCGGCTGCGGGAAGGGGGAGTGGCTGGCGGCGTTGTGCGAGGAGTCGGGCGGACGCGGGATCGGGATCGATCCGGGCTACCAGCCCAGCCGGCTCGGCGGCGAGTCGCTGTCGCGCATCGAGTGGATCGTCGACCTGTATGGGCCCAAGCACGCGGGCCTGAAGGCGGACTTCATCGCGTGCCGGCACACGCTCGAGCACATCGCCCCGACGCTGGACTTCATGCGGGACATCCGCGGGACGCTCGGCGCGCGCTCGGGGGCGGTGCTCTTCTTCGAGCTGCCGGAGGTCCTGCGCGAGCTCGAGGAGGGCGCGTTCTGGGACCTCTACTACGAGCACTGCACGTACTTCAGCCCGGGGTCGCTGGCGCGGCTCTTCCGCCTCGCGCACTTCGACGTCACGCACCTGAGCGTGGAGTACGACGGGCAGTACATCATCCTGGACGCCGTGCCCGCCGACGGGCCCACCTCGCCGCGACTGCCCCTGGAGGATGACCTTGGTCGCCTGGCGCGGGGCGTGGAGCGATTCGCCGCGGTGGCGTCGGGGGTGGTTCGGCGCTGGACGGACCTGTGCCGGTCGGCCCACGCCAAAGGGGAGAGGGTCGTGATCTGGGGGAGCGGGAGCAAGGGGGTGAGCTTCCTGACGACGCTGGGCCTGGGCGGGGAGGTGGCGGCGGCGGTGGACATCAACACCTACCGCCAGGGGAAGTACATGCCCGGGAGCGGGCACGAGATCGTCTCGCCCGAATCGCTCAAGGCCCTCAGGCCGGATCACGTCATCGTGATGAACCCGATCTACGTGCCCGAGATCACGGCACAGGTGCGCGGGCTGGGGTTGCACCCGATAATCCACGCGCTCTAAGCTGGCGCACCAGCCGCGCGTCCGGCTGGTCGATGCAGCACGGGGAGGTTGCCTCCGGTAGTTATGGGACACACCGTTCGATCCATCGAGGCTCTGGCCATGCGCCGCCTGCGCGACGCTCTGCGCGACGCCGCCACCGATTCGTCGCAGGCCTGCGCCCTGCGTTCGGCGCTGGTGATCGCGCCGCACCCCGACGACGAGACGCTGGGATGCGGGGCGGCCATCGCGCGAAAAACGGACGCCGGGCGTCCCGTCCACGTGGTGGTGTGCACGGACGGGAGCGCCTCGCACCGGTCCAAGATGATCCCGCCCAAGGACCTGGCCCAGATCCGGGAGGTCGAGGCCGGGGAGGCTGTCAAGGTCCTGGGCGTGCCCAGGGAGAACCTCGCGTTCCTCCGCTTCGAGGACGGGCACCTCCAGCACCGGCGCGAGGCGTTGCTGCACGAGCTGGCCGACGTCATCACGGCGTCCCAACCCGACGAGATCCTGGCGCCGTGCGGAATCGACCGGCACCCCGACCACCGCGCCATCGCTTCGGTGATGGACGAGCTGGTCCAGCGGAAGATCGTGAACTGCCCGGTGCTCGACTACCCGGTCTGGTTCTGGACGGCCCGCGCCTGGGGCGGCGGGGGCGCGGGGTTCTCGGCCCTGTCGGCGATCCTTCGCCCCAATCGCGTGGCCCAGCACCTGAACCCGTCGGCCGTCAGCACGGAGGGCTACCTCGAGCGCAAGCGTCGGGCCATCGCGTGCCACAAGTCGCAGGTCACGAACCTGACGGGCGAGCCGGGGTGGGGCGTGCTGGAACCGGCGTTCCTGGACCACTTCCTGCAACCCTACGAGCTGTATTTCGGGACGCGGCGACCGGCCGTGCGTGCGGCGGGCTAAGGTGCGCGGTATGCCCGTGGTGGTGCTGCACGTGATGCCCGACCTGGCGGTGGGCGGTGGGCAGGTGCTCCTGCTGAGGCACGCCGGCGCGCACACGGCGGCGTGCGCCCACCAGGTCGCGTTCGTGCGTCCGCCGGCGGAGATGCGGTCGCGATACGAGGACGCGGGCATCGGGTGCCATGAGCTGGGCGGTGGGGGGGCGTGGTCGAGCGGGCGGGCTCTGGCGCGGGTGGCGCGGAGCGTGGGCGCCGGAGTGATCCACGCGAACAACACGGCGAGCGATCGCCGGGCGGCCTATGTCGCGGCGTGGCTGACGGGCCTGCCGCTGGTGACGACCCTGCACGCCGAGATGCCGGTGGACCGCCCGGGGCTGAAGGCGGCGCTTCGCGGGGCGGGTCGCGGCGTGGAGCGCGCCCTTGCGCGGCGGGTGCTGCGCCGGGCGATCGCGGTTTCGGAGCACGTGCGGAGGAGCTGGTCGGCTCGCCTGGGGACCATGCTGGGCGATGGCGGTGTCGTCGAGGTGATCCACCCGGGGTTGGACCTGGTTGCGTTCGACCGTGCCGCCCCCGCGTCTTCGCGGGAGCGCGTCCGGCGCGAGCTTGGCGTCGCGGCGGGCGTGCCGGTGGTGATCCACGTGGGGCGATTGGCGCACGGCAAGGGGCACGTGGAACTCATCCCGGCCCTGGCGCGGCTGCGTGGTTCGATGCCCGAAGCCCGGGCGTGGATCGTGGGCGACGGGCCGCAGCGCGGCGAGCTCCAGTCGCGGATCGGGGAGGCGGGCCTGTCGGGCGTGATCTCGCTGCTGGGCGAGCGGGGCGACGTGCCCGCGCTGCTTCGCGCCGCCGACGCCATGATCTTCCCTTCCTACAGCGAGGGCTTCGGGCTGGCCCCGCTGGAGGCGATGGCGGCGGGGCTGCCGGTGGTGGCGTTCGGGTTGCCTTCCTTGCGGGAGTTTGTCGCCGATGGCGAGAGCGGCGTGCTGGTGAGCGAGGGCGGGGGCGAGGCGCTGGGCGCCGCGGCCGCCGGTGTCCTTGCGTCGCCGGGCGTCCGGGAGCGGATGGGGAGCGCGGGACGCGCCATCGTGGAGCGTCGATTTACGATCGGACGGTTCGTCGCCGACATGGAGCGGGTGTATCTCTCGGTGGCGTCGGAGGGGCGCCGGTGAGCGCGAAGCTGGGAATATTGCGACGGGCCGTGCGGTGGCTGGTCCGGCTGCGCCCCGCGCGGGTGGATCGCGGTCCCGGCGCCGGGCTGCGGCTGTATCTGGGCCGCGCCAGCGCCGCGTACGACCTGGGAATGTCCGAGATGGCGGTGCAGGCCTTCCTGGTGGAGAATCTGCATCCGGGCGACGTGTTCTACGACGTGGGGGCCAACGTCGGTTTCTTCAGCCTGCTGGGGGCGCGCCTCGTGGGGCGGGGAGGGCAGGTGCTGGCGTTCGAGCCGGTGCCCGCGAACGCCGACGCGGCGCGGCGCAATGCCGCCCTGAACGGTCTCGACAACGTGTTCGTGCGCGGCGCGGCGTTGGCCAGCACGTGCGGGACGGCGGACCTGATCCTCACGCGGCACCCCGGGGGCGCGACGCTGGCGCACGTCGGGTCGCCCCCCGATGCGAGCGGGGCGCTCCGCGTGATCTGCAAGTCCATCGATGCGCTGGTCGAGCGGGAGGACCTGGCGCCCCCGACGCTCGTCAAGGTCGACGTTGAGGGCGCGGAGCTCGACGTGCTGGCGGGGATGGAGCGCACGGCACGCCGCCTGCACCCCGCCATCGTGTGCGAGGTGGACGCGGCCACGGTCGAGGAAGCGGAATCGAAGGCGGCCGGGGTCGAGGCGGTGCTGCGGGGCTGGGGCTACGCCCCGTACCGGCTGGCGGAGTCATGCACGGACGGCTCGTGGCAGGTCCTGCACGTGGTGGCACGCGCTCAGGCCTGACCCCGCGCCAGGAACTCGTGGAACACGGTGCCCGTGTCGAGGCCCCACTCCCAATTGGCGGCCAATCCGACGCGCCGGATGCGAAGGCGAGGGGCTCGCGGGTACACGTCCGAGATGGCCCGCATGATCACCGGCTCCCCGTCGACGCGGGCGATGTAGCGGTCGCCGTCGAACACGACGCCCAGGCGGAACGGGCGCCCCCACGTGGCGCGTGAGCCGATATTGCTCCACACCGCGTTGTAGATGTCGTCGAACCCGCCGACGATCGGGAACGATGAGATGGACGCTCCGGCGTACCCGTCGTGGAGCCAGAGGTTGACGATGAGGTAGTGGTCGCGGTCCTGCCAGAAGACGAGGCCCCCGCGGCCCTCGTGCTTCTGCCCGCGTGCCGAGCCCGGAGGGGTCATGGTGGCCTCCAACTCGGCGAAACCCGGCTCGCTCCAGGGGATGGTGTAGAGCGTTCGACCCGGGGACGGAGACCCGACGCGTCCCACGATGCGGGCGCCGCCCTCGGGCCGGACCACGAAGGAGCCGGGCCCCAGCGTGCGCTCCCAGGCTGGCGCGGGGTGATCGGTGCTGAGCGGGGTCGAGGAGCCCGCGTCCACGGGCCGCCCCTCCAGGGGTCCGGGAGCATTGCGGAACGAATCGCGGGCGAGCTCGCGACCGATGGCGGGCGTCCAGGGGCGGAAGATGGGGAGGGAAGCCGGGATTGGCACGTGGCGCGGATGGGCCTCCCATTCGCGGACGGTGGTCTGCCCATGCTCGTCGTGCACGAGACCCACGCCGCGTGCGCCGCCCAACCGATCATCGCAGATCCAGGCGGGCTCGCCGGGTGCGCTGGCAACGCGAACGGCGAGGTCGCGTCCGTCGTCGAGGATCAGGACCGGGACCTCGCGCTCGCCGGGAAGCGAACCGGAGGCCACGCGGTGGGCTTGGCCATGCTCCACACACTCCACGACGAACGCGCCGTCGAGGGCGCGCAGGCGCCAATAGTTGGCCTCGTCGTGCACGCGCCAGGCGAGGCCGCCCGCCCCGGATGCCCGAGCGGTCCAGAGCGCGTGCACCAGGCCCGTGGGCTGATCCGGCGTCTGAACTCGCAGGGCGTCGCGGATGGTCCAAGGCGCGTCGGGCGTGTCGGCGGCGTGAGCCCCGGCGAAGCGTGCGGCCAGAGACTCGATGTGATCGACCGCGACGGCGCGAACCCGGGAGTCCACGGCGAAGCCGATCTCGCCCAGGACGCTCTGATGGAGGGCGGCGTAGCTCTCGTTCCAGTGCTGCCCGGCCTGGAGGTCGATGGCGACGGGGCGCATGGTCCCCGCGGGACTCCCGCCCCGCGCCCCCTGGGGCAGGGCGATGTACGCAATTGCTCCCCGCTCGCGCAGGGCCACGACGTACATCGCCTCGACATTCTGCACGCCCCGCAGGAGCGATACCGCGGGCTGGGCGTTGCCGCGGGAGAATCGCAATTCGCCGCAGTCTTGCGACGCGGCGTGCATGACGAGAGCGGCCTGGGCGCCCAGCGGATCGGCGCCGGCGTGGAAGAGCCCGACGCGGAGGTTGTCATCGATGGGGAAGCCCTTCCCGGCACGACGGGCTCCGCGCCAGCAGGTCAAGCGACGGACGAGGCCCTCGCGGGCGGGATATCGGGCGAGGCCGGCGAGCTGGCGGACGATCGCGTGGGAGTTTCCGCCGCGCAGGAAGCGGTAGGCCTGCCTGAGCAGGCCCTGGGTGGGGAGCGTCTGCGACGTGTTGTGTCCGTTGAGCATGGCCACGGCGAGGGCCAGGCCGGGGCGGGCGGAGAACGGGCCGTAGGCCAGGGCGGCGCGTCCCCAACCGGGCGTGGCGAGCGTGGCGATGCGCAGGGAACCGTGGTCGATGGAGAGGGCGCCCTCGGCGTCGGTCACCAGGCGCGGGGTGGAATCGGCGGCGTGCGTGGCATCGACGAGGCCGCGCGGCGCGTCGTGCTCGAAGCGGTCCAGGAGGATCGGCGGCCGCTGGGGCGCTGGCGGGGCCGCGCTCACGCGACGACCACCTCCGCCGGCAGGCCCAGCCGAAGCAGGCTCGCCCGGATCTCCTCGACGTACAGGGGGTTCATGGCCAGGACGACGGCGGGACGGAGCTCGGGCAACCGCTCGGGCGCGATGATTTCCAGCCCGCAGCCGGCGACGAAGCAGCCCTGCTTGCGCGGGTTCAGGTCCACGGCATGGGCCAGGACGCTCGCGTCGCGCAGCTCGTCGCCGAAGGTGTTGAGGAAGGTGACGCCCTTGGAACCGGCGCCCCAGAGGACGGCGTGCTGGCCGCGCGATCGCCACTGGCCCAGCACTCCCCGCCAGTGGGCGACCTTCCTGTGGTGCTCGCGGGCGAAGGCGTGGGCGCGTGCGCGGGTGCGTTCGTCGGGCGCCTCGACGCCGGGAACGACGCCCGAGGCCCTGGCTCGCAGGCCCAGGAACTGCCCACCGTAGGCGCTGGCGGCGCCCAGGACCTCGAACCCCGCGCGGGCGAAGAGCCCGATCATCGCCTCTGCGGTGAGGTAGCTGCAGTGCTCATAGATGAGGTCCCAGATGGCGAGGTGCTCGGTCATGTGGGCGCAGTCGGGGACCTCGAAGTACAGCCCGGCGCCGTCGGGCAGGGCCCGGCGCAGGTCCGCGAGGAAGGCGCGCGGGTCGGGGATGTGCTCGAGCACGTGGCGGCAACTGACGAAGTCGGGGGGGGGGAGCGTGGTCGTGGAGGTGAACAGCTCGCGGACGACCCGGGCGTTTACGCCGGGCTTGATCGCGCTGCGAGCGGGATCGAATGCCGGGTCGAACCCCACGCCCACGTTGTCGCCCAGCTCGCACAGGCGAGAGAGGAACGACCCGTCGCCGCAGCCGAGCTCGACGACGCGCTTGCCGCGCAGGGCGAAGCCGGAGACCAGGCCCTGGGCGAGGGTTTCGGCGTACTCGCGGAACTGGGGCGAGAAGTGGAGCGCGTTCTCGTAGACGGCGTCGTAGCGGGTGCGCCGCTCGTCGAAGGCGGCGTTGAAGACCATCCCGCACGCCTCGCAGAAGGCCAGGTCGATGTCGCCGCGCGGGGCGGCCAGGGCGGCCTCGCGCGTGCGATGCAGGACGTTGCAGAAGACGGGCATGCGTGCCACGTGCACCATGCGGGAAAGCCGGTGGCCGCCGCAAGCCGGACACGCCCGTGCCCCGCCATCCTGGATTGGGGCCGATCCGCCCATCGTACCTCCGGCAGTGCCGTCCCCCACAGGATACCGGGGGCGAGGTGCCTGCACGCCCTTCATCGGCCCGACGCATCGCCCCCCTGCAGCGATCCGCGGTTCGCCCTTCACCTACACTCACGCCCCTATGGCACAGGCACACTCGAACCGTCGTCGCGCCGTCTCCACCACCCGCTCCGGCGTCGCCCACCGCTGGACGCAGGTCCTCATCCCGACCGCGCGTGAGGCCCCGGCCGACGCCGAGACACCCAGCCACGTCCTGCTCTCCCGCGCGGGGTTCATCCGCAAGGTGGCGGCCGGCGTGTACGACTACCTCCCCCTGGCGTGGCGGACGCTGACGAAGATCGGCGCCATCGTGCGCGAGGAGATGGACGGCGCGGGCGCCGCCGAGCTCTTCATGCCGGTCCTCGTGCCCATGGAGCTCTACAACGAGACCAGGCGTCACGAGGCCTACGGCGACCTGCTCTTCAAGGTGACCGACCGCAAGGGCAACGTCGCCGCCCTGGGCCCCACGCACGAGGAGACCATCACCGAGATGGTCAAGGGCTCCATCACCAGCTACAAGCAGCTCCCGCTGAACCTGTACCAGATCCAGACCAAGTTCCGCGACGAGGCCCGCCCCCGGGCCGGGCTGCTGCGCTGCCGCGAGTTCATCATGAAGGACGCCTACTCCTTCCACCTGAACGTCGAGGGCCCCGGCGGGCTCAACGAGGCGTACGACAAGATGTACGCCGCGTACAGCAACATCTTCTCCCGCTGCGGGCTGGACTACTCGCCCGTCGAGGCCGAGAGCGGGCCCATCGGCGGCTCGGCGAGCCACGAGTTCATGGTCAACTGCGCCAGCGGCGAGGACACGATCCTCAAGTGTCCCGCCAGCGGCTACGCGGCCAACGTGGAGAAGTGCGAGATCGGCGACCGCGGCGCGTGGACTTTCGACGCCGCGCCCACGGGCGAGCTGGCCGAGGTCCACACGCCCAACCTCCCCGGCATCGAGGAGGTCGGCAAGTTCATGGGCGTCAAGCCCCCGCGGATGCTCAAGACCATCGTCTTCCGCGTGATCGATGGCGACCCGCAAGCCGCGATCAAGTGGGTCGTCGCCGTCGTCCGTGGCGACCACGACGTCAATGAGGGCAAGGTGAAGATCGTCAGCGGGCTCAAGGTGGAACTCGCCCCCGAGGCCGCCGCCAGGATGGCCGGGTTTGTCATCGGGTACGTCTCTCCCCGCGTGCTGAACTCGATCCCGGGAGTGATGCTCCTGGTGGATCACGACGCGGCCCAGGGCGGCTTCTGGGCCAGCGGCGCGGACAAGAAGGACCACCACGTCAAGCACTTCAACTGGACCCGTGAGGTGGGCGCGGTTCTCAGGGATTCATCCCGCGTGAAGGTCGGCGACGTGCGCAACGCCGTCGAGGGCGATCCTTCTCCGCGAGCCGCGGGGAGCAAGTTGGTCACCGCCCGCGGCATCGAGGTCGGGCACATCTTCAAGCTCGGAACCAAGTACTCCGACGCCATGGGGCTCGCCGTCCTCGATGACAAGCAGCAGAAGCGCTCGGTCATCATGGGCTGCTACGGCATCGGGGTCTCACGCACCATGGCCGCGTGCGTCGAGATGAGCCACGACGGGGACGGGATCATCTGGCCCGCCGCCATCGCGCCCTACCACGTCCTCATCACCGTCATGAAGCCCGACGACGCCAGGCAGAAGGACGCCGCCGCGAACCTCGCCCGCGAGCTCGTTGTCGCGGGGGTGGATGTGCTGATCGACGACCGCGACGAGCGCCCGGGCGTGAAGTTCAAGGACGCGGACCTGATCGGCATCCCGCTGCGCCTGACGCTGGGCGACAAGGCCCTGGAGCAGGGCGGCGTGGAGTTCAAGGCCCGCAAGGACGCCGGCAAGGGCGAGGTGGTGGCGCTGGCGCAGGTCGTCGAGAAGTGCGTGGAGATGCTGAACGCCTGAGCCAGGCGGGCCAGCCGCACTCGGGGCAGAGGCTGTCGACGTCCAGCCCGACGAGGTCGTGCTTGCACGAGGTTCTGGCGAAGGAGAAGGAGATCTGGGGGGCAAGGCAGCTTACCAATCGCCCCACTTGTTCTTCTCGCCCCGCGTGGGCAACGAGCACGCGAGCATCACCCCGCCGACGGCGAAGCCCCAGGGCCAGACCCTGCCGGCGAAGGCCATCGCGGTGGCCAGGCCCAGGGGGACCAACGCCACGAGGAGCCTCACCAGCGGCCGAAGCCCGAAGTACCATTCGAACAGCCCCATGAGCACGCCTCCTTCGCCAATCAATGTATCGGTAATCGAGGCGGTGACGCAAGCCCAGCTCGGCGCGGCCGAGGGGCTGTTTCGCGAGTACGCGGCGTCGCTGCCCGAGTCGGCGCGGATCAGCCTGCGCCACCAGGGGTTCGAGGCGGAGATGGCGGCCTTGCCCGGGCGGTATGCGCGCCCGACGGGGTGCATCCTGCTGGGGGGGCGTGGGAGCGGCTCGATGGGCGAGGCGCTGGGCGTGGTAGCGATGCGGGAGATCCCGCGGATGGAAGGCGACCCGGGGCGGGTGTGCGAGATGAAGCGGATGTACGTCTCGCCCAGGGCGCGGGGGCTGGGCCTGGGGCGGATGCTGGCGCTGCGCCTGCTCGGCGAGGCGAGGGCGATGGGCTACGCGATGATGAAGCTGGACACGGAGCCGGACTTCGCGCCGGCGATCGGGCTCTACCGGAGCGTCGGATTCGGCGAGATTCCGCGCTACAACGACGACCCGGTGTCGTGCACGTTGTTCATGGGGTTGAGGCTCTGAGGATGCAGGGGGCCTCCACGCGGAACGTGGGGGAACCCGAGCCTTCAGCACCCGCGCTCGTAGCGCTCGAGGAAATAGAGCAGGTCGTCGATGGTGACGGCGCGGTCGCCCAGGCCCAGGCCCGAGCCGTCGTCGACGTCCGCCGTAATCGATCCGATCTCGTAGCGGGAGAGGAAGTAGAGGAGATCGTTGACGTCCACGGCGGCGTCGGGCGTGCCCGCGCCCGAACCGTCGTCGAGGTCGCCGGGGCAGGCGATGGTGAGCGTGGCGGGGAGGCTGATGCGCAGGCCGGCCGAGCCGTTGACTTGGAGGGTGTAGGCGCCGGCGTCGGCCAGGCTCGAAGCGTCGAGGACGAGTTGCGTCCCGGTGGCCCCCTGGACGCGGGCGGAGTCGGAGACGGGCACGCCGTCGTGGTGCCAGCGCAGCTGTGCAAAGCCGCTGCAATCGAGGTAGTCGGCCCGGAAGGCGGCACGCCGCCCGGCAAGGGTGGACATGGAGCGCGGGTCTCGGGTGATGAAGGTGCCGCCGAGCGCGCACGGGTTGCCGCCGAGAAAGACCTGGGCGGCGCGGATGTCGGCCGGGTCCACCAGCGTGCGCACGGGGTTCCCGGTGCCGGTGGGGGAGGTGTACCAGTAGCACACGGGGTCGCGGGGGGAGTTGATCGAGGAATACGGCACATCCACCCACACGAGCCCTGGATCGTTGAACGTGGCGGCGAACTTGAAGACCCCCACGGAAGACGACGCGTTGAAGTTCGTCCCGGCGAGGATTGGTGCGCGCTGCTCACTGGGGATGCCCCAGGCGACGTTGGTGGTCGGCGTCGTGCAGCGGGAGCCGGCAAAGCGGACGGAGTTGCCCTCGACGAAGGCGGTGAGGACACCCGACGTACCCGACGACATGGGGTTGGCGGCGAATGGATTGAGGCGTCCGAGGAGGGCGGGCAGGCCCAGGCCGTCGGGCACGCCGGTCTGGATGTTGGAGAAGGGGAGGACGGTGAAGTTGGGGCCGGCGCGCGAGGCATCGATGACCGGCTGGTAGATCATCGAGCCGAAGCCGGCAACGGGCGAAGGCCCGGTCTTGGTGATCGTGACTCGGAAGTAGCAGGTGAGGGGCGAAGTGCCGCCGATCGAGGAACTCCAGTTGAGGTTGTCGGTGGAGGCCTCGACGGAGATCCGCGTGGAGTTCTGGGCGAGGGCCGCGGAGGCGCAGAGGGCGAGGGCGGTGCCGGCGGTACGCATGGCGATCTCCCGGGGCGAGGCGGCGACCCCAAGTCAGCATAGCCGATCAGATAGGCCGACCCGCGGGGGTCGGGTGGACCTGCTCCCGAACCGCTGCAGCACAGGCCCATAACGCCCGATAGCATGGGCGGACCTATCCGAACCAGCGGATCGGCGGTATGGTATATTGTGGACCGGGCATGCACCTACTGACTCGCCTCATTCTCGCGTTGGCGCTCGCGATCCAGTCCAGTCCTGGGCTGAGGGTGGCGTCGTGCGCGATGATGGGCGGGGAGATGGGCGAGGCGTGTTCGGCGTCGGCGGGGCCGGCGCTGCCCTGCTCGTGCTGCATGGGCGGCGCTGAAGAGGCGGGCATGCCCGCGGCGGAGGAGGACGCCTGCTGCTGCGGAGAGCCCGAGCAGGATGAGCCCAGGGCCCCGGCACGCGAGTCCAGGAATTCGCCGGTCGAATCGCTGTGGACCGCTCCGCCGGTGATCATCGGGATTCTGCCTCTCGGGGGCGAGGCTTCGCGTGTGGGCTGGGTTGTGCGCGATCCGGTGCCCCATCGCCCGGCGAACTCGATCCAGTCTCTCCTGTGCGTGTGGATGATCTAGCCCGTCGCTGACGTGGCGGCACTGCGCGCCCATGGCGCGGTTGGCCCCGTCGGTTCGTTGCCCCGCGTCCTTTCGTGGGGCGAGGCGGAGATCCCCACAACCTGGAGATTCCCATGAAGGTCGGTCTTTGCGACGCGGGGGCGCCTGGCCGCGCCCGTGTTGATATCACGATCCGCGCCGATGGGCGACGGGGCTCGCGCCAGACGTTCGCTCACGCCGCGGGCGCGGCCCTCGTGATCGCGGCACTGGGTGGCTGCGCGCTGGAGCCGCCGGGCGCGGAAGCCGAGCGCTCGCGCCTGGCGAACGCCGGCACGGCCTATGAGACCAGTATCGAAGCACGCACGCTCCCCGAACTTCCGGAGTCCCCGACGTGGCGGGACGCGCTGCACCGCGCGTTGCTGGCCAACGGCGAGCTGGAAGCGGCGTACTTCGAGTGGCAGGCCGCGGTGCAGCGGGTCGAGATGGCGTCGGCGTATCCGAACTCCAACGTGCAGCTCGGGTACTCGTACATGTTCTCGTCCGAGCGGATGAAGTCGTTCGACCGCCAGACGTTCTCGGCGGGGTTCGATCCCTCGATGAGCCTCGAGCTTCCGAGCAAGGTCCGCCAGCGGGGGCGGCTGGCGCTGGACGAGGCCCGGGCCGCGGGGGAGAAATTCCGGGCGATGAAGTTCGACGTGCAACGTCGGGTGCTCTCGTCCTGGGCCGAGCTTGAGAGGCTGGCGCGGGCGCGGGAGATTCAGCGTGAGCGATTGGCCCTGGCCCGCCTGGGGATGGACCTGGTGCGGGCCGCGGCGCGCGCGGGGGGCGTGCAGCGGGACCTGGTCCGGGCCGAGGAGGGGCTCCGTACGCTGGAGAACGCCCTGCTGACCCTCGACGCGGAGCACTCGGCGACGCGGGCGATGCTCAACGCGATGCTGGCGCGTGACCCACACGCCCCGCTCTCGCCCGCCCCGGACCGACCCCGGGCATTCGCGGCGTCCGACGACCAGGTGCTGCTCGCCGCGGCCGAGCGCAATCCCGAGCTTGGGGCGTTGGCGCAGCAGGTCCGGGGACGCGCCGACGCGCTGGAGCTGGCGCGCCTGCGGTGGCTGCCGGATGTCAGCGCGTCGATCATGGCGACGGGGAGCGTGTCCCAGGCCTTGGACGCGATGGTGATGCTTCCGACGGCCGTGCGCGAGATCCGCGGGGGGATCCGCGAGGCCGAGGCGATGCTGCGGGCCGGAGAGGCGATGCTGCGCCAGGCTCGCAGCGATCGTGCCGCGACGGTGGTGGGCACGCTGGTGGCGCTGCGCAACGACGAGCGTCAAGGGGCGTTCTTCGAGGGGACGCTGCTCCCGCTGGGCGAGCGGGCGGCGGCCCTGGCTCGACGGGCGTACGCCTCCGGGGCCGGGAGCTACGCCGACGTGATCGAGGCCGAGGGGATGTCCTTGGATGTTCGTTCCATGATCGCCGAGGCGAGGGCCTCGCGAGAAAAGAGGCTGGCCGAGCTCGAGGCGCTGATGGGGACGGATATCGAAACCGTGGCCTGTGGCGTGCCGGCCGCGTCAATCCCGTCGGCCGCGATCGCCTCGCGGGCCGACCTGGCGCCCGCGACTTCCCAGGAGGCAACGCATGAGCCCTAAGAACGTCCCAGCACGGGCCGAGCACTCGGCTCCATCATCGGCCCGCCGTGGTCGCCTCGGTTCCCTGGCGCTTCTCGTGCTCTTCACGGCGGGCGGCGTGTACGCGGGAGCGAGATGGCATTTGAAGCTGGAGCGTTGGTTCGCCGCGTCCGAGGATCGGGACGGGTCCGCGGTCGCCTCGGGCGAGGGGTCGCGCGAGGCCAAGGACGGGGTGCGCCAGTTGTGGACCTGCGGCATGCATCCGCAGGTCATCCAGGATCATCCCGGCGACTGCCCGCTGTGCCACATGAAGCTGACGCCGCTGGTGACGAGCGATGGGAGCACGGGGTCGGCGGGCGGGGCCGGAGCGCCCGGCGCCGTGGTGATCGATCCGAGCGTGGTGCAGAACATGGGCGTGCGCATGGCGGTCGTGGTGGAGGGCCCGCTGGCGCAGCACGTGCGTGCGATGGCCAGCGTGGTCGAACCCGAGTCGGGGCGGCGTGACATCGCGCTGCGCGTCTCGGGCTGGATCCAGACCCTGCACGCGAACACCGACGGGATGGCCGTCCGCAAGGGCGATCCGATGTTCGACCTGTACAGCCCGGACCTGCAACTCGCCATCGAGGAGCTGATCGCGGCCAGGAAGTCCGCGCCCGCCGCGAGGCAGGGCCCGGGGCGCGAAGGGGACGACCTGGGGGCGACGCTGGTGTCGGCGGCGGAACTGCGGCTGGCGGCCCTGGGCCTGACCGCTGAGCAGATCGCGGCATTCGGGGGCATGGAGCACGCGCCGCCCGTGGTGACGTTCCAGTCGCCGATGAACGGGGTGGTGATCGAGAAGGCCGGCGTCAATGCGGGCTCGGCGGTGGCGGCGGGGCAGGTCGTGCTCCGCCTGGGCGACCGTTCGACGATGTGGCTCGAGGCTCGCGTCCCCGAGCGGGTCCTGGGCCGCCTGCGGGTGGGGCAGAAGGCGACGGTCCGAGTGGACGATCTGGGCGTGGAGGGCGAGGTGGTGTTCGTGCATCCCCGCCTCGACGAGATGACGCGGACGGGGCTGGCGCGGATCGCCGTGCCGAATCCCGAAGGCCTCCTCCGCCAGGGCATGTATGCGATCGTCGAGATCGACGCCGGGAGCGCCGAGCCGGTGACGCTGATCCCACGCGAGGCGGTGATCGACACGGGCCAGACCCGGCTGGTGTTCGTCAGCGCGGGCCCGGGGCGCTTCGAGCCGCGGAGCGTGTCCGTGGGGCGCGCGGGGGACCAGGGCCTGGTGGAGGTGGTGTCGGGCCTGGAGCCCGGCGAGTCGGTGGTCACCAGCGGGCAGTTCCTGCTCGATTCCGAGAGCCGCCTGCGCGAGGCGGTGGCGAAGTTCCTGGGGCAACGGGAGGCGAGCGGGGCGGCCTCTGGTGAACGCGTGCGCCGGGGCTCGATTCCGCTCTCGACGGTCGCGCAGGGGCGCGTGGATGCGGTGGTGGAGGCGTACCTCGTGCTGGTCGAGGGGCTTGGGGCGGTGCAGGAGAGCGATCACCCGCTCGCTCCAGAAGCCCTGATCTCGGCGGTGCGGGCCTTGCAGGGCGAGGTGTCGGGCGCCGAAGCGATCCGGCTGGTGTCCGAGGCGACCTCCGCCGCCCAGGGCCTGAAGGGCCACCCGCTGGACCACCAGCGCGAGGCGTTCAAGGGCGTCAGTGCCAGCGTGATCGCGCTGGTCGACGCGATGCCGCCATCGTCGCGGGTGTCGGCCAACCTGTGGGTGCTGCACTGCCCGATGGCCAAGGCCGACTGGCTCCAGCGATCGAAGGAAGTGGCCAATCCCTACTACGCCCAGGACATGAAGGAGTGCGGGTCGGTGGTGCGTCCGGCGGACGGTTCGAAGGGAGCGGAGTGACCCATGATCGCCCGGCTCATCGAGATCTCGATCAGGAACCGCCTCATGGTGCTGATGCTGGCCGCGATGCTGGTGGGGAGCGGCGTGTGGAGCATCGACCACATCCGGCTGGACGCGATCCCGGACCTGTCGGACGTCCAGGTGATCGTCACGACCGAGTACCCGGGCCAGAACCCGGAGGTGGTTGACCAGCAGGTGACGTACCCGCTGGCGAGCGCGATGCTGGCGGTGCCGGGGTCCACGGTCGTTCGCGGCTACAGCATGTTCGAGCAGTCGTTCGTCTACGTGCTCTTCGAGGACGGGACGGACATCTCCTGGGCGCGCGGCCGCGTGCTGGAATACCTGAGCTTCGCGCGCGACCGCCTGCCGCGGGGAGCCGAGCCCAAGCTGGGGCCCGACGCGACGGGCGTGGGCTGGGTGTACCAGTACGTTCTCCACCCGGGCTACTTCAGCCCCGCCCATCCCAAGGGCCTGTGGCGGGATTCCGAGCAGGATCGGTGGTACGCCTCTCCCGACGCCGCTCCGCCCGCCCGGCGCGACCGCCTGGCCCTGGTGCGCGCCTTTGAGCAGCCGGGGACCGATCCCGTCTCCGGCGAGCCGCTGGCGTCGGCCAATCTCGACCTCGCCCAGTTGCGCAGCCTCCAGGACTGGTACCTCCGCTACCCGCTGACCTCGGTGGAGGATGTCTCGGAGGTGGCGTCGATCGGCGGATTCGTCCGCCAGTACCAGGTGGTGCTCGACCCGCTCAAGCTGCGGGCCTACCGGCTGGCGCTGCGGGACGTGATGATGGCGATCCAGCGTTCCAACAACGACGTGGGCGGCTCGGTCGTCGAACTCTCGGAAACCGAGTACATGGTCCGCAGCCGGGCCTATCTCCGGGGCCTGGACGACCTCGCCAAGGTGCCCGTGGGCCTGGGCAATGCCGGCACGCCGATCCTGCTGGGCGAGGTCGCCACGTTGCAGATCGGCGGGGAGATGCGCCGGGGCGTGGGCGAGCTCAACGGCCAGGGCGAGGCGGTGGGGGGCGTGGTGGTGGCGCGGTTCGGGGCCAACGCCCTCAAGGTCATCGCGGACGTGAAGGCCAAGCTCGCCGCGCTGGAGGACGGGCTGCCCCCGGGCGTGCTGATCAAGCCCACGTACGACCGCTCGCAGCTGATCCACCGCTCCATCGCGACCCTGCGCGACACCCTGGTGGAGGAGATCATTGTCGTCGGGCTGGTGTGCATCCTGTTCCTGCTCCACCTGCGCAGCGAGCTGGTCGCGGTGGTCGTCGTGCCCTCGAGCGTGGTGGCGGCCCTGCTCGCCATGCACCTGCTGGGCATCAACGCGAACATCATGTCGCTGGGCGGGATCGCCATCTCGATCGGGGTCGTGGTCGACTCGGCCGTCATCATGGTCGAGAACGGGCACAAGCACCTCGACCGCGAGGACGAGCGACTCCTGGGCGGGCTGGCGCCCACGCCGCGGGTTGACATCATGGCGGCGGCGGCGAAGGAGGTCGGCCCGCAGCTGTTCTTCTCCCTGCTCATCATCACGGCGTCGTTCCTGCCCGTGTTCGTGCTGGGCGGCGAGGCCGGCCGCCTGTTCAAGCCGCTGGCGTTCACCAAGACCTTCGCGATGGCGGCCGCGGCGATCCTCTCCGTCACGCTCATCCCCGTGCTCATGTGCTCGCTCATCACCGGACGCGTGCTCCCGAGGCGATGGGGCGCCGCACGCACCGCGCTCACGACGCTGGCCGCGATGCTGGTCCCGGCCTTGGCGCTCTTCATGATCGCGACGGTGTATCAGACCACCCGCAAATCTTCGGACTGAGATTCTTTTTCTGCCAAAGCCATGCGTTTATTCGGATTGTTCGCCGTTCT
>JBGAOG010000030.1:0-20759 GCA_044221985.1 Phycisphaerales bacterium
ATGATCACGTCGGGGTCCTGGCGCAGGATGTGGCGCAGCCCGGCGGCGAAGGTGACTCCCTTCTTGGTGTTGAGCTGCGTCTGGCTGATCGAGAGCCCGGCGATCGAGAGGTCGTACTCGACCGGGTCCTCGATGGTCATGATGTTGAGGTCGGAGGAGGGAGAAGGCAATGGGGAATGGGCAGTGGGCAATGGGGACGGACGAGGCGAGGGAGGAAGAGAACGCTCAACGCTCAACGCACAACGCTCAACCCCGGAAGAGGCCTCCTGAATGTGCGCTGTGCGCTGTGAGCCGTGTGCTATGAGCTGTTCTTTGTTGTGCGTTGTGTGCTGTGCGTTGTGCGTTTGCCCACTTCCACCGCTGATCCAGGCCAGCGTGGTGTACAGCGTGGTCGTCTTGCCGCTGCCGGTGGGCCCCGTCGAGAGCACGATGCCGCTGGTACGGGCGATGGCGGCCTGGAAGGGTCGCTCGACCTCCGGGGGCATGCCCAGGGCCGCGAAGCGGAGGAGGTGGGGCGAGCGGGCGGTGTCGAGGAGGCGGATGACGACGCGCTCGCCGTAGGTGGTGGGGAGCGTGCTGATGCGCAGGTCGATGCGGCGGGCGTCGGAGGGGCCAGCGCGGCTGGACTCGCCGCGACCAAGTGTCACCGTGGCGCGGCCGTCTTGCGGGGCGCCCCGCTCGGCCACGTCGAGCCTCGCCATGACCTTCACGCGCCCGACCATCGGCGGCAGGGCGCGAGGCGGCAGCTCGCGCACCGTGTGGAGGACGCCGTCGAGGCGGTAGCGCACGAGTGTGCGGTCGCTCAAGGGCTGGATGTGGATGTCGCTGGCCTGACGCTGCACGGCCTCGAAGAGGAGCAGGTCGACCAGGCGGACCATCGGCGCCTTGCCCTGCACGTGCAGGAGATCGTTGTCGGAGTTGGCCAGGACGGAGCGGAGTTCCTCGTCGACGTCGGGCTCGGGGCCGATCTCGAGCTCTGATGTGGGCGGAAGCCCGTTGTCGGGGTCGTGGGCGGGGCCGCGATCGTCACCGCTGGAACCGCTCCGCGACGCGTGATGGGCCGCGTAGGCCCGGTCGATGGCGGCGGCGAGGGGCTCGGCGTCCATGACCTGCGTGACGACCGGACGGCCCAGGCGCACGCCGACGTTGTGGATGGGGGCGGGGCGAGTGGAGGCCGAGACCAAGAGCAACTCGGCGCGGGCGCCGCGAGGATTGGGAGCGTTGGAAGAACCCTGGGCTGACTCGCCCGGGGATGGCGAATCGCTCGCCCGCTGCATCGACTGGGAAGCATGGGTGGATGATCGCGAGGCTGGGTCCGCGGCCTCGGCCTCGACCGGGCCCGCGCTGAGGATCAGGTGCCTCCGCGCGAACTCCTGGGGGATCAGGCGCAGGAACTCGGGGCTGGGTGCACCGACCGGGTCCGCGGCGATGAGCGAGGTTGGTCCGCTCGCGCCGGGCTTGGCTTCGATGACGTCGGCGGTATGTGTGGCCGCGTTCTGGAACATCGCTTCGTTCGTCCCGTTGCTCCGTTACTTCCCGCACACGTCGATGGCTCGAGTGGCCCGTCGCTCACGCTCCGGGCTCGTTGCTCGCTCTGCTCCCCAGGGCTCCCCGCGTGCAAATCCAAGAGCCCTCGCTTGCGCCTCGGGCTCGCACCGCTCCCCTGCTCTCTTCCTCACTTCCTCCCCTGCTCCGTCCTTTCCCATTGCCCACTGCCCATTCCCCAGTGCCCTCTTCCTACTTGATCACCCTCGGCTCCACCACCGGCCAGCCGTCGTCCACGCCCGCCTGGGCGTGGGCGGTTCCTGAGAGGTACTTGAGGTCCTCGAACCCTTGATCACGCAGCACCGTGGCGCGGATGAAGACGTAGAAGCGGGTCGTGCTCATGCTCGTGCCCCGGTTCCTGAAGAGCTCGCCCAGGATGGGAATCCTGGCGATCAGGGGCACCTGCGAGCCCCCGTCGCTGTTGGTGACCAGTTCCAACCCCCCCACCACCACGGTGTGCCCGTCGGGGATGGTGGCGATGCTGGTGACCTCGTTCTGCTGGCGCGGCGGGGGCACGCCGCCGGCGGCGCTGCCCACAAAGGAACTGAGCGACAACGAGTACTGCAGGACCAGGTGGTCGCCCTCGGCGATCTGGGGGCGGATGGAGATCTTGGTGCCCGCGTCCTCGAACCCCGCGAACGACGTGGTGGTCGTCTGGTCGGTGGCCCGCTGGGTGGTCACGGGCTGCTGGAGCGTGCTGGAGAACTGGGCCTGCTCGTTGTTGTTGACCAGCACCCGGGGCAGGCTGGACTGGCGGCCCCTGCTCACCGTCTCCAGGGCACGCACCACCACGCTGTAGTCGCCGGGGTTCAGGACAGCCCCGGTGAACCCGGCGGCATCGCCCACCGTGCGGGTGGCCTGGCTGGCCACGGCGCTGGCGGTGCTGAGGCCAAAGAGCGAGGAGAGGCGTGTGGTGGTGCCGGCGCTGGTGTTGACACGCTCGAGCTCGTTGCCCAGGTTCTTCGCGTCCGAGTCGTTGAGGCTCACCAGCATCACCTCGAGCATGACTTGGGGCTGACGGACGTCGATGGTCTTGAGGAGGGCCTCGAGCTGGGCGAGGAGCCTGGGCTCGCCCACGGCGATCAGCGTGTTGGTCCCCTCGTCGGCCGTGAGGTTGAGGCGCTGGCCCCGGAAGGACGGGGACGAGCCCGCGGACGCCGGGGACGAGGTCGGCGATGGTGACGCCAGAGACGTCGATCCGATCGATGCAGACGGTGACACCGCCGCCTTGATGGGGTTCTCGGCGGTGGCGCGGGAGGGCCCGGGAGGCCCGGGCAGGAGCGGGGAAGAGGGCGGAGGCGAGGTCTGGGTTGCGGCGTCGAGCACGCCGGCGGCGATCAGGTTCTGGAGGGTCTTGAGGACGTCCGAGACGGGGCGGTTGCGGATGGGGAAGGAGCGCACGGGCATGGCGGAGCCCTGGGCGGCGTCCAGGCGTGCCAGGATGGCCTCGATCTGCTCGTGCTGCGGGGGCGCGGCGGTGATGACCAGGCTGCCGGTAAGCTCGTCGACCACCAGGCGCCAACGGTCATCGGGTGTGCCGACGCCGGGGAGCGGGACCTCCTTGACCTGCTGCTCGATGAGCTTGGCCACGTCACGGACGGCGAAGATCTTGGGGATGTAGGTCCGGGTCTCCACCGGCTGGCGCTGATCGAGCTGCTTGACCAGAGCACGCCAGGACTCGAGATCGTTCTTCGGGGAGACGATGATGACCGACTGGCCGCCCGATGAGACGACGACATCGCCGGCGGCCTTGTGCCCGCGCACGACGTCGGCCTTGGTGGTGACGGTCGTGATGGAGGCGACGAGGGACGCCGCGGGAACGAAGCCGGGGTGGTACTCCTCGATCGAGACCTCGGGGTCGGGGCGGTCGAGGGACTCGAGCACGCGGGCGATCTGGGTGAGGCGCGGGGTGGTGTCGGAGATGAGGAGCAGGCCGTCCTTGCCCAGTTCACTGGCGGCGCCCCCGGCCTTGCTGACCAGGGCCCGGACGGCCTCGAGCAGGTCCTTGGAGGTGGCGTGGCGGGGGCGGAGCACAACGGTGGCAAAGCCGGGCGCTCGACCTTCGAACAGGGATTCGCCTATCGCGCGCTCGGGCTCCACTCGGGCAGACTGGGCCGCTTCGGCGATCTTCACGACACTGAATGTGGTGTCGGCCGGGGGCCAGGAGGTTCCGACGGACGCCGCGGCGCCGATGGACCCGCCCGTGGTCGCGCTGGGGGTGCGGATCGTGGCCAGGCCCTGCGCGATGAGGGACTGGTTGGCAAGAGACCAGAGCTCCTCGTCGGTCAGCGACGCCGCGGCGCGGATCGTCACCGTGGCCCGCAGGGCCTGGGGGTCGTAGGTGACCGAAAGCCTGAGCCGGTCCGCGGCGAGATCGACGAGGCGGGCGAGGTCGAGCTGGCCGGCGAGCGTGGTACCGCCGTTGTCGGGGCCCTTGGAATGCGCAAGGCTCAGGGCGCACCACGCAACCGACAGGATCGCCAAGCACCACGATCGACAGAGTTTCCGAGAGGGCACAGTACCACTGCGCGTGTGACCACGCCGGATTGCACGAGCCTCACGCGATCTCCAACTCAATCGGCCTTGCATGGACACTCCTCGAATCGTCGCCTACCCAGGACTGGTCATTCAGCACCGACAACCACAGGAGTTCGGCCCGATGGGTTGCCACGCCGATCCAGCCCAAGGCCCACACACCGGGACCTCAGCGCGGCGGGGCAGGAGCCTGCTCGGCGGTCACCCAGGCCTCACGGATCGCCGTCAGTTGCACCTGAAGACGATCGATGGCACCTGCGACCTCGACATGGGCACGTGATACCGCCACCAAGTTCACCGATTCCTGGTTCGCAGGGGTGGCGTTGGGGCGATCCCCCTCGTGGACTGCATGGATCGCAGCGGCGAGGCGCTTCCACTCCTCGTCGGTACGATCCACAACCGCGTACTCGATGGGCAGACCCCACTTGCGATTCGCCCGCACGCGATCCAGTCGGCCCCGAACCGCCTCGTCCAATCCCGCCGCCGCGGTCGCCGCGTTTGCGAGCCCCTCCTGTTGCCCGGACCACGCGGCCTCCGCACTCGCCAGCTCGGCACGAGCAGCCGCCAAGGCAGCCCCGCTCTCGGCCTCTTGACCCGGGGCCGCCGTCGAGTGATCCAAGCGGCGGGCCAGAGCGCGGGCCGTTGCGACGCGGACCAACGCGGCCTGATGCACCGCCGAGTGGGTGTCCATGTACGACCGCGCCGCGGCGACCAAGGAGCTCGCCTGCACCGCCGTAACGCCCGCAGCAGCCAGAGCTTGTGGATCGATTCCCAGTTGCTTCAACACCACAGTGCCGGAACCGGCGGTGGCAGTCGAGGGCGGCGTCTGGGCGTGCACATTCGCCGCGGGAATTGTCGCGACGAAACACGCCGCCCCAAGACATCCCACCACGCACCACCCCTGCATCCGCAAGCGTCTTACAAAGATCTGAGTCATCTGTTGCTCCTTCTCACAGCACCAGTGAACATACCCGATTCTCGTATCGCGCCGCAACTCGCGCATGAACACCACTCTCACCCGGCTCTGGCATCGTTCTAATGATGACTTTCTGGACATAGCGCAATCTTCACCTGATTGACTCTTCGTGTCTGCGCACAGGGCCACGAACATCCCTCTTCTACGAAGAACTTGTTGAGAGTTGCTATGCGGATCTGACATACGACAGCTCATCCACACTCCTCCTCCCGCGTACGTCGCCGTGGGTTGCAACGCCAGGGTCCATCTGTTACACCTTCGCGCTCAAGGGCCGCCCTGCGGCCGCACCCGACCTCCACCCCGGAGCCGTGCCATGATGACGTCTCTTCGAGCTGGCCTTGGCTGCATCTTCGCGGTTGCCTTCTTCACCGCACAGCCTTCGGCCGCGAACGCCCAGGCTCCAGCGATCCTGAGCCCGGACTTGGCCCAACTCCGGTCGGCCAGCGCCCTGCCAGCGCCGCTCCTGCAACCCATGCCCCTCGCCCCCGGCGCCTGTGGCGTCAACCTGGATGGATCGTCTCGCGAGCCCAACCTCCTGGGCCTTGCCCTCTCGGGCAACCCGTGGCAGGAGGGACTGCAGCGCTCGGCAGGCGACGACGTTGTGCGCCTGCTGGACGGGGCCTACGCGCCCACGGACGTGGAATTCTCGCTCCCGACGCGCGGGCCCGCCGTGATCATCGGCCGCACCTTCTTTCACGGGCTCCCCCAGGGGGTCAACAACCCCCCCGTGGCCGCGGACTCGCTCCAGGGCTGGAACTGGCACCAGACCGCCTGGCCCGAGGTGGTCGCGGCCGGTGATCGCGTGTTCCTCGTCTACGGCGGGGACCGCTACGCCTCTTTCCTGCGCTACGGCGGCTCTACATCCGGCACCTTCCGCGGCGTGAACGGCGCCGCCGGCGCCATCGTCCACACCGCAGCCGCCGACGGCCAGCCCGATCTTTGGACCTACTTCGACGCGGCGGGTAATCGGGCCGATTTCCTGGGCACGAGCGCTTTTCACAACTCCGCATCCTTGGCCGGGCGCCTGTGGCGCATCGTCGATGGCGCCGACCGGGCCCTGTTCGTGGGGCATGCCTCCAACGCCGCGACAGCGTGCACCGATGGGTTCGACGACTCCGGACGCGTGCTGCGCATGACGGACGGGGCCGGGCGTACGTTCGCGTTTTCCTACGGCGCCGCGCGGCTGAGTGAGGTGGTAGTCTGGGCATCGGACGGTACCACCCGCCTGGCCACGATTTCATATTCCTACTACGCCGCCAACCAGCCCGGCGGCCTCGATGGCGACCTGAAGTTCGCGCACGTCGAGATCGCCGCCAGCCCGGCCTTGAATCGCTACCGCTACTACCGCTACTGGACCCAGAACCACTCCGCCACGGTACCAGGCTACCCGCACCAGCCCCGCATGGTGGTGGGCGAGGAGGGCTGCCGTCGATTTCACGTTGGCCCCGGCAGCAGCGCCTCATCGTTGGAGGCGGGCCTCGAGACCGCCACCGACGCGGCCCTGCTCCCCTTCGCCTCCCTCGTCCTTGAGTACGACGCCAGCGGCCGCGTCTCCAAGACCATCCGCCCCGGCGAAGCCAACCACGCCCCCGACATCGAGGAGTCGTACACCTACACCACCAACCCGAACTTCTCGACCATCCCCGGCGGATACGTCCAGGCCTGGAAGTCCAGCACCACCGTCAAGCGTTCCTCCACCGCCTGGACTACGTGCTTCTTCGACGAGGCCGGCCAGTCCCTGGGCGTCCTCGTCTCCGACAACGAGCCCACAAGCTCGGGCTCCTTCCGCCGCTGGATGACCGATGTGCACCGCGACGCAGCCGGGTGCGTCGATCGCATCGCCACGCCCGCCAGCATGCCCGCCTCTGCCCTGGCACCCGCGGACCCCACCGACGCCGGGCTGGTCATGAACATCACCCGCGTTGCCTCCGGCCCCATGACGGGCTTTGCCAAGGCCGTCTGCGTCCGAAGCGGCGAGGACACTTCGGGCGCCACCACCCTGAGCTACCTGTCCACGTCCGCATACCTGGGGGAGGACTCCAACTCCGCCCCCGTCTCTATCACCCGCGGCGGCTACGCCATCGTCCGGCCCCTGATCGCCTCCGTCCGCCGCTTCGACGGCAAGGCCTCGGACCCCACGACCACCAGCAACGCCCCCCTCACCCAGCTGGACTACATCGCCGACACCGATTCCCTGCGCGTGCGCCAGGTCACCGTCCACCTCCCCGCGGTCTCGGGCGCGCACAACGGCGACGCCCAGTCCACCTGGACCCGCGCGAGCTACTTCACCCGCGACGGGCTCGTCCAGTTCACCCGCACGCCGGTGGGCGCGAGCTCCAATCGGATCGACTACGTCGAGTACGATGACATCACCGGGCGCCCGAGCCGGTCCGTCACAGACGCCTCCACCAGCACCGACTGCGGCAACGCCACGATCCCCGCCGGATTCGCCAGCGACTCGGGCGGCGATCTCCTGCGCCGCGATCGCGGGTACGCCTACGACGCCTGGGGTCGCCTCTTCCGCTCGCGCGGGCCCGACGGGCATGTCCAGCAGATTTCCTACTCCGCCCTCTCCGACGGACGCCCCGTGGCCCTCCAGTTCCCGCGCGTCAACCTCGATGGTGCCGAGAACGACCCCCTCGGGAGCCGTGATCTCGTTTCCTGGTACGCCCCAGCCCAGTGCAGCGTCCTCACGCTCGACGGCCTGCCCAGCGCATCGCTCTTGCTCGCGCCCCAGCGGCAGAATGACTGGT
This sequence comes from Phycisphaerales bacterium, assembly GCA_044221985.1. Lineage (GTDB taxonomy): Bacteria > Planctomycetota > Phycisphaerae > Phycisphaerales > UBA1924. Next base: position 7,810 of record JBGAOG010000030.1, read on the forward strand.
TCAACCTCACCCTCAACTTCACCTCAACGGCCAACCCGGCCAGCCTCGTGAGCCCGACCGCGACGGCCGGGAGCGATCCGCTGCGCGTGTTGGCGTCCGTGGCCACCGCCTCGGGGTTCGTGCGGGGCGAGTTCCGGGGGTTCAACTACACCAACAACGGGCGTTCCCTCCTCACCATCGATCGGTACACGGATCTTGGCTCCGAGTCCCTCGCCTGGGACGCCACGCAACTCGATTACGACGCCCTGGGCCGCCTCTACCAGACCATGACCCCGGCGGGCACGATGAACCGCGTGGCCTACGACGACGCCACGGGGCGCGTGATCGGCGCCAGCCGCGGTACCACGCCGGGCAGCTTCGTGGACACCGTCCGCTACGTCTACGGCGACGAGACCGCCGGCGATCACGCGGGCAACGGGCTGCTCAAGAGCGAGCAGCGGTACAACACGCGCCCCGGCTCGGGGGGCACCTACGGCACCAACGCCATCGAGCAAACAGATTACTTCTACGATTTCCGCGGGCGCGTCATCGGCGTCAACGGCCCCGCCGCCCCTCACTCGCTCTTCGACTACGACAACCAGTCGCGACTCACCTCTGCCGCCCTCCTCTCCGAGTGGAATGGCGGCCTGGTCACCGGCTCGTGGAACAGCGGCGAGCTGGGCTATGCCCCCGACGCCTCGACGCTGTCGTCCCGGCGCGCCCTGGCGCGCTGGTCCTACGACGAGCTGGGGCGTGTGTACCAGGAGCAACGGGCCAACATCGACCAGTTCACGGGCGCCGTCGTTTCCCAGTCCGTCGATGCGCCCTGGCAGACCCGGTCCACCGTCTACACCGCCTCGGGCGCCACCGCCAGCGTCGTGGGCGGGTGCGTCGGCTGCGGCGGCGGCTCGATCACGGTCACCAAGATCGCCACCAACCGCGCCAACGAGCCCATCCTCATCGCCGTGTGCGCGAGCAACGGGGCGCCGTCGGGCTACGACGATGCCATCTCCGCCACCGCGGCCGCCGACTACCACCTCCACGACACCTACTTCATCCGCAACCCCAAGACCGGCGACATCGACGCGGTGCTCGAGGCCCAGCGCGGGCCCCAGCCCGGCGACTCCTGCGTGACCCCCGGCGGCGGGCCGATCGTGCCCGGCGTCCCCGGCGGCACGGGGCCCGACGGCAACTTCACGCTCAACCCGGCATGGCCCCTGGACGCCAATCTGCAACTGCACATGATCTGGCGCGATGACCTCGGGCGCCCGCGCATCGACGCCGACTGGGGCTACCGCGTGGGTACGCCCAATCCGCCCTTCCCCCTGCTGTACTCGTCGGTCCTCGCGGCCAACGCCTCGGACATCCCGGCCTCGACGAACGGGACCAGCCTGTACTCCAACGCGGCGTTTCCCACGCGGCTGAGCACCACGTTCTACAACGAGCTGGGATACGTGGAGAACACGTCCTCGCCCGGCGGCGAGGGGCGCTTTCACTTGTACGACGACGCGGGGCGTGAGAACGGCAGCGGTCCTTCGTGGAGCCCTTTCACCCAAGGGGCCGGTATTCCCGGCTTTCCAGCCCCCACGCCCCCCCTCACCGGCTACAACGCGTGCGACCCGCACATCGGACCCTCTCTGGACCCGCCTCCCGCCGATAGCCACAAGACCTTCGACAAGGACCGCCTGCTCTGCTCATCCACGGCTGGCACGCTGAAGGTGGACGGCTGCCGGGTCTACGAAGATCACCTGGACAATCCGACCTTCGTACCCTCGGCTCCTCCCTACGTGGATCCGAGCTCCTATCCCACCTTTGACCTCCACAGCCTCCCCAAGCCCGCCGTCCCCTCCAACGACATCCCGCTGGGCATGATGATCACGGAGCGGGACCTCCATCGCCCGACGGACCAGTACCAGTGGTTCTCCCGCGACGTCCAAGACCGTCCCACGCACATCGTCGTGCCCGGTGAGCTGCACAAGGTCATCGAGTACGACCCCTACGGCCGCCCCCGCGAGCGTTACGTCTACCCCTGGGCCCAGGAACAACAGGACAAGGCCCGGCGCATCGCCGATGCCTTCGACGGGCTCGGTCGTCTCGCCCAACGAGACGACTCCCTGATCGGGGATTCCGCGCCCCTCTCACGCCGCCGCTTCCATTACGACGCCTTCGGCAACCCCCTCGCCGACTTCCAGGAACTCTTCCCCGAATCCGGCGGGTTCACACCCATCCTGGGCATGGCCCTCAAGCAGGAGTTCCGGTCCCGCGATCTCATCGGCTCTCCCGGTTCCTTCCTCGGCGGGTCCAACCTGCGCACTCCCACCCGCATCGAGCTCCCCGGAGGCATGGTCCTCCAGCCCTGGTACGGCACCTGCTCCCAGCCCGCCGACCCCAACGCCTTCCTCTCCAGCACCGGCATGATCGGCCCCGGCGGCAGCTTGGATCTCGACGCCGCCCTCGCGCGTCCGAGCCGGGTGGACATGTGGACCAACGCCCCGCCCGCCCCCATCGTGCCCTTCGAGAACCCCGCCAGTCCCTTCAATCCGTCGTCCATTGTGCCCTCGGGCCCGGGCCTCAACCCCACCCTGCCGCCCCCCTTGACCCCCCCCGCCATGAAGGACGGCTACCACGGGATCGCCTTCCCGTCCTGGTTCGAGCAGCCCGCGCCCTGGGGCACCGGGGTCTTCCAGCAGCCCACCGACGTCTGCTCCTGCACGTCCCCCTTCGGCTTGCCGACCGACTACTCCCCGCCCCGCAACCCCTACGGCGAGCCCACCAAGGACACCTGGCGGATGTGCGCGGGGGCCAATCCGTGCGACCCCAATTCCTACCCCAGCGTCCGGGACGGGAATGGCGACGACTCGGACTGGTACCACACCGACCTGGACCGCTCGCCCCACGGCCCCATCGTGGGCATGATGATCAAGGAAGGCCCGCGCCCGCCCCGGACCATCACCATCGGCACCAACGACCACCACTCCCCGCAGGACCTATGCTGCGGCGAGACCACCCAATCGCTGCTGGCCGCGGACACGCCCACGACCACCATCACCGCCCGGGCCTACCGCCACGAGCCCGGCTCCCAGCTGCTCCGCGAGGAGTCCATCACCTTCGGGCGCAGCACCCAGCGCCTCATCGACTACTCGTACCTCATCGTCCCCGGTCGCCAGTCCCTGGAATGGGGCGCCAGCCCCGCCGGTTGGGGCGTCCTGCTGGAACAACCCCAGGCCGACAGCTCCGGCGCGCCCAAGCGCGTCACGCTCGCCTTCACCCACGACACCAGCCCCATCCGCGCCCAGCGCCTCACGAGCTTCACCCGCTCGATCGAGGATGACGCGACCGCCACGACGTCCTATACCGTCGCCTACGACGCCCACGGCAACCTCACCGACGACGGCGTCCAGTGGGTCTACGACTACAGCGTCCACGCCGACCTCGAACGCGTCTTCCGGCGCGACCCCCAGGCCACCGATCACCGCGGACGCCTCTTCGCCAAGTTCCGCCACGACGCCGCGGGGCGGATGATCGCGGCGGTGTACGACCTGAACATCGCCGGCGTCCCCGACATCCACGCCGATGCAGTCTTCGACGACGACACCATCGAGTACTACGGCTATGACGACCGCGACCGCCTCGTCTGCGTCTGGCGGCAGGGGCCGGGCAGCCCCCGCCCCGACCCCGTGGTCTACGAGCGCATCGTCCACCGCACCGGCGGCCGCGGCATGTCCGGCGAGGGGTGGTTCCTCGACGCGCCCATCTACGCCCAGATCGACGCCGACGCCGACGGCTCCTTCGAGACCGAGCACCGCTACCTCCAGTCCGCCGTCAACGGCGACATCCTCGGCCTCATCCCCGCCGCCGGCCGCGCCGCCCGGCTCGACTACTCCATGTTCGGCCTCCCGCGCCTCGCCCCCGCCCCGAACGGGTTCTGCCGCGCGGACGTCGACGACGGCTCCGGCACCGGCTCCCCCGACGGCGGGGTCGACTTCGACGACCTGAGCTCCTTCCTGGCTGCCTACGAGCCCGGCGACCTCGCCGCCGACCTCGACGACGGCAGCGGCCTGGGCATCCCCGACGATGGCGTGGACGCCAACGACCTGCTCTACTTCCTCACCGCCTTCGAGGAAGGCACGCGCGGCGGGGACATCAACGACCTCCGCTTCGCCTGGCGCGGGTACCGCTGGGACAAGCACCTCCAGCTCTACCACGTCCGCCACCGCGCGTTCGATCCCAAGCTGATGGTGTGGCTCCAGCCCGACCCCCTCGGCGAGATCGACGGGCCCAACCCCTACGCGTACGTGGGGTGGGATCCGTTCAACAAGATCGATCCGCTGGGGCTGAGCCCGCGGCTGAAGGTAGACCACTTCGATGGCCACGACGAGCACGGCATCTCCGGCCGCTGGACGCACTTTTACACCTACGACGACGGGTTCTTCTGGGACACCGACATGGAGTTCATCGGCTCCACGTTTACCCCCAAGGATGTCGATGCCAACAACCTCTCCGGCTGGGATCCGGTCTACGAGTTCAACATCCAACGTCAGGCCGACTTCGAATGGGGCTCGCAGACGATGGAGAGCGTCCGAGTCGGCGTCTCCAAGGCGGGCACCATCCTCATCCTTGTCGCGGGCGTGCCCACCGGACCCGTCGACGCGCTCGTCACCATCGCGCTGAGCAAGTACGGCGTGAAGACGATCGTGTCGGTCGGGGGGCGGCTCGCCCGCAAGACGAACACCGTTGGCTCTTCGACCGACCACCGTTCGTGCCTCACCGTTCAGACCGTTCATGGCGGGAAGAACACGCCGCCCTGACGGCCGCGCGTGCCGAGGCTGTGGCGAAAGTGCTCGCCGCTTCGGGCGTCGGCGGCATTCTGGGGTGGGCCGACGAAGTCGAGGATCCCCAAGCCCTGGGATTGGTTCTTTCCGAAGCCCACCTTGCGGAGAGTGAAGAAGCACAAGTGCTGAGCACGGCCGGCCGAAGTCCGCTCGTTGCCAGCAAGCCCGCACCCATCCAGCAGCTCGTTGCGGGGTTCGTGCGCGGTCGAGCCTATACACGGGGACAGGTTTGGCTTGACGGCGTTCTGCGGAGCGCGCTCACGAACCACGGGGTTCAGACAGCGGCGATGCTGGCACAGTCCGTCGTTCCCGAACCAGGACTGTGGACATTGCTCGACGCGATCTCAGACGACCTTGCGCAGACCTACTGGTCACGGGTCTTCCTGCCCTACTTGGACCTGGAAGCTGCGGAAGTTGCGGTGCCGAGGCTGCTCGCCGCGGGTCGCAATTGCGCGGCGATCAGCTTGGCGGCCATGGCTGTCGATTCGATTGGCACCGAGTTCGCCGATGCCGGTTGCACTGAGCGGACGTGGGCCCTCTGCGTGCGCGTCATGAAGAGCTGGTTCGAGCGCACGGCCTCGGGGCCACAGGATCTCGCCGACGCGTCCATCCAATACAGCGTGGATGAGATCCCGCTGTTCGTCGAGGCCCACGCACCGGAGGGCGAGGATGTCACCCCGCTCGTGGCCAGGTGGGAATGGGAGTGGCTTCCGGCGCTGGAGCATTCAGGGCGCGGCCCACGAGCGCTCTACCGAGCACTGGCCGACGATCCTGCGTTCTTCGTCCAACTTCTGTCCCTGGTGTACAGAGGCAGCGTCACGGCCGACTCCACCAAGCCCGACCCCGCGGCACCAGTCGCCGATGCAGAGGAGCAGAGGCATCGCGTGGACCGGGGATGGAGGCTGCTCCAGAGTTGGAACATCGTTCCCGGGCTTGACCTCACCACGGCGATCTTCCAACCGAAGCACACCACGAAGCCGCCGCTCTTGCCGGTCACCCCGGCGGTGGCTGGATCGGTCGACGCCGCGAAGCTCCGATCATGGGTCGATCGCGCTCGTGATTCGGCGAAATCCGCCGATAGGGCGCGGGTTGGCGATGTCCACATCGGCCTGGTGCTCGCCCACGCGCCGGCCGACGCCGACGGAACATGGCCGTGTCAACCCGTTCGAGAGTTGATCGAGTCAATGGAAAGCCAGTCCATCGAACGCCACTTCGCCATGGGTGTGCAGAACCGCCGAGGAGATCATTTCATGGGGCGCACGGGTGACGCCGAGCGTCAGATTCGCGATGCGTTCCTTGGTCACGCTGAGCGTGTTCGTTTGCACTATCCGCGCACCGCCTCCGTCCTCCGTGGCATTGCCGCGTCATACGACCACGAGGCCAAGGAGCGAGATCGGGAAGGCATACGCCGCGAGTTCGTCGACTGACGCTTGGTCTCACTCACGCGCAGTCACGACCGACGGACGACTCGTCCAAGCAGCACTTCTTCATTGCGCTCGGCACCGGCCTACTCCCTCAGCCTCGTCATCGCCAGCCGCGCCCACTGACGCCACTGCTCGGTCTCGCCGCGCAGGGAGACTTCTTCGAGCCGGGCGCGGGTGTCGTGGTCGGCCTTGCCGGCCTTGAGTTGCAGGCGGGCCAGGGCCTGGGTGGATTGCAGGTGGTTGGGGTAGACCTCCAGGGCGGTCTTGTACGTGGCGATGGCCTCGTCGGCCTTGCCGGCCTGTTCGAGGGTGAGGGCGAGGTTCATGCGCGGGTCGGGATGGCCGGGCAGGAGCTGGCGGGCCCACTGGAACTCGCCCGCGGCCTCGTAGAGCTTGCCCTGCGTGAGGTAGAGCACGCCCAGGTTGTTGTGGGCCGGGCCGTGGTAGAGGTCGGCGGCGAGGCCCTCGCGGAGGAGCGACTCGGCCTTGGTGGGGTCGGAGACCAGAAGGTCGGCGGCTTTGGCGTTGAGGCGGTCGGCCTCGCGCGGGTCACGCTGGGCCTCGGCCTGGAGCGCGTACGGCGAGCCGGTGCGCGAGGCGCAGGCGGGGAGGAGGAAGAAGAGGGCCATGGGCAAGAGGCAATGGGCAATGGGGAAGGAGCGTCGGCGCGAACCGTGAGCCGCGAGCCGCGAACCGGGTGAAGAGCGAACCCACCCCCAGCCCCCTTCCGCTGGGAGGGGGCTTCGGAGCGCGGACGAGGATGGTGAAGTGGAACCCGGGGAAGTGGTGTTCATGGTGTGCTCGTGGGTGCGGCGAGGTTGGGGTTGACGTTGGGCTCGGGCGAGGCGGACCGATCGAGGTACAGGCACTCGATGGTGAGCACGGCCCGCACGCGGCGGTTCGGGCTGACCGCGTCACGGTCATCCTCGGCGCGTCCGGGCGCGACACCGTTCGCACGCGGCTGCGCCGCCAGCGTGATCGGTGTCATCGTGATGGCGGAGACGGTCCACTCGGGCTGGGCGCTCGTCCACGAGCCGAGGAACCGGCCTAGGTCGGGCACGGAGAGAGGGTCGAGCGTCAGGCGTGCGCTCTGGCGGCGGTAGTCGTGGGAGGAGCCGATGGTCACGGGCATGTCGGGGTCGGGCGCTAGGCTGGTGAGCAGGTTGGGAGAGAGGCCCGCCTCGACGAGCGTGTCGGAGATCTGACCCGAGAGGTTGGGCTGGGGCCTGGCGGCCGAGGCGATTGTGGCCTGCGTGCCGCGCAAGCGCTGGATCTCCGCGACGTTGGAGGCGACAGATGCGTAGCGAGCCGTCGCGGTGTGGAGGTCGCCACGGGCCGAAGCGTAACGAGCCCCGGACCAGGCCAGCGTGACCAGGCACGCGAGGAAGAGGGCCGCGAGCATTGTCGGCTTCTTCATGGCGCACCCCCGGAAGGGCCACCCGCCACTGTGCTGGTGGAGGTCGATTGGGGAGTGCGCCGCATCTGGATGGCGAGGGTTGTGGCGACCTCGCCACGGGAGGCGGTCAGGCGTGGCTCGTCGAGCGCCCAGCCAGAAGGTGGCGTCAGTCCCTTGAGGAAGACCTGGGGATCGGCGTCGGTGGCGACGTTGAGCGTGATGGTCTGGGGCGTCACCGCCAGCACGTCCGTGCGGAGGGAGGTTGTGCGCGGCAGGTGCGTGAGCAGATCGACGAGCGGGGCGACGGCATCGGGCGATCGCACGGTCGACGCGTTGGCCGCGTGGAGGGGTCGCAGGGTGGAGAGTTCCTGCCCGATCAAAGAGGAAGCCGTCGCCAGCGTGGGCGCTCGGCCGGGCAGTGCCGCCTTGGCCAGTTCAACGGACGCCGCGTCGAGGTCGCGGGCGTCGTGCCGGACGGCGATCGTTCGGCGGGCCAGGCCGATCACCGTGAGGACGGTGCACGCAACACACGCAGCCGCGGTGATCGTCCAGCGACGCGAGCGTTCGCGGCGAAGTTCGCGTGGCTCGAACTCCCCCGTGAGCAGATTGAGCCGGTTGCACACGGCGCCGCCATCGACGCTGAAAGCCTCGGGAACGGACTGGGGGGTGAGCGAGAGGGCTTCGGGTGGAATGCAGGCCAACCTGGAACGGGGTGCGGCACAGGCGATGAACCGTCCGTCGGGCAAGGGCGCGTACACGGCGTGGACCTCATCGATGCCGACCGGGAGATCCTCCTCGAACAGAGAGTCGAGGTAATCGCGCGACGGGCGCATGTGGCGGCTCTTGGGCGTGGCCTCGTCGAGCGCCAGCACCGACCAATAGAACTCGCTGGCGGGGCGGGTGAGGTTCCACCGATCCTGGGGAAGCGGGAGGGTCATGGCCCGACCCCTTTTCCAGGGACCGCCGCGGAGGTCTGGGGCCGAGACAGGGGACGACCCAGGAGCGAGGCGAGGTCCTCGGCAGCGGTCGTGACCCCCGGTCCAGACCCGGACGACCGACCCTGGGCGCCGCGTTGAGGCATCGTGGCACGCTGCAGGTCGAGCCGCTGTGTTCCGGAGGCCAGTCGGATGGTGACGCCATCGGCGTCGATCGCCGAGATCGAGCGAGCGCCGACCGCGTCGCCGACGGCCACGGTGATGAGTTTGTCGGCGTCCTGGTCGTACAGGACCGCGCGGAGTACACCCTCCTCGGGGGCGGACCCGGCGTTCGACGGGGTCGGGGAGATCGGTGACACGATGGCCAGAAGCTGGAGGCGCAGGGGTGGCGGTGGAGGGGGAGGTTCGGCCTTGGCGATGATCGGCTTGGGCGGGTCGACCCAGAGCGGGGCGGAGAAGGGGGAAGAAGGCGATGGGGAATGGGCAATAGGCAATGGGGAAGAAGAGGGGGAGCGAGGAGCCGCGAGCCGCGAACCTTGAGAGGAGGACCGTGACGTGGCGCCGGGCAATGGGGTGCGAGAGACGGGCCAGAGCGACCACGCGAGCGCGGCAAGCACCATTGCCGAGGCGCCAAGCGCCAGGACGCGCGTTCGACGGCGAGAGCGTGCGAGCGGGTCGGGCTCAGCAGGAACGGTCGAGGTTGAACTGGGCATCGTCATTGTGTTGTGTGAATGGCGTTGATCGATACGGCCTTCTGGCAACCTCACGTTCGTCCTCGGGGTCCCGAGCACCGGCGCACCTCGGCCCCGCTCGCACTCAGCATGGCCCGTCGCTCACGCTCCGGGCTCGTTGTTCGCCCCGTCTCCAGGAGCCCTCGCTTGCGCTTCGGGCTCGTGCCCTTCTCCTGCTCTCCTCCTCTCCTGCTCACCTGCTCTGTTCCTGCCCATTGCCCACTGCCCATTCCCCATTGCCCTCTTCATTCCACTCCCTCGATTACCCGCTCGAGTTCCTCGCGGGTCGTCACACCCGAGGCCACAAGTCGTCGCCCGGCGCCCTGCAGATCGACCATGCCCTTGGCCAATGCGCGCGACTTGATCTCGGCGGCCGTCACGCGCCGGGCCACGAGGTCGCGGAGTTCGGCGTCGAGAGTGAGCAGCTCGAACACGCCCGTGCGGCCCTTGTATCCAGTGTGCAGGCAGGCCGGGCAGCCGCGGCCGCCGCATTCCACGTGGACCCGCCGCACGAGGCGCTGCGCCAGCACGGCGGCGAGCGTGGACCCGACGAGGAAGGGCTCGACGTTGAGGTCCAGCAGGCGGGCCACGGCGCTGGCCGCGTCGTTGGTGTGCAGGGTGCTCAGAACCAGGTGGCCCGTGAGCGAGGCCTGCACGGCGACCCTGGCGGTCTCCTCGTCGCGGATCTCGCCCACCATGATCACGTCGGGGTCCTGGCGCAGGATGTGGCGCAGCCCGGCGGCGAAGGTGACTCCCTTCTTGGTGTTGAGCTGCGTCTGGCTGATCGAGAGCCCGGCGATCGAGAGGTCGTACTCGACCGGGTCCTCGATGGTCATGATGTTGAGGTCGGAGGAGGGAGAAGGCAATGGGGAATGGGCAGTGGGCAATGGGGACGGACGAGGCGAGGGAGGAAGAGAACGCTCAACGCTCAACGCACAACGCTCAACCCCGGAAGAGGCCTCCTGAATGTGCGCTGTGCGCTGTGAGCCGTGTGCTATGAGCTGTTCTTTGTTGTGCGTTGTGTGCTGTGCGTTGTGCGTTTGCCCACTTCCACCGCTGATCCACGCCAGCGTGGTGTACAGCGTGGTCGTCTTGCCGCTGCCGGTGGGCCCCGTCGAGAGCACGATGCCGCTGGTACGGGCGATGGCGGCCTGGAAGGGTCGCTCGACCTCCGGGGGCATGCCCAGGGCCGCGAAGCGGAGGAGGTGGGGCGAGCGGGCGGTGTCGAGGAGGCGGATGACGACGCGCTCGCCGTAGGTGGTGGGGAGCGTGCTGATGCGCAGGTCGATGCGGCGGGCGTCGGAGGGGCCAGCGCGGCTGGACTCGCCGCGACCAAGTGTCACCGTGGCGCGGCCGTCTTGCGGGGCGCCCCGCTCGGCCACGTCGAGCCTCGCCATGACCTTCACGCGCCCGACCATCGGCGGCAGGGCGCGAGGCGGCAGCTCGCGCACCGTGTGGAGGACGCCGTCGAGGCGGTAGCGCACGAGTGTGCGGTCGCTCAAGGGCTGGATGTGGATGTCGCTGGCCTGACGCTGCACGGCCTCGAAGAGGAGCAGGTCGACCAGGCGGACCATCGGCGCCTTGCCCTGCACGTGCAGGAGATCGTTGTCGGAGTTGGCCAGGACGGAGCGGAGTTCCTCGTCGACGTCGGGCTCGGGGCCGATCTCGAGCTCTGATGTGGGCGGAAGCCCGTTGTCGGGGTCGTGGGCGGGGCCGCGATCGTCACCGCTGGAACCGCTCCGCGACGCGTGATGGGCCGCGTAGGCCCGGTCGATGGCGGCGGCGAGGGGCTCGGCGTCCATGACCTGCGTGACGACCGGACGGCCCAGGCGCACGCCGACGTTGTGGATGGGGGCGGGGCGAGTGGAGGCCGAGACCAAGAGCAACTCGGCGCGGGCGCCGCGAGGATTGGGAGCGTTGGAAGAACCCTGGGCTGACTCGCCCGGGGATGGCGAATCGCTCGCCCGCTGCATCGACTGGGAAGCATGGGTGGATGATCGCGAGGCTGGGTCCGCGGCCTCGGCCTCGACCGGGCCCGCGCTGAGGATCAGGTGCCTCCGCGCGAACTCCTGGGGGATCAGGCGCAGGAACTCGGGGCTGGGTGCACCGACCGGGTCCGCGGCGATGAGCGAGGTTGGTCCGCTCGCGCCGGGCTTGGCTTCGATGACGTCGGCGGTATGTGTGGCCGCGTTCTGGAACATCGCTTCGTTCGTCCCGTTGCTCCGTTACTTCCCGCACACGTCGATGGCTCGAGTGGCCCGTCGCTCACGCTCCGGGCTCGTTGCTCGCTCTGCTCCCCAGGGCTCCCCGCGTGCAAATCCAAGAGCCCTCGCTTGCGCCTCGGGCTCGCACCGCTCCCCTGCTCTCTTCCTCACTTCCTCCCCTGCTCCGTCCTTTCCCATTGCCCACTGCCCATTCCCCAGTGCCCTCTTCCTACTTGATCACCCTCGGCTCCACCACCGGCCAGCCGTCGTCCACGCCCGCCTGGGCGTGGGCGGTTCCTGAGAGGTACTTGAGGTCCTCGAACCCTTGATCACGCAGCACCGTGGCGCGGATGAAGACGTAGAAGCGGGTCGTGCTCATGCTCGTGCCCCGGTTCCTGAAGAGCTCGCCCAGGATGGGAATCCTGGCGATCAGGGGCACCTGCGAGCCCCCGTCGCTGTTGGTGACCAGTTCCAACCCCCCCACCACCACGGTGTGCCCGTCGGGGATGGTGGCGATGCTGGTGACCTCGTTCTGCTGGCGCGGCGGGGGCACGCCGCCGGCGGCGCTGCCCACAAAGGAACTGAGCGACAACGAGTACTGCAGGACCAGGTGGTCGCCCTCGGCGATCTGGGGGCGGATGGAGATCTTGGTGCCCGCGTCCTCGAACCCCGCGAACGACGTGGTGGTCGTCTGGTCGGTGGCCCGCTGGGTGGTCACGGGCTGCTGGAGCGTGCTGGAGAACTGGGCCTGCTCGTTGTTGTTGACCAGCACCCGGGGCAGGCTGGACTGGCGGCCCCTGCTCACCGTCTCCAGGGCACGCACCACCACGCTGTAGTCGCCGGGGTTCAGGACAGCCCCGGTGAACCCGGCGGCATCGCCCACCGTGCGGGTGGCCTGGCTGGCCACGGCGCTGGCGGTGCTGAGGCCAAAGAGCGAGGAGAGGCGTGTGGTGGTGCCGGCGCTGGTGTTGACACGCTCGAGCTCGATGCCCAGGTTCTTCGCGTCCGAGTCGTTGAGGCTCACCAGCATCACCTCGAGCATGACTTGGGGCTGACGGACGTCGATGGTCTTGAGGAGGGCCTCGAGCTGGGCGAGGAGCCTGGGCTCGCCCACGGCGATCAGCGTGTTGGTCCCCTCGTCGGCCGTGAGGTTGAGGCTCTGGCCCCGGAAGGACGGGGACGAACCCGCGGACGCCGGGGACGAGGCCGGCGATGGTGACGCCAGAGACGTCGATCCGATCGATGCAGACGGTGACACCGCCGCCTTGATGGGGTTCTCGGCGGTGGCGCGGGAGGGCCCGGGAGGCCCGGGCAAGAGCGGGGAAGAGGGCGGAGGCGAGGTCCGGGTTGCGGCGTCGAGCACGCCGGCGGCGATCAGGTTCTGGAGGGTCTTGAGGACGTCCGAGACGGGGCGGTTGCGGATGGGGAAGGAGCGCACGGGCATGGCGG
>JBGAOG010000030.1:20769-29851 GCA_044221985.1 Phycisphaerales bacterium
GATCAGGTTCTGGAGGGTCTTGAGGACGTCCGAGACGGGGCGGTTGCGGATGGGGAAGGAGCGCACGGGCATGGCGGAGCCCTGGGCGGCGTCCAGGCGTGCCAGGATCGCCTCGATCTGCTCGTGCTGGGGCTCGGTGGCCGTGATCACCAGGCTCCCCGTCAGTTCGTCCACCACCACGCGCCAGCGCTCGTCGGACGCCCCCGCGACCCCCGCGGGCTCCTTGACCTGCTGCTCGACGAGCTTGGCAACGTCCCGCGCGGCGAACACCTTGGGCGCGTACGTGCGGGTCTCCATCGCCTGCCGCTGGTCCAACTGCCGGACCAGGGCACGCCAGGAGTCCAGGGCGTCGCGCGGGGCCACGATCAGCACGCCCTGGCCGCCGCCGGTCCCGGTGCCCGAGGACGCGATCACGTCGCCGGATGCCTTGTGCCCCCGCACGGCGTCGGCCTTGGCCGTCACCGCGATGATCGAGGCCACCAACGACGCGGCGGGGACGAACCGGGGCGCGTACTCCTCGACGACGACCTCCGCGTCGGGTCGGTCGATGGACTCGAGCACGCGGGAGATCTGCTCCAGGCGCGGCGTGGTATCCGAGATCAGCAGCAGGCCGTCCTTGCCCAGTTCACCCGCCGAGCCTCCGGCCTTGCTCACCAGGGCCCGGGCCGCCTCCACCAGGTCCTTGGCGCCGGCGTGGCGGGGACGCAACAGGACGGTGGCGTATCCCGGCGGGAGCGTGCCCGGCGCGAACAACGGCTCGCCAATGCCGCGCACCGGCTCGACGCGTGCGGTCTGGGCCGCGTCGGCGACCTTCACGACGATCCAGGAGTTGGCATCGGAGCCCGGCGAACGGATCGTCGCCAAACCCTGCGCCAAGAGCGACACGTTGGCGATGTTCCACAGCTGCTCGTCGGTCAACGAGGCTGCGGCGCGGATGGTCACGTCCCCCCGCAGCGCCGAGGCCTCGTAGTGCACGGTCATGCCCGCGCGCTGGGCGGCCAGGTCAACCAGGCGAGCGAGTTCGACCTGGCCAGCCAGGGTCACGACGCCCGGCCGTCGCACCCCTGCCTCTTGGTCGACGGCGGGTTGGGCGCCCGCGATCCCACAACAAGCCAGGAGGCACAGAGCAAGACTCCCCCACTGTCGGCGATGACTGCAACGACCCATGGGTGCAGTGTACTGAGTGGACCGATTCCTTGCAAAGCCTCTTCCGACGTTCGTATGGGTGACGAAGGGGCTCACGGACCTCGGCAGGCACCCTCGGCGGGTCGATCCGCGGGGCCTGCCGGAAGGGCCACGCGTCCTCGCGTCTTGAGCAACCCCCACGAGAGGAGGATCGGAACACCTGCAGGCCCTTCCGCAGGCCCAGCACCGCCAGAGATCCCAACACGAACCACGCCAGCTTCTGTCGCCACGTCAAGGTCGACATCCGTCGATGCACGAGGCTGGGGGTGATAGGCCCGCCACGGAACCGCCCTGTCGCGCGGCAGACCTTACCCGCGAGAGGGGGAGCGCGCCAGTGGAAACAAGGATCCTGCGAGCATGCGGCGGGGCATGGCAGTCCAGGGGAGTTCCTTGGTGGGGCTCCGACGACCGGGGCCGATTGCGCACGGGGTTTCCAGGGGCGCAGGATTCGGATCGAGACGCCTCGGCGTGCGGAGGGGACTTCATCTAGGTTCTGTCTGGCGGATCGTCTGTTCGGCGCGTGTTCGGCGCGGGGGATGATAAGACGAGGCTTTGGGCCGGGCGGTCCGATGGGTGCATCGTCGCGGAGCGACGATGGAGGCCCACGGATGGAACGAGGTGATCTGAGCTATGCGCAGTGGGAGTTGGTCCGGGGTCTGATGCCCGAGCAGAGGCGCGGCGGGAAGTGGAACGATCATCGGATCACGCTGGACGGGATCCTGTGGGTCCTGCGCACGGGTGCGCCGTGGCGTGACCTGCCCGAGCGGTACGGCAAGTGGGAGAGCGTGTACGACCGCTTCAACGCTTGGCGCAGGAGCGGCATGTACCAGCGCATCCTCCGGGCCCTGCGTATCCGTCTGGACAAGCAGGGGAAGATCGACTGGGACCTGTGGCTGGTGGATGGGTCGAACGTGCGCGCGTCACGGGCCGCGGCGGGGGCGCGCCAAAAGGGGGCGAAAACGAGCCGGAAGACCACGCACTGGGTCGCTCGCGAGGCGGGTGGGGATCAAAGTTCCACCTGGTCACTGACGGCAACGCCATTCCCCTGGCCGCCCTCGTCAGTGCCGGGCAGGCGCACGAGTCCACCAAGTTCGCCGAGGTGATGGAGAAGGTGTGGCCGCCGCGCTGGGCGGGCTGGCCGCTCAAGGCGGCGGGGGACAAGGGGTACAGCTACCCGCGCGTGCGACGCTGGCTGGAGCGGCGGTGCATCGGCGCGGTGATCCCGCAGCGGAGCGATCAGGTCCGGCACGAGGGCCGGCTGCGGCTGGACAAGATCGCCTACCGCAAGCGGGCCAAGGTAGAGAACAGCGTCGGGTGGCTGAAAGAGAACCGCCGCATCGGCACCCGCTACGACAAACTCGCGGTCAACTTCCAGGCCTTCCTCGACCTGGCCATCATCCGTCGATATCTCCGAATCCTGGCCCCGTACGATCCGTCAGACACGGCCTAGTCGCCTGCGATGAACGCGTCGAGCAGGCGGGCGATGGGTGCTCGAATCGAGACCTTCATTAAGGCCGCCCGCGGCCCACACTCATGGACGCAACGCTGGTGCATCACTCGCGCACACCCGATGCGGGGAAAACCGGGGCATTGGCCAGACCACCGCCGACACGCCCAAGCTGGGCGATGCCGCCGAGTGGCCAGGGAGACGCCCTCAGAGACGGAATACGCGTTCCAAAAGTGAGGCCGGCGTTGGCGATCGTGGTTCGGTTCATTCCTTTCGCAAGCGCGACGGCGGGCCTGCCGACTCGTCAAGGGTGGCCGCTCCCATGAACCGTTCCGATCCCGATGGCTTGGTTTCAGGGCGTTCCTGTCGACCTACCAATCTCTCCCAACTGCTGTTCCCCATCCCACGGGCGGACCTTCAGGCCGAGCTCGAACAGTTCAGGCTCCACTGGGAAGCGGCCCATGGTCCGACCGATTTGACGCGGCATTACACGTCAACGTGGGCAGAACCGTCTCGGACGTGGTTGTTCGTCAACGAACCCAAGAAGTACTTCGATGGACTCCCGCCCTTTGTGCAGGAGTATTTGTGGCGCAAGATGCGAGCCGCGGCTCGCGACGGATCCCTGGACGACGCTCCCGCCACCTATATGCAGTTGTTCGTGCGTGGGCTCATGGATCGCGATGCGCCGTCAGCCGGGCGGCTGGGCTGACTGTGCAGCAGGGGTGGGGGTGGTGCCGCCTGGTATGCGGACGCCGAATTCTGCTCCCCCGAGAGGGAGCTTGGACCAATCATCCGTCGCCCGCGAAGTCTCGGCATGCTCCACCGCGCAGTTCGTCGTCACCTTCTCCAGCACGTAGACGAGGTCCGGGTTGTTCAAGCTCACCGATCGCTGTCCCCCCGCGTCGCTGGGACACCGCTCAAGCGCAATCGAGACGAGCCGACGGATAGATAGGGCCATGGTGCGCCCGTACTGGTACTCGATCGCCTGCTCAAGGCTGCCCAGGAGGTCCTGCCGCACCACGAGGTGCTGCCCAATGACCATGGGCCGAGATGAGGGCGTTCCGTTCGTTGCGAATCGCAGGGAGCACGTCTGCCGCAGGTAGTCCAAGGCGTGCGAGTCCCAGTAGGCGGAGTAGTACGGCCGCATCCAACTGAACAGCTTGTACATCACGATCGGCGCCAGGAACGACAGGGGAGAGCCGCCGCGCACGAGGAGGACCGTTCCCAATTTCGCCTTCTGCATGAGGCGGCTGAGATCACGCACCGCCTTCGGGTCATAGAGAGAGTGGCTCGCGACCACGATCTGCGCGTCGCCCGCCCATTGGACCGCGTCCGCGTGCCGGTCCGTGAACCGCACCCCACACAGGCCCGCGGGCGCTTGCGCTGTCGGTCCGTGGTTGCCCCACTCGGGAATCAGGTCGAAGCGATCGAGAGCAATCCGTTGTCGCGTGAGGCCGAGGCTCTCCAGCAAGGCCACGGTTCGGCTGGAGTTGCCGGACCCAAAGTCCAGGACGCGAAGGTTGGCGCTTCCGAACCGTTGGGCACACCACGCTTTGGTCTCGGCCACGCTCACATCCTCCGCGGGCGCCCGTACCAGCGACTGGACGAACCGCGCGATGGCATCAGGAAACGGCCTCTCGTTGGCCAAGCGAAGGACCAAGGCCTGGAATGCGTACCCCACGACCGACAGCGCCACCGCAACGTCCTTGAAACGGAACCCGACGCCCCAAATGGTGAGCGTGCCCGGCGCACCAAGCGCATTCGCGTCGTGCGCGCTTGGCGGGGAGCGCCATTTCAGGTACCAGTCCACGCCGAGGGCGATGAGCGACATGAGGTCAAGAAGCGTCCAGAGCACGCGGTCGGGCTTCGCGTTTGGGCTCAGCCCCGCCGTGCGTCGCGTGCCCAGATTGAGGGCTGCCCCGAAGAACCACAGGGCGTACACAACGATGAAAGCCACGATGGACAGGGTCGTTGGCGATCCCGCCAGCCACACCTCCAGGGGCATCGTGAGGTACGCGCCGAGCAGAAGGAAGGGCATCACACTGCCCATCGTGCTCAGGCTGCCGATGTCTGTCCGAAGGAGCCCCTGGTCGACGACGAGCGTGAAGTATGAGCTATAGAGCAGGAACACCAGGGTGAGCGCGGCGACCGTCAATGGAGCGTGCAGCATCGCGTCGACGGTCATCGTACGATCGATCTTGGTCGCCGCGCCGAACACCGCGGCGGCTACGCCCAGGGCGATCACGAGGACGCTGGACTTGCGCAGCCACTTGCGATGCAGGAACGAGCTCGGTGTCAGAGGCTTGGGCTCTTTGGTACGCATGAGGACCTTTGCAGAGCGCGAGGCTCGATCGGAGTGGGTGCGCGCTCGGCGAATCCCGGCGCGCTGACCGGAGCATAGCAGCGTCTCGCAGCGGGGAGAGAGCGCTCGGAATGACGGAACGAGGCACGGCTGTGCTCGCCGGCACCGCACTGACACGAAACTGAGCCACATCAGGGCGAGAGTCGCTGACTCCGCAGCCGAATGACGCACGGCTCGGTCCGGGGCGCCGTTCACCCCGGGACGTTGGTCGCCACGCGCGGCGCCGGCGCGAACGCCGACACGAGAGCGGACGGCCGTGGGCTACCCGAACGGCTCCCAAGGCCCGCGGCGACGTCATGTTCGCTGTGGAACCGGGGAATCCGTGCCCGCTCTTGCGGAGGGACGTGCGGCGGGGCACCGAGGCGGAGGACGCCGGGCTGGTGCACAGGCAAGGGAGACTCGTGCGCGTTCGCATCTGTGAGAGCGGCCCGGCATCTCGTGGGAGCCGTTCAAGCCTACCGCGATGCATACCTGCTCCGCAACGATCCCACGGAGCCGTCCTCACGCGCCTTGCGGCCGCTCGGGAGCACGATGCGCACGCTGCCCGGGGGAAGCTCGAAGGCCTTCTCGGCCGTCCGTTGCACCGATCCGATGGACGCATCGTCACGCGCCTTGCGGAACCGTCGCGAACTCTCTCGACGTGTCTTGGGCATCGAGCGTACTCCTGAACACCCTGTGTGGACGGCGCGATCCACCGCGGCCGTCGTGTCCTTCCAAACAACAGCCGTCGTCCGCGGCGAACGCTCACCGTCCCTGTGCGGCGTCGACGGCCTGGTCCCAGGCGGCCTGGGTTGCGGGGAGGCCGTCGCGGAGGCGGCGTGCGGCATCGGCGACGGCGGGTGAGGTGGCGTTGGCGGCGATGCGTGCGGCGTTGGCGGGGAGGTCGCGGCCGCTGCGTTGGGCCTGGGTCCGGGCGGCGAGGGCGTCGCGGAGGCCCACCCAGTCGGCCTCGGCCCGATCCACGAGGGCGAACTCGAGGGGCGCGCCCTTGCCGCGGTTGCGCTGGACGACCTGGAGGGCGTTGCGCGCGTCGGCGGCCAGGCCGGCGGTGGCGGCGGCGAAGACGGCGGCGACGTGGTCCTGGACCTGGGCCTGGGCGCTGGTCAGGGCCGAGCGTGCGGCGGCGAGGCGTTGGAGCTCATCGGGGGTGGCCTGGCCCATGCGGACGCGTTGCTCGAGGCGTTCGACGCTGGAGCGCGCGGCGGCCAGGGCGCGATCGGCCTGCTCCATGGCCAGACCATTCTGGACGAGGCAGTCGGCGACGCCGCCGACGAGGGCGGCGACCTGTCCGGCGGCGACGTTGGCGACGCTGAGGGCCCTGGGGTCCAGGCCGGCGCGGACGAGCCACAGCCGGATCTCGCCGGCGGTGAGGCGGTGCCGCACGGATGTGGTGGCGGTCGTCGTCGTGGAGAGGTTGACGGCCATCGTGGTGGCGATGGCGCCCACGGCGGCGATGGGGAGGACGAGGGCGAGGACGCCGCCGCGGGAACGCTGGGAAGAACGTGCCATGGTGGATCTCCAGGGGCGGGAGCGTCGGGGGCGCACGCCCGGGCCGCCGACCCGCGTCCCCAGTATGCACCGGATCGATCCGGAACGCAAGTGGGAGCGGTTCCATGGAAGTGTTCTAATATAGGGTCCGAGGGCGATCGTCCACGGCGTCGTCCCGCCGGGGCGGGCGGTGTCGGCCCGGCACAGGTGGGGCCGTTCTGGGCCCAGCCAACGCCGAGGGAGCCGTCGGTGTCAGAACAATGAGCCAAGAGGTTGCCGCACGACGGGCGCTCTGTATGCGGGGCGTTCGGTTGTTTCTAGCGGGCGCACGAATGGCAGCGCGTCGTTGGGGGCCTGTGGATAACGTGGCATCGCGTGTCGCAACGGACGAATTCGGATTCAAAGAGTTGACAACGGCGCGGGAACGTGGTGGAGTGTGGGCGCGGCCCTCGGGAGGCCGAGCGGGACGCCGGGCATGCGCGTCCGCGAAGGAGTGCTCCACATGACGATGAAGCGTTCGACCGAACTGCGTCGTGCGTCCCTGGGTGTGGTGGTGCTTGCGGCGCTGGCGCACGGCCAGACCGCGCTGCTGGAGATCGAGAGCAGCACGCTCGAGTCGTACCTCGCGGGCACGACGGGCGCGCAGGGCGTCAAGCCGTTGTGTGAGCAGCGGGGCGTGGGGATCGACGGCGTGCTGCGGTCGATGCCGGCGCTGGGCTGGGCGGTGGCGGCCAATCCCTTCGGGGATGGCGCGGCGGGCGGCGATCGGCTCGGCGACCTGACGCTGTGGAACGGCTCGTACGCGCCGTTGGAGATCGACTGGTCGGCGCCGGCCCCGGGGGCGTCGCGGTGGGTCATCGGGCGCACGTACAACCAGGTGCAGGCCAGCGCCAGCGACGGCTACCAGGGCAAGAACTGGTTCCAGGTGAGCCAGCCGGAGATCGCGTTCTACGACGCGGACTCGAACTCTTCCACGAAGGGGTCGGCCGACGTGGTGTACGTCGTGTACGGGGCCGATCGCTACCTGGAGTTCAGGCGGACCGCGGCCAACGCCGACACGTTCAAGGGCAAGAACGGTACGGCGGGGTACGTGGAGTACGTCTCGGGATCGCCGGACACGTACGTGTACGACGACCAGCACGGGACGCGGACCTCCTTCTTTGGCGGCAACACCTCCAGCAACCGGGCGGACTGGCAGCTGTGGAAGATCGTGGACGCGGCGGGGAACACGGCGTGCGTGGGGGACAGCTCGAGCGCGAGCGACGCGGTGACCAGCGGGTACGAATCCGCCGGCAAGCGGATCTCCCGGGCGTACGACGGCTCGGCGAGCGGCGGGCGTCGCTACACGTACACCTACACGTCGATCGATTCGGTGAGCCGGCTGGAACTCCTCGTCCTACTACGACCGCCTCTCCAACATCCTGAGCACCGACGACGCCATGCCCTACGGCGGCGACGCCTCGCAGTGGGCCGACGTGCTCTACGCCCTGGATGGCACGGGCCGGCTCATCGACGCCGACGAGGGGCATCTCTCCTCGGGGTCGATCTCGTCCCGCCAGCGCCGCGAGCTGTGGAAGGACGGGACCACGCTGGGCCTGTCCCAGACGGGCAACTGGGCCCGCCGCAAGCTCGACCTCAACGGCGACGGGGACTACACCGACGCGGACGAGCTCGACGACAGCGGCACGTTCAACGTGGCCAACGAGTGGTTGACCCGCGACACCGACAGCAACTCCAGCGTCAACTACACCCTCACCCATGACGCCGCGGGCAACCTCACCAACGACGGCAAGGGGTCCAACGGGTACAAGTACGTCTACGACGCCTTCGGACGCCTCAAAGAAGCTCGCAACGCCTCCAGCAACGCCCTGGTCGCGGAATACCGATACAACGGCCTGGGGTTCCGCACCGGGTGGCACTACGACGCCGACGCCGATGCCGACGTGGACTCCTCCGACCCGTGGTACTATTGGTGCTCCGACGAGAGGTGGCGGATGGTCGCGACGTACCGCAACTCCGACAGCAGCCCCAAGGAACGCTTCGTCTACCACGCGGCGGGGTTTGCCGGGTCCGGCTCAAGCAGCTACATCGACGCCGTCGTCCTCCGCGACGCCGACCGCAACTCGGGATGGACCAGCGCGGCCGACGGCACGCTCGAGGATCGCCTCTACTACGCCCAGAACTGGCGGGCCGATGTCGTCGCCGTCCTGGGCCCCGACGACGCGGCCACCAACGAGGGGCTGGCCATCCGCGAGTGGGCCAAGTACGACTCCTACGGCCGCCCCCGCCTCCGCCCCGCCTCCGACTACAACCACGACGGGGCCATCGACGAGAACGAGGAATCCGCCTACGCGGACGGGCCCTTCCAAAACGGCGACCCCGAGGCGGACCTGAGCTTCGACGGCAGCGTCGACATCAACGACCTGCTGCTCTTCGTCGCCGCCGACTCCAAGTACTACACGCCCACCGCCAACCGCAAGCTCTACGCGGGGTACGAGTTCGACCCGTACATCGGGGGCGCCGGGGCCTACCACGTGAGGAATCGCGTGTTGCTGGCGGAGCTCGGCCAGTGGACCAGGAGGGATCCGCTGGGGTACGTC
>JBGAOG010000031.1:0-29649 GCA_044221985.1 Phycisphaerales bacterium
ACCCCGATGCCTTCACCCACCAGGGGGCGACCTGGGGCACGCTCACCTGGAAGGCCCTGCGCGACGTCCCCTACCCCCTCAGCCTGGACGCGCTCGATCCCGTCGCCAGGCGCCAGGCCGACCCCGGCGCCGCCGACATGGTCCGCGCCCAGGCCGCCCAGGGCTGGGACGCCGCTCGACTCCGCGCGGAAGTGAAACGGGCCGCGGACTGGGGGGCCTCTCGCGGCCTGCCGGTGTACTGCGGGGAGTTTGGGGTGTACGCCAGGTTCGCACCCCGCGCGGGGCGTGTGAAGTGGCTGGGCGACATGACGTCGGCGCTCGACGAGTTCAAGATCGGGCGGGCGATGTGGGACTACTGCGGGGGGTTCGACCTGGCCACGGGCCGGCCGGGCCAACGCGAGATCGACCTGGACGTGGCACGAGCGATCGGGCTCCGCGACCCCACGCGATGACGCCCGCACCGCGGCGCGCCACCAGCGGCGCCCGCCCGGATCGAGAACGACCAGGCCAGTTCGCTCAGCGGGTGGTTGCCCGCTCCAGCCCCGCCGCCCCGATCACTTCCTCGGCGTACTCGTTCATGGCGTCGCGCAGCTGCTCGAAGCTCTCGAGGACGTAGTAGATCGGCTGGAAGTGGTCGATCTCGAAGTCGGTGCCGCAGATGCGCTCGAGGTCGAAGGGGCGATACTCGGGCACCTCGCGGGCCTTGCAGTCGGGCGCGCTGCGACCCTTCTGCTCCCACTGGCCCGTGAGCGAGTACGCGCTCTCGGCGTGGCTCGAGACCAGCCCGCTGCCGTAGACCTTGATCTTCCCGTCCTCGCGGATGAGCCCGAATTCGACGGTGAACCAGAAGAGCCGACCGAGGCGCTTGATGTGCTCCTCGTCCTCGCACAGCAGGGCGGCCTTCCCGTAGGTCTGCAGGAAATCCGCGAAGACGCGCAGCGTGTGCAGGGGCACGTGCCCGAACACGTCGTGGAAGATGTCCGGCTCGGGCAGGTAGTCCATGACCTCGCGCGGGCGGATGAGCACCGTCGTGGGAAACTCCCGCTGCGCCAGGCACGCGAAGAACGCCTTCGCCGGCAGGTAGCCCGGCACGCCGTACGACGCCCAGCTGGACTGGGCCTGCAGGAACTTGTTGATCCCGTTGAGGCGCGCGCCCTTGGGCAGGACATCCCCGCCCGCGATCGTGATCTCGCGCTCCAGCACCAGGTCGTCGAGCAGCGGCAGCCGGTCGCGCGTCAGGCGGAGGATCTTCATCCCCTCGATGAACTGGCGCGACACCTGCGCCTCGAGCACCCCCCAGCGACGGTCGAACATGTCCCGCCACACCTCGTGGTCGTCCCGCGTGTACCTGGTGTACTGCTGCGTGATGTAGAACCGGTCGGCGTCGATCCGGGCCGCGGGCAGGTTCGGGGCGTTGTCCGCCGCCGCCTGCGCGGCGCGGGCCTCGTCCGAGTCGATCACGTTGTTGTACCGGATGTCGGAGCGCATCGAATCCTCCCGGGGTGCTCGATCGGGCCGGGCCGCGGCCGGGCCGCGCACGGGCGACCCAAGTCTACAGGGCTCGGGGCGTCGAATGAAATCCCGGCGTCGCAGAGCTCGCTAGCGGGTCCCGTCGTCGGGCGTGGGCCCGTCCCCGGCCGCGAAGGCGACCCCCGGCGGGTGGGACCGGGCCGCCTTGTACCGGGCCATGAAGAAGTGCGGGTCCTTGCGAAACTCCGCCAGGACGATCGTGTCGTAGGGGCGTCCGCACTCGGGGCAGGTGCCGCGGTCGGCCAGGCCCTCCAGGGAATACCCGCAGTGGATGCAGAAGGAGCCCTTGCGGGCCGCCACGCCCCGGCGAACGGCGCTCAGGACGATGGTCACGATCACCCCGATAGCCAGCAGCCAGAGCTTGCTGAACTGGAAGAACTGGAACCGTGGTCCCCCCAGTTGCAGAAGGGCCGCCAGGGGGATGAACAGCACGAAGGCGGCCAGCGGGATGATGAAGAACCACCGCCACCCGATGGATCGCAGCACGTCCCCCGTCCCGGGGCGCCAGAAGGGCACGTCCTGACCCTCAAACATGGACACAAAGTCGGGCGTGAGGGCGTCGGACGGCTGGGGCGGAACGTCGGAGGGGGAGGCCACCGTGGGCGGGGGCACCAGGGCGCCCATGACCCTCCCCCGCTCCAGGGCCTGGCGATGGTCCCAGTCTTGCCCGCTCACGGAATCCACCCCCAGCGCGGTGCGCAGGATGTTCGCGCCGTGGTATGCTGTACCCACGGGAGCCGCTCCATGACCTTGCCGGTGACGACCACGTTCACGATCGAAGGATACCGGATCCGCGAGTACAAGGGCGTGGTGCGGGGGATCATCGTCCGCGCCCCCACCATCTCCCAGGGCATCCTGGGCGGGCTCAAGAGCATCATCGGCGGAAGGATCGGCGCCTACACCCAGATGTGTGAGCAGGCCCGCCAGCAGGGCTACGAGCTCATGATCGACCACGCGCGGGCCCTGGGGGCCAACGCGATCGTCGGGTTTCGTTACGACGCCTCCGACGTCGGGGGCGGGTCCAAGGCGACGGAAGTCCTTTGCTACGGGACCGCGGTGGTCCTCGAACCCACCGCCAAGACGTGAGGGGGTGGGTGGTGGCCATCGATCCGATGCTGTACGAGAAGCTCTCCGGGCGCAAGGGTGACCCCTACTCGCGCCTGGGGGCGGCCCTGGCCAAAAATGCCAAGGCCAAGGCCCAGCGCGAAGAGATGCCCAAGGGCATGAGCGGCGGCCTGCGCACGTCCATGTGGCCAGGCCTGTGGGCCAACATCTTCTTCTGGCTCAAGGACAAGTCGCGGGAGAAATAGCACCCCGGCGCGGGGGCGCGTCAGTCCGAGCACGCATCGGCCTCGGGCGCGTCGTAGCGCCCGCCGGGCAGGTCCAGCATCGCCAGCACCTTCGTGCGCGCGTAGACGACCCGGGCCGCCTCCCCCACCCGAAACGTGGCCACCAGCAGCTCCTCGCCGCTGGGATCGTGCACGCTCAGGTTCCAGAGCCCGGTGTCGTCGTCGCGGGACCAGTGGGCGTGCCCCACGCAGAGCCCGCGTCGGAGCGGGCCCGCGACCAGGTCGCACTCGCCGCGGTCCAGCCCCAGGGTCCACTCGACCCTCGCGTGGCGGACCCCGCGCGGGATCGACGCGTCGCGCCCCCGCAGCGCGCCGGGCGCCACCGCCCACGCCACGCGGACGCCCCGAGCGAGAATCGCCCCCGCGACGGGCATCTCGACGAGCGGACGTCGGCGCAGCGTGCTCACGGGCGAACTCCCTCGCGCGTGCCGCGCCCACCCCGCGGCCGCCCCGGTCCGACCTTGGCCAGCAGGGACGCGGCGAGTTGCAGCCCGCGCCCGGCGGGGCTCACGAACTGGCGCGAGAAGTGCTCGACGGTGCTGAAGAACTCCAGCAGCGTGTCGAGCCGCTTGTGGTGCTCCTCCAGGCGGGCGCGCTCGTCTCCGTCCCCGCCGCGGGCGGCCCGGGCCTCCGTGGTGAGGTCGGAGATCTCGTAGAGCGACGCGATGAGCGGGTCGATCTCCCGCTTGATCCGCTCCCGCACGATGGCGCGGAACATCGCCCAGACGTCCTGCTGGGCCTCGAAGTACTCCTTGCGGTCACCACGCTTGTGGGCACGCTCGATGATGCCCCAGTCCAGCAGCCCGCGCAGGGACATGCTCGCGTTGCCGCGCGAGATCGCCAGACGCTCCATCACGTCGTCGGTGCACAGGGGTTGACCCGTGATGTACAGCAGCGCGTGCACCTCGGCCATGGTGCGGCTGATCCCCCACGCCCCGGCCATCTGCCCCCAGGCCGAGACGAACCGGTCCTGGGCCTCGACGAGGGCGGCCTTGTTGTCCGGGCGCGCGGCCATTGATGGAGTATCCCCGGGACCGGGCCCGGTGTCCACAACTCTTTCAGAAGCAATTGAAACAACGGCCTCGCCCCGCCCTCAAACAAAAAGAGGCGGCCAGATGCCGAAGCACGCTGGCCGCCCTTCCGGGGGCATGGTTGATCAACCCATAATAGCATCTGATAGTCTGAATATCAACCCGATCCCCCCCGCGCACGCCTCTTCGCGTCGCTTCCGCGTCGAATAACCCGGGCCTAGGGGTTTGCCCAGGGGTGGGCGAGATCCAGGCAGCCCGCGACGCCCAGTACGCAGCTCACCAGGCCGTTCAGCGTGAAGAACGCCAGCGGGATCCCCGCCCTTCCCCGGGCGGCGACGATGAGGTGCTCGACCACGAGCAGGACGCCCACCACCGCAACACCCGCGCCGGTGAGCGGCCCCAGGCGTGGCTCGCAGCGCCAGGCCTGGGCGAGGACCAGCAACGCCCCCGCGTGGAGCACGCGGGCGGCCCAGAGCGCGCCGGGCAGGCCCAGTCGCGCGGGGATGCTGTGGAGCCCCTCGCCGCGGTCGAACTCGAGGTCCTGGATCGCGTACAGGACGTCGAACCCCGCGACCCAGAGCACGACAAAGCCGGCGATCCAGTAGAGGACCGGGGTGTGCGCGAGCGCGCCGGGATTCACCGCGAGAGCGGCGGCCAGCGGCGAGACGCCCAGCGCCCCGCCCAGAAAGACGTGGCACAGGGCGGTGAAACGCTTGGTGTAGGAGTAGAGGGCGATCCAGGCGAGGACGGGGACGCACAGGGCGATGGGCCAGGCGTTGTTGAAGAGAAGGAAGAGCGCGCAGCAGGCGATAAACCCCAGGGCGGCCGCGCCGGTGATCAGCCTGGCGCGGTCCAGCGCGAGGCGTCCCGAGGCGATGGCGCGCGCGGCGGTGCGCTGGTTTCGGGCGTCGTAGCCACGGTCGGCGAGGCGGTTGACGAGCATCGCCCACGTGCGGGCGAAGACCATGCACAGGACGACGACGAGGAGCTGGTAGGCGAAGGTGCGCCAGGCGCCGGGCGGCGGTTGGCCGCCCAGGGCCGGGGTCGCAAGGCACGCGCCCAGGATCGCGAACGGGAGGGCGAAGACGCTGTGGGCGAGCTTGATATCCGCGCTGGCGCGGCGCACGGAGGCCCACCAGCCCGCCCGGTGTTGCTCACATGATGTCGGACCGGCCAGGTTCATCGGAGCGGTTCCGATCAAAGCGGTCACGCCAGGTGGGACCACTCCCCGCGGATCGCGCTCCAGGTGGCGCCGATGCGCTGGGCCATGTCGTCCAGCGCGGAGGGGATCACGCGGATGTTGCCCACGACGGAGATGAAGTTGACGTCGCCGCCCCAGCGGGGCACGAGGTGCACGTGCAGGTGCTGGGGCACGCCCGCCCCCGCCGCGCGGCCCTGGTTGATCCCGAAGTTGATGCCCTGGGGGTTGAGCGCCCGTTCGAGGAGGTCCTCGCCAAGGGCCGTCAGCTCCCACAGCAGCGTCCGCTGCTCGCGCGGGTAGTCGAGCAGGCGGGGCCGGGCGTCGCCCAGGGCCACCAGCAGGTGCCCGTTGGCGTAGGGGAAAGCGTTGAGCAGGATCATCCCGTCGCGTGTGCGGACGATCACGTGGTTCTTGCGATCGTCGTCGGGGCTGAGCCAGTAGTCGCGCAGGAACGAGCCCGAGGAGGGAATCGGCGGGCCCGACACCCTCTCCCTGGCGTCCAGCGACTCCAGATACGGCAGTCGCCAGGGGGCGTGCAGCAGCGGCGGCTCGTGCAGGGACGGGTGGCGCGACTCGTGCGGGGAGGTCATCTCCCAACAGTACCGCCCTCTATTGAGCCAGGGGAACGGCCCGGTCGGGAAGCGCCGGTCGCATCCACGCCACGCGGCGCGACGCCGCCTCCATCGGGACCGCCGCGATCCGCACGCCCGGGTCGAGGGAGCGCCCTCGATGATCCAGCGCCAGCAGCGACGCTCCCACCGCCATGCTCAACAAGCCCAGGAACGCGATCAACCGAGCGCGATTCGCCATGGAAGTTCTCCGGCCCGCCCCGCACTTCTTGGGATGCGCGCACAGGGATTTTCCGGCGTCGCGTCGGGACCCCTAAACTGCGAATCTCATCTGTAAAGGAGCCTTCATGTTCCAGAGCCTGACCATCGCCACCGTCGCCACTCCCAGGACGGTCGTCTTCGCGCACTTGGAGGGCGAGCGGCCCGACGCGGCGACCCAGAAGGCCGCCAACAGGATCGGCGCGCTCGAGGCGCTGATGTCCGCGGCCGCGCGGGCGGAGGCCACGGGCGAGGCCGGGGCGATCGCGGACCAGCCCCTGAACGCCAGGGGCGGGCCCGAGCGTCTGCTCCTGATCGGGCTGGGCAAGAAGTCCGCCCTGGGCTCGGACGTGCTGCGCAACCTGGGAGGCGTGCTCGGGCGGAAGCTCGCCGCGGTCAAGGCCACCAGCGCCCTGGTGGACTTCTCGGGTCCGCTGGGCGAATCCAAGGGCAAAGCGCGCGACGCGGGACAGGCCCTGGGCGAGGGGCTCGGGCTGGTGGCCTGGGTTTGCGACGAGTTCAAGGGCAAGGGCACGCCCCAGCCCAAGCGCGTCAAGCTCGTCGTGGGCAGCCCCGACGGGCGGTTCCAGGAGGGCCTGGAGCGCGGCGTGGCGCTGGCGGAGGCGACCAACCTCACCCGCACGCTCAGCCAGACGCCCCCCAACATCGCCACGCCCGACTACATGGCCCAGCAGGCCCAGAAGGTCGCCAAGGCCTGCGGGCTCTCCATCCGCGTGCTGCGCGGGCCCGACCTGGTGCGTGAGAAGTTGATCGGGCACATCAACGTGGGCAAGGCCAGCGAGAACAAGCCCTGCGTCATCCGCCTCGAGTACAAGCCCAAAGGCGGGGCCAAGGGCAAGGACCGCCCCGCCGTGCTCATCGGCAAGACCGTGTGCTACGACACGGGCGGGCTCAGCCTGAAGGTCAACAACGGGATGGTGGGCATGAAGCGCGACAAGGACGGCGGGTGCGCGGTCCTGGGCGCGATGTGGGCCATCGCCAAGGTCATCCGCCCCAAGCGCCGCGTGGTCGCCATCCTCGCCGCCGCCGAGAACAGCATCAGCGACGAGGCCTATCGCCCCGACGACATCCTGCGCTATCGCAACAACGTCACCGTCGAGGTCACCAACACCGACGCCGAGGGACGCCTCGTCCTCGCCGACGCCCTCTGCTGGGCGTGCGAGAAGGAGGACCCGGCGTACATCGTGGACCTGGCCACGCTCACGGGCGGCGTCGTCGTGGCGCTCGGGAGCACCTTCTGCGGGATGTTCTGCGAGGACGATCGCCTGCGGGGCAAGGTCGAGAAGGCGGCGACGGCGAGCGGCGAGCTCGTCTGGCGCCTGCCCATGCACGCCGAGTACCGCGAGATGATGAAGAGCCCCGTCGCCGACATCGTCAACAGCAACCCCAACCGCAAGGCCCACCCCATCCAGGGCGCGGCGTTCCTCAGCTACTTCGTCGATGAGAAGGTGCCCTGGTGCCACCTGGACATCGCGGGGGTGCACGTGGCCGAGAAGAACGCCGGGGCGTACATCGAGGGCCCCAAGGGCTGGGGCGTGCGCCTGCTGGCAAACCTGCTCGAGCAGGGATGAGGCGACCGGTGCGGGGTCAATGCGCCTTGCCGCGCCGAGGCTCGTCCTTGCCGAACATCACGCCCAGCGGGATCGCGCCCACCAGCGCGCCCCCCAGCAGGAAGTAGCCCACCCCCATCATCCCCAGCGAGCCCACCACCCCGTAGGCCCAGTCCCACAGGCGATTGGCCGTCGGGTTCGTCACCTGCTCGGTGAAGGAGCCGTGCAGCAGGAACGCGGCGTACAGGACGCTGTAGACGAGCACGCCGAGCAGGGCGCCGTCACGAATGAACCGAAGCGGTCGGTTGAACATGCGTGGACCTCCTCCAGTCCCCGGAACGTCTCCACGCGTGGCGAACCGGGGCCACAGGCGCATCGACCGCGGAGCACCCCGAGAGCCGGCGTCGCCCGCGATGCCCGGTTCTCGGTCCGGGGGTCGCGCGGTTGGGAGCGGGGAATCGGATGAAGTTGGCCCGAGAACCGCGCCCGGGGCGCGGGCGTAGGACCGGGAATCGCGCCAACGATGGAGGCACCAGGATGAGGGTCCACACCATGAAACCACTGCTGGCCGCGGGCTTCGTGCTGTTGGGGCTCGCGGGGTGCGAGCGCGAGCAGTCCGCCAACGTCCGCAGCGCCCCCGCGCCGGGCGTGGCCCCAGGAACGTCCCCGCCCGCGAGCGCACCCGCCACGCCGCAGAATGGAGCACCGATCGTGCGCACAGAAGAGGAATGGAGGAAGGTCCTGACGCCGGAGCAGTACCACGTGCTCCGCGAGAAGGGCACCGAACGCGCCTTCACGGGCAAGTACGTGGAGACCAGGGCCGCGGGCGTATACAAGTGCGCCGCGTGCGGCCTGGTCCTCTTCGCCAGCGACACGAAGTTCGATTCGCACTGCGGGTGGCCGAGCTTCTACGCCGCCCTGGCCAGGGACAAGGTCGTCCTCACGCCCGACGACAGCCTGGGGATGGCGCGCACGGAGGTCACGTGCGCGCGCTGCGGGGGGCACCTGGGTCATGTCTTCGACGACGCGCCCGACCAACCCACGGGACAGCGCTACTGCATCAATTCGGTGAGCATCGAGTTCGTTCCGAGCGAGCGAGCGCCGGGAGGGCCTGCCGCCGACAAGAAATAGCGGGCGGCGGTCGCAGGGCGTTCGCACGTCCCGGCCCCGAGCGGGGTCGAAGCAGAGTGCGCTCGCGATCGTGTTGTCGGATGTCCTTATCCTGAATACAATCGCCGCAACGGGCGATCCCGGGGGCCGCGGCTGCGCCGACGCGATGCGTCGTCACGCCTGACACAACCCTCCGGCCCCCGCCCCATCGCCCTCCTTTGACAAGGGGCGATCCATGAGATCCCTTCCGCTCGCTATCGTCATCGCGGCCTTCGCGTCCGCGGCCTTCGCGTCGCCGCGCGAGACCGTGAACCTGACCAACCAGCTCAGCAATCCTCCCCCGTGCGATCCCGGCTCCTCGCCGTATGTGAACGCCACGCTGGTGGGCGGGTATACCCCGAGGCTCCTCGTCCTCAACGGCCAGCTGGCCGCCGTCGCCACGCCCACGCTGCCCAGCGAAGCGTCGATCCAGATCGTGTCGCCGATCGGGCAGTCGTTCACGTTCCAGCCCTTCCCGGGCGACGAGTTCGGACCGACGATGACGATCGACCTGACGAACTTCGTGGTGCGCGTCCCCATCGAGGTGCCCGACGCCGCCGGGACCTGGGCCATCCGCTTCAACGAGCACTTCAACGACGCGGGCGACGACGCCCGCTGGAACAACCTCTCGATCACCTTCGACGACGGCGCCCCGATCGCCAAGGATCTGGGCACGCTCGCGCGGTACCCGCTCCGCCAGCTCCAGGTCCCCTTCATTGCCAACCAGGTCCGCTGGTACAGGCTCAACATCCCCAGGCCCGTTCAGGCCGCGCTGGGAACGTGGGTCGACATCGACACCGCGGGCAGCGCGTTCCCGGACACGATGATCGCCCTGTACACCTCCGAGGGGGTCCGCGTGGCCTTTGATGACGACGACGCGGGCGGCGGCGCCAGCGTGCTGACGTTTGGCGCCGGCACGCGTCCGGGCTTCCTCCCCGGCTACCCGATGGATGGGCGCGATGGTGCTCTCGCCGCGGGAGCCTACTACCTTGGCGTCTCGGGCTACATCCCCTTCGGGCCCGGCGCCACGAGCTGGAACATGGTCTCGTCCAGCCCGTTCACCGGCACTATCGACCTCCGCGTCCGGGGCAACATGGTGCCCGCCACGCGTGAGGTGGGCTTGCTCACCCAGGGGGGAGCCGTCGTGAACGACGTCACGCTGCTGCCCGGCGAGGTCCAGTGGTTCAGGTTCGAGGTCGGCTCCGACGCCATCAACACCGGCTCGTTCTTCGTGGACATCGACACCCGCGGTTCGAGCCTGCCAGGCAGTATCAACAACAACGACACCGAGGTTGCGGTGTACGACGCCACGGGCAACCTCGTCGCCACGGATGACGACGGCGCCGGATCGGGCAACCTCAGCCTCCTGAGCTTCGGCGCCCCGGGCCGCCCGCCCATCCTCGGCGGTACGGTGCCCCGCAACGGGCAGGACGGCCCGCTCCCCGCGGGCGTCTACTACCTGGCCGCGGCGGCCTTCAACTCCACCTTCAACGCCACCGATTGGAGCGTGGCCTCCGCCTCGACGGTCACCGGCAAGCTGCGCATCAACTTCCAGACCAACACCGGCGCGCCGGGCACCTGCCCCGCAGACCTGGACGACGGCTCCGGCGAGGGTCTGCCCGACGGCGGGGTCACGATCGACGACCTGCTCCACTTCCTGATGCGTTACGAGGGCGGCTGCTAGCCGGGCCCGAGGCTCGGGAAGGCAACCGCGAGAGTGGGATGCGCCCCGGACCGACGTCCGGGGCGTTCTTTGCGCGGGCCCATGCCTCGGGACATCGGGGCGGCATGCGACGCGCCGCTCAGCCCTGCCAGGCCGGTTCCCCGCGCCGGACCATCGCACAGATCGCGGAGAGCCCCGGTGCAACGCGGACGAAGACCACGGACGATCGGTCGTGACGCGGGCTCGTGTCCGGTCGTTGGCGCAACGGGCTTGGGGCTCCGCGGTCCTCTGCTCGGCTCCGCGCCCTCGGCGATCACGCTCTCCTGAACCAAGCGTTGTCGAGTCAGCACCCCGCTTCGTAGCGGGCCAGGAAGAACAGCAGGTCGTTGATGTCCACGCCCCCGTCGGGGACCCCGCTCCCGCTGCCGTCGTCCAGGTCGGCGGCGGCATGGCCCGCCTCGTACCGGGCGAGGAAGTAGAGCAGGTCGTTGATGTCCACGCCCCCGTCGGGGACGCCGTTCCCGCTGCCATCGTCGAGGTCCGACGGGCAGCCGGGCAGGAGCGTGAACGCCGGGGACATCGCGAAGAAGACCTCCCCGTCGGCGTCGACGCGGATCCGGGCGTCGGCGGTGCTGGAGGGCAGGACCACCGTCGCCAGGCCGGTATTGGGGAAGGTGCCCAACACGACGGGGAAGGTGGCGCCGGCGTCGAGCGAGAGGCGCAGGGTCACCGTGGCGCACGAGATCGGCGGCAAGTCCGTCCCGCCCACGCTCCAGGCGACCGAGCGGGACCCGGCGTGGAGCGTCTGGCCCGGCGTCGGCGAGGAAACCGCGAAGGGCGTCGTCCCGCCGGGGATTGTCAGGTCGACGAACGCCGACGTGGCCGTTGCGCCCACGCCCGCGTGGTTGTCCCGCACGAGAACCCGGAAGCGACGGGTGGCGTTGGCGACGGTGGGCAGTCGCTCACCGGGCGTGGGCACGCCCGAGAGGACGTCCGCCATCCGCGGGAATGTCCGCTGGGTGGTGGTCACGGGCGGGAAGACGCGGAACAGGGCCCCCACGCCGGTGTCCTCCGATCCCGTCCCGCTCAGCGGGCGAGCGGCGCCCGAGTCGAACTGCTCCCAGGAGTAGGTCAGAGTCTCCCCATCCGAGTCGGTGGCGGTCGCGGTGAGCACGAAGGGCGTGGACGGGGGGATGTTCGTGCTCGCGGGCACGCTGGTGATCTGCGGGAGGTGGTTGGTCGTGACGGACTGCGCGGGACAGGTGACCACGGCCAGGCGCGCCTGCATCTGTCCCAGGCTCCCGTGGTGGAAGTAGGGATCGGCGAACAGGGTGATGTTGTCGCTGGGCGGCGCGTCGCCGACGGGGCAGCCGCCGGGATAGGCCATGGGCGAGGAGCCCGAGCCGGCCTCCCAGGCGCTGCTGAGCGTGACGTTGCCGGCGCAGCGTCCGCGCGTCCCGCT
Organism: Phycisphaerales bacterium; assembly: GCA_044221985.1. Taxonomy (GTDB): domain Bacteria; phylum Planctomycetota; class Phycisphaerae; order Phycisphaerales; family UBA1924. Next base: position 11,784 of record JBGAOG010000031.1, read on the forward strand.
GAAGGTGTGCGTGGCGCCGAACTGGTGCCCGACCTCGTGGATGACGACCAGGGCCGTGAAGGGATCGACGTCACCGCCGCGGGGGATCCCCGAGACGCCCCCACCCTTGGTGCTCGCGCACAGGGCGTTGAGGTACGCCACGCCCCCGTACACCCGCGTGAGCACGTGCCCGAGATCGAAGTTGGCGTTTCCGATGACGCTCGAGAGCGTGCTGATGTTGACGGAGAGGTACCCGCTGGAACAGTCCGCCCCGCCCGTCCCGTCGCACGTGGTCGGGTACGGATCGGTCGCGGGATCGACGAACACCACCTGGTCGTTGTTGGCGACGAGGTTGAAGTGCACGCCCAGGTCGGCCTCGTACACCACGTTCGTCCGGGCGACGACCGTCACGATGGCCGCGAGGGGGTCCGCGACGTTGGGCGCGTGCCCCTGCACGTCGCACTGGTGCAGGCCCCACTCGCCGCTGCACGCCATCGCCAGGCGGACGGTGCGCAGCACCTGCGTGGGATCGGGCCCGCGGGTCTGGGCAAGGCCCCCGTCCTCGCTCGTGCCCGGCCCGTGCATGCCCTCGGTCGTGTGGCACGACCAGTCCGCGCTCCCCGGCAGGTCGCGCAGCCAGTACGACACCACGTGCCCCGGATCCGCCGATTGCCAGGGATCGATCATCCACACGCCCGCGGGAGAACGCAGCATGCCCGTGAGCCCGCGCGGCGTGAGCTCGACGCGCCCGGCGGCCGCACCATCCTCCGTCCGCACCAGGTAGGTCCGCATCTGCGGGTATTTCCCGGCCAGCTCGGGCTCCATCACCGGCGACTCCGCGACGAGACAATCGACCAGGCCCCCGTCGGGCCCGGGCAACCCAAGGCGCAGCGCACCAGCGCCCAAACCCGCCGCCGGATCCCAGCCCGGCGCGCCCGCGAGCAACGCGGCCAGGGCGGGCGCATCCACCTCGAAGACCGCCCCGGACTTGGGGCGCGGGCCATCCACTTGCCCTTGGACGCCGCTGGGACCGGGCTCATGCCCAAGGCGCTTGAACACGTCTCCCCGGGCCGCGGGCGCCCAGGCCAGCAGCGCCGCGGCCAGCGCGATCCCACCCCAACCCGTCGGCCGGCGATTCACCTGCATGCGACACCCCTTTGCCTGCTCCCAAGCGCGTGCGGCCAACAACCGCAGCCAGCCAGTCTACTCGATGGGGCGGACAGGTCAACGCCCGCGCGAGAAGTTGCGAGTGCGCCCGCGGGGATTATCACCCCTGTGGCGGCGCCCTCTCGGGTTCCGACGCCCGTCTACCGCCCCGCCACCACCCCCCGCATCGCCTCGCGCATCCGCTTGCCGGCCTCCTCCACGTCCTCGCGCGTCACGTCCAGATGGCACACGGCGCGGATGCGCGTCGGGGCGTTGGGGAGCATCCACACCCCGACCTCGCGGAAGAGAGCGCACAGGTCGGCGGCCGTGCGCCGCAGCCCGGGCAGCACGTCGATGAACACCATGTTCGTCTCCGGGCCGCGGTCGCGCTGCTCGGGGTCGAGCGTGAGCCCGGCGATCCCCGCGACGAGCTCGCCCAGGCGCTGGGCGTTGGCGTGGTCCTCGCGCAGGCGCTCGCGGTGGTGGTCCAGGGCGTAGAGGGCGGCGGCCGCGAGCATCCCGCTCTGGCGCATCTTCCCCCCGAACATCTTGACGAAGCGGTGGACGCGTGCGATGGTCGCCGCGTCCCCGGCCACGGCCGATCCCGCGGGGCAGCCCAGGCCCTTGCTGAAGCAGCACGAGATGGTGTCGAAATGCATCGCGTAATCCCGCGGCGTCAGCCCCGTGGCCGCGCACGCGTTCCAGATGCGGGCGCCGTCGAGGTGGCGCCGGAGCCCGAGGTCCGCGCCGCGCCGGGCCACGCGCCCCATCTGCTCGACGGGCCAGACCGAACCCCCGCCGCGGTTGTGCGTGTTCTCGAGCACCAGCAGGCGGCTGCGCGGAGAGTGGATGCTGTCCGGTCGCACGGCACTCTCAACGTCCGCCACGTCGAACAGGCCCCTCGCCCCGGCGAGCGGGCGGATCATGACCCCCGACAGCGCCGCGGGTGCGCCCGTCTCGTAGTGGATGATGTGGCTGCCCTCGTGGGCGATGACCTCGTCCCCCGGCTCGGTGTGGGCGCGGATGGCCGACTGGTTCGCCATCGTGCCCGTGGGCACGAAGCAGGCCGCCTCCTTGCCCATGATCTCGGCGACGCGCTCCTGGAGGCGGATCACGGACGGATCATCGCCCAGCACGTCGTCGCCAACCTGGGCGTCGGCGATGACCTTCCGCATGGCGAGTGTCGGGCGGGTCACGGTGTCGCTGCGCAGGTCGATCACGCGCCGGTGTGGGGGGCGTTCGTGGGTGGTCATGCGCAAGCGTAGAAGCCCCGAGTATCAGACCTGCCAAAGCGGCACGCCGGCAACCGAGCCCCCGCCGGGCTTTCATGCGAACGCCTTGCGGACGATTGCGGAGCGCCGAGCGGGCGCGGCGTGGGCCCGGTCCGACCGCGGGCGCCGGCTGGCACGCGCCTTGCCCATCTTCTCGTGGACGGTCGACGCTCGGGAGGGGTGGGCGTGGGGCGCCCGGCCGGAAGGAGACATGTCCGGGCGTTGGCCCGAGAACGTGAAGGAGAACGCCATGACACTGCTGGCTCGACGTGAACCTCGTGATTTGCTCAACTTCCCCATGATGTGGGATCGGTTCTTCAACGAGCCCTTCCTCCAGGGCGGCTTGGCCACGCTCGACGAGGGGACGCTGCCCCTGGACATCTCGGAGGACGACAAGAACGTGATCGTGCGTGCCTCGCTCCCGGGCTTCAGGAAGGAGAACATCGAGGTCGAGATCCACGACGGCGTGCTCGGCATCAAGGCCACGCAGGAGGAGCAGAAGGAGGAGAAGGGTGAGACCTTCTACCGCCAGGAGCGGCGCGTGCAGTCGGTGAGCCGGCGCGTCGCACTGCCCACGACCGTGGCCGAGGGACAGACCGACGCCGAGCTCAAGGATGGAGTGCTCACGCTGAGGTTGCCCAAGACGCCCGCCGCGATGCCGAAGAAGATTCGGATCAAGTAGCGCGGGCCAAAGCGCGGCGGCGCGAGCGCGGTTGGGAAAGGCGCTGCCGCGCAGTTCAGGGCCGGTGAGCACCGTGAGCCCCGGGGATGATCCCCCGGGGCTGTTTCGTTGCACCGGGCCAAAGCCCGTCCTGGCACGAAAACAAGGATGCATCTTGCCCATCTTCACGCGCCGTGCACCCGCGCTCGGCGGACTTTACAGCGGGGCGCGTGATCGTAAGTATTGACACACCAGCCTGTTAGCACGAAACCTACGCCGCCTCTGAACGGACTGCGACCAATAGGCTTGACGGGAATATCCACCCTGATAGGCTGGAAGCAATGGAGCGTGGGTCCCCGGTGGGGCCGCGCGGAGTGGTGGGTCTACCGGGAGAACCTGACATGCGTTGGAACTCGATGCCGTGGCGCGGACTGGCGCTGATCGTGGGCGTGGTGGCGATGCTCTGCACGGGCCTGGCGCGGGCGCAATCGTGCCCGACGACGTGGAGCGACTCCTTCGCCTCGGGCGACATGGACAACAGCGTGCGCACGATGGTGGTGTGGAACGGGGAGTTGTACGCCGGGGGATTGTGGGTGCACTCGGGCGGCATCACCACCAACCGCGTGGCCCGCTGGGACGGGCGCAAGTGGAACCCGTTGGGCGCCGGGTTCAACTCCTACGTGTACACGCTCTGCGTGCACAACAACGAGTTGTACGCGGGCGGCGTGTTCACCTCCTCGGGCGCCAACACGCCACGCTACATCGCCAAGTGGAACGGCACGGCCTGGGTGCCCGTGAACGTCGGGCTCAACAGCAGCGTCAACGCCCTGACCGTGTTCAACAATGAGCTGTACGCCGCGGGCGATTTCACGGGCACGTATGACGGCGCCGCCACGCTGAATCGGTTCGCCAGGCTCAGCGGGGACAACTGGCTCTCCGTCGGCACGGGCCTGAGCGACTCGGCATTCGCGCTGCGGGTGTTCAACGGCCAGTTGTACGTGGGCGGGCGGTTCCTGACCGCCGACGGCGTGACGGTCAACCGCATCGCCCGCCTGAACGGGAGCACGTTCGCGGCGGTCGGCGCCGGCTTTGCCAACAACGACGTGTACTGCCTGGGGACCTACAACGGTTCCTTGCACGCGGGCGGGAGTTTCACGCAGTCGGGAGTGGTCTCCCTCAATCGCCTCGCGAGATGGACCGGGACGGCCTGGGCGGACGTCGGCGCGGGCGTCAACAGCAACGTGTACGGCCTGTTCGAGCACAACGACGGGAGCGGCAACGCCCTGTTCGTCAGCGGGTCCTTCAGCGTCGCGGGTGTGGACCCCCTCCACTATCTCGTCCGGTGGAACAACACCGAGTGGACCCAGGTCGCCGACTTCAACAGCTCCGTCCGATGCACGGTCCCGTACGACGACGGCTCGGGCACCAAGCTCATGGTGGGCGGCGACTTCACGACGGTGGGCGTGCCGCCCAACAACCAGCCGTACGTGTACGCCTCCTACATCGCCGAGTGGAATGGGACATATGCCTCGGACATCGGGCACGGGGTCAACGGGCGCCCCTTCGCCTTTACCAAGCACAACAACGATCTGTACGTGGCGGGGTCGTTCAGCCGCGCCGACGGTGTTCCTGTGGGCCGCATCGCCCACCACACCGGGAGCACGTTCGAGCGCGTCGGATCCTACGACTTCTTCTCGGACATCTACACGCTGACGTCCTTCGGCGGGCAGCTCTGGGCCGGCGGAAACTTCTACGTCAACTCGGGCACGGGGTACAACCGCGTGGCGCGCTTCGACGGGACGAACTGGAGCGCCGCGGGCGACGGCCTCAACAGCGACGTGTACGCGTTCGCGACCTTCAACAACGAGCTCTACGCCGGCGGCGCGTTCAGCGCCTCGGGCGTCACCCAGGCCGGGCGCATCGCCCGCTGGAACGGAACGAATTGGAGCCAGGTCGGCGACGGGTTCAACAGCTACGTGTACGACCTGGCCGTGTACAACAACGAGCTCTACGCCTGCGGGATCTTCACCAACAACTACAGCACCGCGGCCGCGCAACCCGCCATCCGCATCGCCCGCTACAACCCCGCCACCCAAACCTGGGTGCGCATCGCCCAGGGCCTGAACAACACCGCCAACTGCATGGCGGTGTACAACGGGGAGCTCTACGTGGGCGGGACCTTCACGACGGCCGGGCTCACCTCGGCCAACCGGGTCGCCCGATGGAGCGCGGTGGGCGGGTGGCAGGACGTGGGCGGGGGCGCCGACGGCGAGGTGTACGACCTGTTCACGCACAACGACGGCTCGGGCGACGCGCTCTACGCCCTGGGCGCCTTCAGCAACATCGGGGGGATCGCGGCGTCGCGCATCGCCAAGTGGAACGGCTCGGGCTGGTGCCAGGTGGGCACGGGCGCGGATCAGTCCATCAGCTCCCAGCCCCGCACCGGCTACTCGTACCAGGGCAACGGCGCGCGAACCCTCATGATCGGGGGCAACTTCAGCGCCCTGGACAACGTGTCGGGCAACAACATGGCCCGCATCGTCGGGTGCACCGCCGACCTCGACGACGGCTCGGGCACGGGCACACCCGACGGCGCCGTCACCATCGACGACCTGCTCTACTTCCTCGCGATCTACGAGGCGGGGACGACCGCCGCCGACGTGGACGACGGCTCGAGCACGGGCACGCCCGATGGGGCCGTCACCATCGACGACCTGCTCTATCTCCTGGCCCGCTACGAGGCCGGGTGCTGACGAACGGTTTGGGCACGTTCCGTGCCCGGGGAAGGTCCTTCCGGGGTCGGGGGCGCGTGCCGCGAACATCGGGCGCGCCTGGGGTGTTCGTGTGGGTCGCTCTCGCGGCTCGCGGTCGCGTGGCCGCGGCGAGGCGAACCCGGAGAGCGATGAAGCGGGGAAGTTCCAAATGAAGTACGTGCATCACATCCTCATGACGATCGTCGCACTGTGGGGCTCGCTGGCCCTGGGAGTGTGCCCCCCGCAGTGGACGAGCACCTTCGCCAGTTGCGATGCCGGCGGCACCGTCAATGCCGCCGTGATCTTCGACGACGGCACGGGCCCGGCCCTCTACGTGGGCGGCAGCTTCACCACCGTCAACGGCGTGACGATGAACCGCGTCGCCAAGTACGATGGGCACGTCTGGACCGCCCTGGGCCCCGGGTTCAGCAACTCCGTCAACGCGCTCTACGTCTGGAACAACCAGCTCTACGCCGGAGGCACGTTCACCGCTTCGGGCTCGGGCGGAGCCGCCGTCACCTGCAACCGCGTGGCACGCTGGACCGGCTCGGCGTGGACTTCCCTGGGCACGGGCACCAACAACGGCCTCAGCGGCACCGTCAACGCCCTGACCGCGTACAACGGCGAGCTGTACGTCGCCGGGCTCTTTGCCAGCGCCGGGACCACCACCGGCGTCGCCAACATCGCCCGCTGGAACGGCACCTCCTGGAACATCGTCGGATCGGGCTTCAACGCCGAGGTCAACGCCCTGAAGGTGTACAACGACGGCGCGAGCGACAAGCTCGTCGCGGGCGGGATCTTCACCACGTCGGGGGCCCTGACGGGCCTCAACTGCGTGGCCCGATGGGATGGCTCCGTGTGGTCGTCCATGGGCTTGGGATTCACGGGCGGAACGACGCCCGCCGTCAACGCCTTCGAGGTCTACGCCGGTTCGCTCTTTGCCGGCGGCGCCTTTACCACCTCGGGCCTCAATTCCCTCTCCAACGTCGGGCGTTGGAGCGGCACGGCCTGGGTCGATGTCGCCGGGGGCGTCTCGGGCGGCACGACGCCCACCGTCAACGCCCTGTTCCCCTACAACGACGGGTCGGGCAACGCCCTCTACGTCGGAGGGACCTTCACGACCGCCGGCGGTGGCGCCATCACCACCTCCCCGCGCCTGGTCCGCTGGAACGGCGCCGCCTGGAGCGGCGTGGGCGGGGGCGTCAACAGCTCCCCGCTCTGCTTCGCCTCGTTCAACGACTCTACCGGGACCGCCCTGGTCATGGGCGGCGCGATCACCAGCGTCGGACCCACGGGCGACGCCGCCGCGGTCTCACGCCTCGTGAAGTGGAACGGCGTCTCGTTGTCCTCGCTCGGGCGCGGCATCAGCGGTGCCATCAACGCCCTCGTCGAGCTCCCCGGCACCACGCCGACCCTCCTGGCCGTGGGCGATTTCACCCGCGCCGGAAACCAGAGCACCGAGGGCGTCGCCACCTGGAACGGCTCGGGCTGGACCATCCTCGGCTCCTCCGCCTTCAACGCCACCCCCACCAGCGCCGCCTACTTCAACAGCGCCATCTACGTCGGCGGGAACTTCACGACCTATGGCGCCGCCCAGGTCCGGCGCGTCGCCCGCTGGGACGGCTCCACCTTCGTCGAGGTCGGCGGGAACCTCAACGGCGCCGTCAACGCGTTCGTCGCCCACAACGGGTCCCTCTACGCCGCCGGTGCCTTCAGCACCCCCACCGGGCGTGTCGCCGTGTTCAGCGGGAACACCTGGGTCAACCTGGGCTCGGGCGTGAACAACACGGTCAACGACGCCATCTCCTACGGGAACCGCCTGATCGTCACGGGCTCCTTCACGACGGCGGGCGGCATCGCGGGGGTCAACCGCATCGCGCAGTGGGACGGCACCACCTGGTCCGCGCTGGGCACCGGGCTCAACAACACCGGCAACGCCCTGGCGGTCTATCGCGGCGAGCTCTACGTGGCCGGTGACTTCACCAACGCCGGCACCGCCGCAGCCTCGCACGTGGCCCGCTGGGACGGCGCCAACTGGTCCGACGTGGGCGGGGGCATGGATGCCGCCGTCGAGGACCTCGTCGTCATCAACGAAAACGGGGAGGAGACCCTCTACGCCGTCGGATCCTTCATCACGGCCAGCGGGAGCCCCGCCAATCGCGTCGCGTACTGGAACGGATGCCGATGGATCGCCGCGGGCTCGGGCCTGGGCGTCGCCGTCACCCGCGTCGGCGCGGTGAACAGCGGGCCCGCCAAGGGCGTGTACATCCCCGGCGCGTTCTCCGCCGCGGGCGGGCTGCCCGCCCACAACCTGGCCTTCCTGGCCACCTGCACGGCCTGCGCGGCGGACCTGGACGACGGGACCGCCACGGGTCGCCCCGACGGCGGGGTCACCATCGAGGACCTGCTCTTCTTCCTGGCCGCCTACGAGGCGGGCAACGTCGCCGCCGACCTCGACGACGGCTCGGGCGACGGACCCTGCGAGTGGCGGTGGCCTCGGCCCCGGGGCAGTCCCGCGCGGCCCTGATCCGCGTCAGCGGCCCGGGCGCACGGGGATTGGCGAGCGAGCTCGCCCCGGGCCAGGCGGACCGAGGGTGCCGCCTCGCGCGCTTGGGAGGTGGTTCCCTCCCCGCGCTCCCGGTGCCCGTGCTGGTCCTTGGCTTCCCCGCGCCGGCGTCGTACACGGGCGAGGACGTGGTCGAGCTGGAGCTGCCCGGGAATCCACCGCTGGTGGAACGCGTGCTGGCTTGGCTCTGCTCGCGCGAGGCCTTTCGCATCGCCCAACCCGGTGAGTTCAGCGCCCGGGCCTACCTCGCGGGAAAGATGACCCTCGCCCAGGCCGAGGGCGTCGCCGCCACCATCGCCGCGGCCAGCGCCGAGCAGCTGGCGGCCGCGCGAGGACTCACCAGCGGAAGTGAAGGCCGGGCGTGCCTGGCCCTGGGCGAGGAGTGCGCGGCGATGCTGGCCCTGGTCGAGGCGGGGATCGACTTCACCGACCAGGAGGGCGTGGTGCCCATCGCCCCGGGCGACCTGGCCCGTCGCGTGGCCCGTCTGCGGGAGACGATCCGCGGGCGCCTGGGCGCCGCCGAGGGAAGTGAAGTTCCCGGGACGCTGCCGCGCGTCGCCCTGGTGGGCCGCCCCAATGCCGGCAAGTCCACGCTGTTCAACGCCCTGCTGGGCCGAGCCAGGGCCCTGGCCAGCGCGCGCGCGGGGACGACGCGGGACGTGCTCGAGGAGGAGTTGGACCTCGCGCGCGACGCGCCGGGCGCGGGGCGAATCGTGCTGATGGACCTACCGGGGCTGGACGCCTCGCCCAGCGCCGGGGCGGATGCCGGCGCCCAGGCCGCCGCTCGCGCCGCCCTGGCCCGTGCCGACGCGCTGGTCTGGTGCGATCCCTCGGGGCGCTTCGAGGGCGACGGGGCGGCGGCCCTATCCGCGGACGGGGGCAGGATCCCCGGGGCGCCCGCAACGCCCGTCGTTCGCGTGCGCACCCGGGCCGATCAGCCCGTCCCCGGCTCGCCCCAGGGGTTGGGCGTGTGCGCGCTGGACGGGTGGAACCTGGGTGCGCTCCGGCGCGCCATCGCCGACGCGACCTGCCGCGCGGGCGCGCCGGCCGGCGCGACCCTGGCGACGCTCCTGCCGCGCCATCGCCTGGCCCTGTCGCGGGCGCGCGCGGCCCTGGGTGAGGCGCTCGCCCTGCTGGACCCCGGCGCCGGCTGCCTCGACGCGCCCGAGGCCGTGGCGTCCTGGCTGCGCGAGGCCCTCGACGCCCTGGGCGAGCTCGCGGGGCGCATCAGCCCCGACGAGATCCTGGGGCGGGTCTTCTCGACGTTCTGCGTGGGCAAGTGAGGCGCCGGGCCCCCCACCATGATCAGCGCCGCCCCGCCATCACCTGCTCGTAGGCGTCCTCCATCGAGCCCACGAACTCCCCGAACGAGCCGGTCGGCGAGGCGTCCAGCACGGTCCGCCGCCCGGGAATCGCGACATGCCCATCGAGCACCCGGCCTATCGCCCCGGCCAGCGCGCCCGGATTCCCGGCCCGGTACAGCAGCCCGTTGACCCCGTCGCGGACGAAGTCGGGAACAGCCCCGCGATCCGATGCGATCACGAATCGCCCGGCCGCCAGGGCTTCGAGGATGACCAGGGGGGAGTTCTCCAGCCCGATGCCCGCGAAGACGCTGGCGTGGGTCCGCTCCAGGGCCCGGGCCTGGGCCTGGGCGTCGTAGGCGCCGTGGAATCGCACGCCGGGGAACCCGCGCAGGCGCGCGCGGTGGAGCGCGTCGTCGCCCGAGGCGTGGATGCCCACGTCCAGTCGCGCGCCGGGGCCCAGGATCTCCAGCGCCCCGGCGAGCACGCCCAGCCCCTTGTTCGCCCAGCAATTGCCGAAGTACGTGAGGCGCAGCGGCTCGGGCCGGGCGGGATTCCAGCACGGCGCGTCCGGGGCGCGGCGGGTCGCCTCGCGCAGGGCGTCGAGGTGGGGCAGGCCCAGGGGGCTGAGCCGCAACCTGTCCCGCGGCACGCCCATCGCCTCGTGCACGCGCATCAGGAAGGGCCCGGGGGGAAGCACAAGGTCGGCCGCGGCCAGGGCCGCCACTCCGGCGCGCCGGCGCTCGCCATACTCGTTGAGCACGCGCAGGTGCACGTCGCCCCCCGCAAGCAGGCGTCCCTCGGGCGCGTCGATCTCGGCGCCCGCGGGCACGCCGCCCGCGGGCCCGGCGTGGACCAGGCGGGCCCGCGCGCGGGCCCGGAGGGCGCGTCCCACGGCCTTGGCTAGGCCCGACAACCCCTCGCCCATGAGACGCCGGGCCGATCGGAGCTTGGCGCGACGGCGTTTCTCCGCTTCCGGGTCGGGCATGCGCAGGCACGCCACGCACCGACGCCCGCCCTCGAAGTCCACGCACACCTCCCGCTCCTGGTGCAGCAGGTCCACCTGGGGACAGAGCGCGAAGTAGTTGTGGGGCGTGACCACGACCGGGTAGCCCTCGCCCCGCGCCCGGGCGACGAGATCCAGCGGGTATCCCTCCAGCGCGTGGACGTGCAGAACGGAGCATCCCATCGTGCGCAGGAACGCCAGGATCGCGTCGCCCAGCGGCGGCGCGCTGATCTGCCCGAGCGGGTCGTTGAACTGGAAGTTGCCCGTGCTCAGGATCGGGCTGTTGACCACGTCGAAGCACGACACCCCGCCCCACGAGCCCGAGTCCTCGACGCGGATCCCCGGCCTGAGCGAGTACTCCATCCCCGACCGCAGGTACACCACGCGCCAGCCCCGCCGCACCAGGGCCTGGGCCAATTCGGAGACGACCAGATTCAGCCCGCCCCCTTCCGCCGCCTGGCGGTGCAGGCGGGCCCAGCCCAGCAGGACCACCGTGCGCGTCCCGGCGCCGATGGCGCCCTGGCCCGCCCGGCCCGCGGAGTGGGGTGTTTCCCGGGAGATCAGCACGAGCGGGAGCGTATGGACGCTGCGTCCCCGGTGCCCGATTCGTCCACGCAGGCCGGGGGCGCCTCGACCGCCAGGACGCCCAGGCTCCGCAACGCCAGCAGTGCGGCCACCTGCTCGGCCTTCTTCTTGCTGTTGCCCCAGGCCGGCTCGAAGGACCGTCCGGAGATCTCCACGGCGATGCGAAAGCACTTGGCGTGGTCTGGTCCCTTCTCGTCGAGGATGCGATACACGGGCGTGGCGTCGAGCGTCTGCTGCGCGTGCTGCTGCAGGAGGCTCTTGTAGTTCTGCTGGTGCCCGCTGCTGGCCGCTTCCTCGATCAAGGGGCCCACCAGCGGGCGCAGGAAGTCCGCCGCCGCCGCGTACCCGCCCTCCAGGAACAGGGCGCCGACCACGGACTCGAGCGCCGCCGCCGCCAGCGAGGTGGGCAGGTCGCTGGTCCCCTGCATGCCCTTGCCCAGCAGGAGGATCCGGTCCAGGCCGAGCCCGCGCGCGATCACGGCGCACGTCTGGCGCGACACGACCGAGCTCTTGATCTTGGTCATCTCGCCCTCGAGATACTCGGGGTAGCGCAGGTACACCTGCTCGCACACCACCAGCCCGAGCACCGCGTCGCCCAGGAACTCCAGGCGCTCGTTGCTGGCCAGGCGAGATTCCGAGACCGAGGCGTGCGTCAGCGCCAGGTCGAGCAACTCGCCCCGCGCAAACCGGCGCCCGAGCTTGGATTCCAACGCCTCACGGATTGCCTGGTCCATGGATCACCCGCGGCCAAGGCCGCCCGGGCACGCGCGCCGCGCGCGCCCAACGCACCTGCGGTGACGCGGGCGCTCGACAACCGTCTCCCAACGATCGTCGAGCGGACGCGCCGCCAGACCTTCCCTCGCGGCCCGAGGTGGTTCGGGCCGTTCAAGCGCCGGCACGCGCCGGCGCTTCCAGTCTATCGACCGCCCCCCTCGGGGCGATCGCCAACCTCGCTGGATTCAGGATATCGGAATCTGTGTTTGTAGTTTGATTGGTATGCGATGACGGCTCGCTATTCCACCGCGACTTTGCTAGGCTTCCCGCCCCATCGGGGAAGCGCCCCGGGCACGAGGACGATCGCATGCACTATCCACACCGAATCAGCCGCGTGAAGCGCAAGCGCTCCATCGGCTTCCGCGCCCGCATGAAGACCACCAACGGGCGGAAGATGATGAACCGCAAGCGGGCCGCCGGGCGCTCCCTCAACGTCGCCGACAAGTAGTCGCGTCGAAGCCGACCGCAACCTGACCTTTGGCGTGGCAGGGCCCGCTGGGCGCGGGTGGTTGTTTGCGCCGGCCATCCACCCGGGTAGACTGGGCGCATGCGCCGGGGATTCACGCTCATCGAGCTGCTGGTGGTCATCGCGATCATCGCGCTGCTCATCGGGATCCTGCTCCCGGCGCTGGGCAAGGCGCGCGACGCCGCCCGCGCCGCCATCTGCCTCTCCAACCAGCGTTCCATCGCCCTGGCCTTCTCGATGTACGCCCAGACTTACAAGGAATGGACCCCGCGCGAGAGCGGGACCAGCGAGCTGCCCGCCGGCATCCCCATCGTTCCCGCGCACGGCGCAGGATTCGGGTTCGGGCCATCGACGTACAACCTCGCCTGGGCCTTCAACCTCCGGCCCTTCGTCGACGAGCGGGCCAGCGACCGCCAGCCCGACGGCGGACTCAACGACAGCTACAAGCACGCGCCGTACTACCGCGATCCCGCTCGCCCCAGGGACCCGCACAACATCCACTACGTCAACAACGGGCTGTTCTTCAGGGCCCCGGGCGTTCTGGGGACCAACAGCCGCCCGCCGCTCAAGCTCTCCCGCTACGCGACGCCCTCCTCCACCATGTACCTCACGTGCCTCACCGACGACCCCAACGGGATGCGCTGGGGCACGTGGTACGCCACCACCAACAGCGAGCTGACGATCGCGATCTACTACGACATGTGGCGGGCGAGCAACGTCAACGGCATCGGGGGCGGCGATGCCACCACCTGGCAGCGCGTCGCGGTCAATCGCCACGGGCGCGGCGCCAACGCCGCCTTCTGCGACGGGCACGCGCGATTCGCCCGCCCCGAAGAGCTCGTCGATCTCAAGAGCTGGGACGACGGGGATTATCGCAGGCCGTGAGCGTCACCCGCGCGCCATCGCCCCGACGCTCACCTTGACCGGCACGTACGTGGGCTTGACGCGCTTCTCGAACTCGTCCCAGTACTTGTTCATGATGGTCCGCACGGCCCAGTTATTGCCGTCCGCCAGGCCGCAGATCGTCGTGCCGGGCATGGTGCCCATGGCGGTGGCGATCTCGAGGGCGAGGTCGAGGTCCTTGGTTCGAGCGTCGCCCTTCTCGATGCGGCACATGAGCTGGTAGAGCCAGCCGGAGCCCTCGCGGCAAGGCGTGCACTGCCCGCACGACTCGTGCTTGAAGAACCGCGCGATGTTGCGGGCGACGGCGACCATGTCGGTGTCCTCGTCGAAGACGGTGGGGCCCGACGTGCCCAGGCCCAGGACGTTGTACTTGCGCCCGATGTCGAAGTCCATCTCGGCGTCGTACTGGTCGGGCCCGAGGATGCCCATCGAGACTCCGCCGGCGATGGCGCCCTTGAACTTCTTCCCGTTGCGGATGCCCCCGCAAAGCTCCTCGCACAGGACGCGCAGGGGGATGCCCAGCTCGCACTCGTAAACGCCCGGGCGGTTGACGTGCCCGCTAACGCCCATGAGCTTGGTGCCGAACGAGGGCATGGCGTTGGGGAACGTGGAGGGAACGCCCTGTTTGGTGAACCAGTCGGCGCCGTGCTCGACGATGGAGGGGACGTGGGCGAGGGTCTCGACGTTGTTGATGATGGTGGGCTTGCCGAAGAGGCCCTTGATGGCGGGGAAGGGGGGCTTGATGCGCGGCCAGCCGCGCTTCCCTTCGATGGCTTCGAGGAGCCCGGTTTCCTCGCCGCAGACGTAGGCGCCCGCCCCGCGGTGGACGTAGCAGTCGACGGCAAATGAGCCCCCGCGGGCGGTGCCCGCGCCGCTCAGGAGGCCTTGCTTGCCGAAGATCCCGTTCTTGTAGGCCTCCGCGATCGCGTGCTCCAGGACGTGCGCCTGGTGGTGGTACTCGCCCCGGATGAAGACGTACGCCGTCTGGATGCGGCAGGCATAGCACGCGACGGCGATGCCCTCGAGCATCAGGTGCGGGTCGAAGTCGATCAGGAGCCGGTCCTTGAACGTCCCCGGCTCGGACTCGTCGGCGTTGACGGCGAGGTAGCGCTGGCCGGCGTCGGGCTCGGTCCCGTCGGCGTTGGGGGTGACCTTGGGGAGGAAAGTCCACTTGAGCCCGCAGGGGAAGCCCGCGCCGCCGCGCCCGCGGAGCATGGACTTCTTGACCTCGTCGGTGATGGCGTCGGGCTTGAGGGAGATGGCCTTCTTGAGGGCGTTGTACCCGCCGGTCCTGACGTACTCGTCGTAGGAGACGGTGTGGCGGTCCTTGGGGTTGGCGTAGGGCCACGTCGGGATGCGCTTGGTGAGCGTGGGCCCGCCGAGGGCGTCGAGGTTGGGATTGACCTTGCCGGAGGGTTTGGAGGTGGTGAGGCCGCCGTTGGCGAAGGGCATGGGGAGGCTCCGAATCGTCGCACGGGAGAGCGACCCGGAAGGTCCGGGGTTCGGGTCCGGTGCGGGGCCGATTCTAGGAGGAGGCGGGGAGGAGGAAAGCGGCTTCGAGTTGTGGAGCGGCGGACGGTGTTACATCCCGCGGGGGATGAACTGGACGATGAGGGTGGTGGACCAGTAGCGGGCGTTGTTGAGGGAGTTGTTCCAGACGCGGGTCTGGAAGGAGCATGGGCCGGGGGTGACCGGCATGGCCCAGTGGAGGGAGATGACGCCACGGTTCATGGAGAAAGCGGAGATGGGAACGGGAATGGCGTTGGCGTCGGATCCGAGCGTGCTCTCGATGATGGTGTGGGCGTTGCCGGGGGTGGTCTCGTTGAGCTTGAAGTGGAGGAGTCCTTCGCCGCCGATGGTGTTGGCGAAGAGGTCGAGGCTGGAGCCGTTGGCGGGGGCACCGGCGTTGGAGAGGGCGCCCTGGTAGGTGAAGCCGGTGGTGAGGAGCCCCTGGGCCGGCGCGCTGGATGAGGCGAAGGCGACGGCGAGACCTGCGAGGGGTCTTGTCCAGTGCATGAGAAGCTCCGGGGAAGTGACTACCGCACTCCATTCTCCGACAAGGAGGATCGGATATCAACGGCATGTCAGGGATCGCGAGGCGCATGGGCCCGCACGACGACCGGTAACAGCGGGTCAGAGATAGAGCCGGTGCACGCGCACGCCGCGGGCGCGCGCGGCCTCGGACGCGGCCCAGAGCTCATTCTCGTGCCAGTCGCTCGAGAGCAGCACGTGCTGGCCCGGGGCCAGGGACGCGGGTGATTCGATGCGGTAGCCGTACCGCTGCCCGCCGGCCAACTCGTCATCGACGATGCCCGCGACGGGCAGGGCGAGTTCGCCCACGTGGGCGAGGAGCCAGGCCGTGTGCGCGCCCGCGCCCCAGAGCGTGACGGCCTGGGCGCCCGCGTCGCGCAGGGCGCGCCCCACCTCGCGCAGACGGCTGAGTCGACTGGCCTCCACCGCGCGGTGATGGGCGGGCGGGAAATGCCAGCGCGTCCACAGCCACCCCGCCAGGGCCGAAAGATTGGGCCCGTCGCGCAGCAGGCTCTGGATGCCCTCGAGGGCCTCGCCGGGGCCCGAGGGGTCGGCGAGCGCGTCGCCCATGAGCGAGGCCAGGTCGTCGTCGAGCCCCCGCGGCAGGGCGCGCCAGGCCTCCACGAGCAGTTCGGCGGCGCTGGCGGCCTGGAGCGGCGAGCTCGAGAACGCCCCGGCGCTGGCCACGGAGTAGCGATAGAGCACCTCGGGCAGGTTCGCCAGGGTGGGCGGGCGCGACGCTCCCTCGCCCCCGAGCAGTCCGCTCAGACGCAGCCACAGCTCGTAATCCTGGGCCCGCTGGCGTTGCTCGTCGTAGCCCCCGGCGGCCAGGACGCGCTCGCGCCTCAGCATCATCGCCCCGTGGCACATGGGGTTGCCCAGCAGGAACCTCCAACGCAGGTCGTGGGGATCGGCGGGCGGGCGCTGCGTCGCCAGCACGCGGGACGTCGATGCCTCGACCACCTCGAACGCGCACCCCACGCCGGCCAGCTCGGGGTGGGCGAGCAGGAACTCCCGCTGCAGCGCGAGGCGCGCGGGATGGCACTCGTCGTCGGCGTCCATCCGCGCCACCAGGTCGCTGCGGGCCTCGCGCAGGGCCAGGTTGAGGGCCGCCGCCAGATTGGGCGCCTCCTGGGTCAGCACCCGGATGCGGGGATCGTCCTGGGCCCGGGCGGCCTCGACGGTCGCGGCGTCGGATCCGTTGAGCACCACGAGCAACTCGAAGTCGGTGAGGGTCTGGGCCGTGATGGACCGGATCGCGCGCCCCAGCGTGCTGGCGGCGTGGCGAACGGGGAGTGCGACCGAGACGTGCGGCATGGGGATCAGGTAGATCGGCTGGGAGGGCGTTCTCGGGCCAAGAGGGCGGATCGCTGGCCCCGGGGAGAGTCTTGGAGTTTGAACCCTGTTCGGGTGCCCTGGCCCGGAATCTGAGGGAGATTCGCGGGGACGGGCGGATCTGAACGAAGACGGGCCTCGCGGTGCGCCGATAACGAGACGAGTCTTGCGCGGCTCGTGCGCGCCGGGAGGAATTGCGTGCCCGACCGTATCGCCGACAGTCTGGTGCTCGTGTTCACCTTTGGCATGTCGCTCAAGGCCTGGCACGACACGGGGATGCTCGAGCGCGAGCTGGAGCTCTACCGCAAGCTGCTGGGCTCGTACGGGCGGGTGGTGCTGGTGACGTATGGCGCCGACCAGGAGTGCGAGGTCCTGCGCGAGTCCCTGCCCGAGGAGGAACGGGGACGGTTCGCGCTGGTGTGCAATCGGGAGCAGGCCGGGCTCAAGGCGTACGTGGACTCGCTGCCCCAGCGGGTGGTCGACGCCGTCGCGGGCGACGCGCGGGTGATGGTCAAGACGAACCAGATGGCCGGGGGCGAGGCGGCGGTGGCGATCGTCGAGGCGCTGCGCCGCGCGGGCAAGCACGCGGCGCTGATGGCGCGCGGCGGGTACCTGTGGTCGCGGTTCGTGACGCACGAGCACGGGCCCCACTCGGAAGAGGCCGAGGAGGTGGCCCTGCGCGAGCGCGAGCTGTGCCGGGCGGCCGACATGGTGGTGGGCACGACGCAGGACATGGTGGACGACCTGGCGTGGCGCTACGGGCTGGACCCCTCCCGGACGCGGGTGATCCCCAACTTCGTGCTGGCCGAGGCGGGCGAGGCCAACCCGGTCGAGCGTGAGCCGGGGACGATCCTGTACGCCGGGCAGCTGGTGGGGCGCAAGCGTGTGGACGTGCTGATCGAGGCCATGACCCGCCTGCCCGACGACGTGAAGGAGACGGCCCGCCTGGAGATCGTGGGAGATGGCGCGGAGCGGTCCGGGCTGCAGCAGCAGATCGACGCCCTTGGCCTGGAGAAGAACGTCACCTTGATGGGCAACCAGGTCGACGTCCCCCGGCTGATGAACGGTTTTGACGTTGTTGCCCTGCCT
>JBGAOG010000032.1:0-29519 GCA_044221985.1 Phycisphaerales bacterium
TCGTCGTCACCATCCCGGCGCCCAGTTCCCTCCTCGCGCTGAGCGTGGGCGCGATTCTCGCCACTCGTCGCCGCCGCGAGTGACCCCCTCTCCCGGGAACCTGGGCGGGGCGCAGGCGCGTCGGTTCGTTCGAAGAGCACCAAGGTCGGAAGGAACCCGACCCCGGTGGCACGGCCACGGAAAGCCAATAGCACCCGGCTCCCCCAAGGGGGAGCATCTCTTCTGATTCTCCCTCGATGTGGCGGCGGGGCTCTACCTCACGGGATACTCCCACGGCGTGCCCGGCGTGTACTGGATCAGGTCGTAGAGCTGCTGGCGTGTCTGCATGTCCTTGAGGAAGGGCTCCACGCTCCCGTGCGTCTTGAGCTGGTCGAGGGCCCGGGCCACCGCGCCCATCGCCACTCGCAGCAGCGACACGGGGTAGATCACGCACGAGTACCCCATCTGCTGGAACCTCGCCAGCGGGATGATCGGGGTCTTCCCGAACTCCGTCATGTTCGCCAGCAGGAAGACCGGCGAGGGCGCCGCACTCCGCAGCGCCACTGCGAACTGGGCGAACTCCTGCTCCGACGCCAGCCCCTCCGGGAAGATCATGTCCGCCCCGGCCCGCACGTACGCCGTGGCCCGCTTGACGGCCGCGTCGAAGCCCTCGACGCCCCGGGCGTCGGTGCGGGCGCAGATGATGAAGCCCTGGGAAGAGCCCCCGCCGGTGCTTCGGGCCCGTGCCGCCCATTCCACCTTCTCGCACATGTGGTCGACCGTCACCAGGTCTTTCCCGTCCAGGTGCCCGCAGCGCTTGGGGAACTTCTGATCCTCGATGTGCAGCCCCGCGGCCCCCGCCTTCACGTACTCGATCACGGTGCGGCGCACCATCTCCGCCTCGCCAAAGCCGGTGTCCGCATCGGCGATGATGGGCAGTCCGCTGGCGTCGTAGGCCTCGCGGATCACGCGTGCGAAGTGATCGAGCGTCAGCAGGCCCACGTCGGGCACGCCGGCGGCCACGCTGGTGGCCGCCCCGGAGATGTAGCACGCCTCGAAGCCCGCCCGGCGGATCGCCCTCGCGCAAAGGGCGTTGAACGCCCCGGGCATGGGCACGCACGATCGGGACATGAGTTCACGCAGGTGGTGGGCGGGGGTGGACATGCCGGAGGATACGGGTCGTCACCTGCGAGGACGCCGGTGCGCCCGACTTTCAGGGACGGACCAGGTCGAGGGCCGCGTCGTGCAGGACCGCGTTGCTGGCGAGGAACGAGCCCGAGCGCGTGTCGGCGTGCCCGGCAAAGTCCGTCGCCCGCCCGCCGGCGGCCTCGATGATCGGGATCGCCCCGCACACGTCCCACTGCCCGACCTTCGGCTCGACGACGGCGTCGACGCGCCCGGTGATGAGCAGAACCAGGGCGTAGCAGTCGCTCCAGCCGCGGGTCTGCCCGAAGGCGGCCTGGAGTCGGGGGTAGAGATTGCCCTGGTCCCGGGCGACGAAGTAGTCGAGCGACGTCGAGCAGAGCGTGGCCTCGCGGAGTGACCGCGTCAGCGACACGCGCGCCGGGCGGGAGCTCACGGCGCCGGGCGCCTGGGTCGGAGCCAGCATCGCGTGCCACGCCCCGGCGCCGGGCCCTCCCCAGACCAGCTCGCCCAGGGCGGGCAGGAAGATGGCCCCGGCGGCGGGCTTCCCGGCTTCCTCGATGCCGATGATCGTTCCGGACAGCGGCACTCCCAGTGCGAAGGAGGCGGTGCCGTCGATCGGGTCGATCACCCATCGGAAGGAGCTGGAACCCGGACGTGCGCCCAGTTCCTCTCCGAGGAGGGCGTCCAGGGGGAACGCCTCGGCAAGCCGGTCGCGGATGAACCCCTCGGCGTCCCGGTCGGCGCGCGTCACGATCGAGCCGTCGCCCTTGCGCTCCGCCCCGACGGGCTCGGGCGCGTCCACGCCGCTGGGCGACGCGAAGGGCAGGAGCCCGGGAAACCAGCGTAACGTTCGACGCCCCGCGTCCACGGCCAGCGTGCGCGCGAAGTCCAGGCGCTCGGCCAACTCGGGCGACATCACGCGGTCCGCGGGCGAGTGCTCAGCTCCTGCTCGGCCTGGATCCAGTCGGCGAGGTCATCGCCGTCGCCCCCGCCGCGCGCCAACCAGATCTGGTGGGCCCGCGCGCGGATCGCTTCCTCGCTCAAGGGCGAGGGCTTGACCTCCGAGATGGGCGAGGGGCGAGGGGTGGCGCCCGGGGTCGGGTCCTGGACGATCGACGCCGGGTTGAGGGCTGCGGCGGGCGCCCGCCCGGTCCCGGGTTTCGAGCCCGCGCGCATCATGCCTTCCATCAGCTTTCCGATTCGCTTCATGGCTTGACTCCGTTCAATGGCCCAAAGCGGCGGATGGTATGCCCGGTTCAGATCAGCGGCGTGCTCCCGGGGATGGGCACGTCCGGCACCGCGAGCGGCCCAAACTCGTACGCCCCCGGCGAGAGGTTCAGCCGCGATTCCATCGCGAACTCCCACGCCACGGGCTTGCCGGTGTAGGCGCTCATGCGCCCCATGATCGCCGTCAGCGTCGCCTCCGCCACGTTCCTGGCCTCGTTCAAGGGGGTGCCAGAGCGGATGGCCGCGAAAAGGTCGGCGTGCTCCTGGGCGTAGGGCTCGTTGTCCTTGGCGTCGAACTTCCAGGGGCGAGCGCCCTCGATCCGAGCGCGGCCCGAGCTCGTGACGGCCACGCCCTCGGTGCCCACGATCACCTCCTCAACGCGGCCCGCGCACCCGTCGATCTGGCGGCACATGCTCTGCACGCTCACGCCGTTTGGATACTCGTACTCCACCGCGAAATGATCGAAGATGTGCCCGTAC
This sequence comes from Phycisphaerales bacterium, assembly GCA_044221985.1. GTDB lineage: Bacteria > Planctomycetota > Phycisphaerae > Phycisphaerales > UBA1924. Next base: position 2,833 of record JBGAOG010000032.1, read on the forward strand.
TTGGGCTGGGTGCGCACCTGGCGGCCTCCCATGCCCGTCGCCTTGAGGGGGTGCGCCCCGAGCGCCCAGTTGATCACGTCCAGGTTGTGCACGTGCTGCTCGCAGATGTGATCGCCCGAGAGCCAGGTGAAATACAGCCAGTTGCGCAGCTGCCACTCCATGTCGGTCCATTGCGGCTTGCGGTCATTCACCCACAGCCCACCCTGGTTCCAGTAGCAGCGGGCGCTCACCATCCGCCCGATGGCTCCCTCGTGGATCCGCTTCATGACCTCGAGGTAGCAGGTCTGATGCCGGCGCTGCGTTCCGGCGACGATGCACAGCCCCTTGGCCATCGCCCGTTCGCCGCTGGACAGCACGCTCCGCACGCCCACGGGATCCACCGCCACGGGCTTCTCGACGAACGCGTGCTTCCCGGCGTCGATGGCGCGGGCCAGGTGCGCGGGTCGGAAGTGGGGCGGCGTGGCCAGGATCACCACGTCCACGCCGCTCTCGATCACGCCCTGATACGCGTCAAAGCCGACGAACCGGCGTTCACGGGGAACCTGGACCTGGGGCGCGGGGTGGTCCTTCGTGATCGACTCCAGTGAGGAATCCAGGCGGTCGCCGAACGCGTCGCCCATCGCCCAGAGCACGTTCTGCGGGCTCGCGCCCAGCGCGTTGTACGCGGCGCCCGTGCCGCGCCCCCCGCAGCCGATCAGCCCCACCCTCAGCGTGCCCTCATCCCCGAGCGAGGCGCCCGAGCCGGTGCGGATCGCCAGCGATGCGGCGGCCAGGGCGGACGTGCCCAGGAATTCACGGCGGGAGAGCTCAACTTCTCGTGGCATTGGTCGTCCTCGCGTCTGCGAACCATCAGACGAACTTGGTCTTCCCCGGGATCGCCACCGGCGGCGTCGCCAGCGGCCCGAACTCGTACGTCTCCGGGCCCAGCCGCTCCACGCTCTTCCAGGCCTGGTCCCAGCCGATCGTCTGCCCGGTGTACGCCGCCATGCGCCCCATGACGGCCATCATGCTGCTCTGCACCATGAACTCGCCGTCGTTGTGCGCCCTGGCGTTGCGGATCGAGTCGACCAGCACGTCGATCTCGTTCTGGTACATGTCGCGGCGCTGGCCCTCGTATTTCCACACCACGCCCCCGGATGGGTCCCTGAGCGTGTGGATCGGCTTCCAGCCGTTGATCTCGGCGCGGCCCCGCGTCGTGTAGACGTAGTCGCTGTTGTCGCTGGGCGCGCCGTCGATCTGGCGCGTGGTCAGGAAGGCCCGGCGCCCGTCGTCGTACTCGTACACCACCGCGAAGTGGTCGAACACGTGGCCGCTCTCCACCCCCTCGCGCGCCGCCCTCCCTCCGAGGCAGACGCATCGCGACGGCGCCTTGTCCTTCATCAGCCAGTTGAGCCGGTCCACGCTGTGCACCGCCTGCTCCACGATGTGGTCGCCCGAGACCCACGCGAAGTGCCACCAGTTGCGGATCTGAAACTCCACGTCCGACCACGCGGGCTTGCGCGGGATCTTCGGCAGCGTCGACGTGTGGTACGTCGAATGCACCGTCACCACGTCCCCGATCGCCCCCTCGTGGAGCTTGCCCACCGTCGCACGCTCCGCGTCGGCATACCGCCAGCAGAAGCCCGACAGCAGCGTGAGCGACTTCTCCCGGGCCTGCCGGGCGGCGTCGCGCACACGCACCAGCCCCGGCGCGTCGACGCCCATGGGCTTTTCCGCGAACACGTGCTTGCCCGCGGAGACGGCCGCCTCCAGGTGCTGCGGGCGGAAGTGCGGGTGCGCCGTGAGCATCACCAGGTCCACCCCGCTGTCGAGCACACGCTGGTACGCGTCGAACCCGATGAACCGCCGATCCGCAGGGGCCTCGACGCGAGCGTCGAAGCCCTCCTGGAACTCCTCGTGAAGCGACTTCAGGCAGCCGTCCAGGCGATCCTGGAAGATGTCCCCCATGGACCACACGACGGCGGCCTTGTCGGCCTTGAGCACGTTGTTGGTCGAGCCCGTGCCGCGCCCGCCGCAGCCGATGATCCCGACTTTCAGCCGGTCGGACCCCGCCACGGGAGGGATGGGCTTCATGCCCTCCTGCCCGCGCGCGGAGAGGGCGGCGCCGGCGACGGCGCCCGCCGCCAGGTGCACAAACTCGCGACGGGAAAGGGACGGCTGTGGGGGCGTGGGTCGCATCGGCGCATTACACCACGCCAGGGTCGTTTCCGCAACCTCGGATTAGCGGGTGGGCGGTGGGGTGGGCGGTGGGGTCGGAGCCTTCGGGTCCGGTCCAAACGCGGCCCGCGCCTCGGCGTCCGTCATCTCGCTGACCACGCGAAACCCCGCGAACGGCGCGTCCGACAGCCACCACACGCTCTTGGGTACCTGGGGGTCCGTCGAGTTCCACGTGGTGTCCTGGCGGGCGCGGGCCGCGATGGTCACCCCGGCGGCGACGTCCCGGTACGAGCCCCCCTTCAGCACTGGCCCATCCGACGCATCCACCCATTCCCCCACGTTGCCCAGCAGGTCATGCAACCCCAGGGTGTTGGGCTTCTTCTGGCCTACCGGGTGGGGCGAATCGTCGGCGTTGGGCTCGTACCAGGCGAAATCACCCAAGGTCGCGCCCGAGGGCAAGGCCTCCTCGCCCCTGCCACCTGCGCGGGCGGCGTGCTCCCACTCAGCCTCCGTCGGCAGGCGGTAGACGCGCCCGGTCCGCGCCGAGAGCCATCGGCAGAACGCGGCCGCGTTGCGATGCGTCACGCTTATGGCCGCGAATCCCTCGTGCCCGAACCCGCGATCGGGGGGGATGTAGGGCTTGCTGGGGCGCGACTGGGCGTCGGGCTTGGCGGGTTCACCCGGAACTGCCTCGTCCGTCTTCTGCTCTTCGTCGAGGCGGTACACGAACACGTCCATGACCTCCCACGCCTGCTCGGTGCGCCCCATCCAATACGGCCTGAGCCCCTTGCCCGGGTCGCCCGGCACGGCGGCCAGGTCGAACTTGCACGCGGATACCGGGATCTGCTGCGTGAGCGTGCGACCGTCGGCGGCGACGCTCGCGGGCCACGGGGCCTGTTCGCGCGGAGGGGCCCCGGGCGCGCCCGCGTCGGGAAGGGCTGGAGCCGTGGATGGTTGCCCCAGGATCGCCGGCACGTACCCGGCGGCGAGCGCGACGGCGGCAAGGGCGTTGCAGGCAATCATCCGCGGATACTCCCCGGAGCGGGCTAGAAGGTCACCCACACGCCCCCCGCTCGGGCGCTGGCGAGGGACTGCTCAATGAAACGCACGCCGCGGGCGCCCTCCGCAAGGCCCGGATAGGGTGGGCCGCTCCGACCCCGAATCGCGGCAAAGACGGCGCGGTAGATGTTGGCGAAGGCCTCGTGGAAGCCCTCGGGGTGCCCGGGCGGAAGGCGGGTGAGGGCCTGCGCGGCCATTCCCGCGTGCGCGCCCGCCCGCGTGATGCGGCGCGGGGCTTCGCCCATGGCGGCCAGGTCGAGCACGTTGGGATCTTCCTGGCGCCAGGCCAATGAGCCCGCGGTGCCGTGCACCCGGATCGACAGCGAGTTCTCACACCCGACGCACACCTGCGAGCACGTGAGCACGCCCCGGGCCCCGCCCTTGAACCGCAGGAGCACGGCGGCATCGTCGTCCACGCGCCGCCCGGCCACGAACGAGTTCACCTCCGCGCACAGCGACTCGATCTCCAGCCCCGTCACCGTGCTGACGAGGTTCTCCGCGTGGGTGCCGATGTCGCCCAGGGCGCCGGCGCCGGCCAGCGCCGGGTCGGCCCGCCAGAGGGCCTGCTTGTGCCCTTCCCGATCGAGGGCGGTGGCCAGCCAGCCCTGGTGGTACTCCACGAAGACCTTGCGCAGCACGCCCAGGGCGCCCTCCGCCACCAGCTCGCGGGCTCGCTGCACCATCGGGTAGCCCGTGTAGTTGTACATGACCGCGAAGATGCGGGCGTGCTGGCGGGCAAGGCGCTCGAGCTCCGCGGCCTGCGCGCGGGCGTGCACCAGGGGTTTGTCGCAGACGACGTGGAAACCCGCCACGAGGAACGCACGCGCGATCTCGAAATGCAGGTGGTTGGGCGTGACGATGGAGACGAGGTCGATGCGCTCCCCGACGGCCAGGGCCGCCTCGCCCGCCGCCATGTCCTGCCAGGTGCGATAGGTTCGCCGCGGATCGAGCCCGAGTTGGCGCCCCGAGGCCAGCGAACGCTCGGGCGTGCTGGAGAGCGCGCCGGCCACGAACACCGCCTCGCCATCGAGCGCCGCGGCACGCCGGTGCACGCCCCCGATGAACGCGCCCTCGCCCCCGCCCACCATCCCGAGTTTGAGGGGAGTGTCCATGGCTCAGCGCTTCTCGAAGGCGGCGTCGAAGGCGGCGCGGGCGGGGTCGAAGTCGAGGTGGCGCACGAAGGCGCAGGCTTCGCGGGCGCCGTGCTCGCGGTCCATGGCGCTGTCCTCCCATTCCACCGACAGCGGGCCGGCGTATCCGGCGCGGTTGAGGGCACGCAGGATCTCCTCGAACCGGATCTCGCCGCGCCCGGGGGAGCGGAAATCCCACCCGCGGCGTGGGTCGCCGAAGGGCAGGTGCGACGCGAGGATCGAGCTCTCCCCGTCCAGCGTGCGGACGCAGTCCTTGACGTGGGCGTGGAAGATCCGGTCCGGGAAGGCGTCGATGAACTTCACGCTGTCGACGAACTGCCAGTGGAGGTGGGAGGGATCGAAGTTGAAGCCGAAGGCCTTGCGATGTCCCATCGCGTCGAGCGCCCGTCGGGCCGTGTGAATGTCGTAGGCGATCTCCGTGGGATGCACTTCCAGCGCGAATCGCACGCCGACCTTGTCGAACTCGTCGAGGATCGGGTTCCAGCGCGACGCGAAATCGCGGAAGCCCGCGTCCACCTGGCCCCGGGGCGCGGGCGGGAAGGCGTAGAGCCCGGGCCAGATCGACGAGCCCGTGAAGCCGTTGACAACCCCGACGCCCAGGCGGGCCGCCGCGTGCGCCGTGCGCGTCATCTGCTCGGCCGCACGACGACGGACGCCCTCGGGATCGCCGTCGCCCCAGACTCGCGCCGGCACGATTGCCCGGTGCCTGGAGTCGATGGCGTCGCAGACGCATTGGCCCACCAGGTGGTTGCTGACAGCCCAGACCTTCAGCCCGTGGCGTGCGAGCAGCTCGTGCCGCTCCCGGCAGTACCCCTCCTCGCCCAGGGCTCGCTCCACGTCGAAGTGATCGCCCCAGCAGGCCAGCTCGAGCCCGTCGTATCCCCAGGCCCGGGCCTTGCCCGCCAGCGTCTCGAGCGGGAGATCGGCCCATTGGCCGGTGAAGAGCGTGACGGGTCGGGGCATGGTCAGACTCCGGGCGACGGGCGTCACGATAGGAGGGCGAGCCCGGGATCAGGCGATCCAGGAGCGGTCGAAGGTCATCCCCACGGGGAGGGGCGCGTCGGTCCCGGACTCGATCATGGCGGCCACCGGATAGGCGCAGGAGTCCAGGCTGAAGGCGCCCGCGGGGCGATGGTTGCCCGACAGCCCCAGGCCTCCGAAGGGCAGCTTGCTGCTGGCGCCGGCGGTGCCGGCGTTGATGTTGAGGCACCCGGCGCGGGCCTCGTCCAGGAAGCGATCGATCGACGCGCGGTCCCTCGTGAAGATCGCGCCCGCGAGCCCGAAGCTGGTGGCGTTGGCCTGCTCCAGGGCGTCGTCGAGGTCGCCCGCGATGCTCACCCGCAGCAACGGGCCGAAGATCTCGAGGTCGTCGCCGCACGTGCGGATGTGGGCGGCGTCGGGGGGCGCGTGCCCAACGAAGCGATCGACCTTCACGATGCCCGGGGAGAGGTACCAGCCCGACGGGCCCGCGGCGCCGGGACGGACCAGCTCGTCGCAGGGCAGGATGACCTGCCCGCCGTGCCTGGCGAGCGCGGCCTGGGCGTCGAGCACCCCCTTGCGCGCGCCCCGGGAGATGAGGGGGCCCATGAACACCGGCTCGCGCGGGTCGCCCACCACCAGCGATCGCGCGGCCCGGGTGATCGCGGGGATGACGCGGTCGGCGACGCCCCGGTGCACGATGAGACGCCGGGTGCAGGTGCAGCGCTGACCGGCGGTGACGAACGCGCTGCGCACCGACTCCACGACCGCCTGCGGGAGATCCGCGTCGGGCATGATGATCGCCGCGTTGTCGCCGCCCATCTCCAGCGCAAGCAGTCGCCCGGGGCGGGAGAGGTTGGCCTCGAGGATGGACCGGCCCACGGGCCACGAGCCGGTGAAGAGGATGGCGTCGAGATCGTCGTGGTGCGCCAGGCGCTTGGCGACGTCGACGCCGCCCTGCACGAGGTTGAATACGCCCGCGGGCGCTCCCGCGTCGCGCAGGGCCTGCTCGAAGAGCTCGGCGAGGGCCTGCCCGCAGGCCGGGGCCTTGTCGCTGGGCTTGAAGACGATGGTGTTGCCCATCGCCAGCGCGGGAACGATGTGCCCGTTGGGCAGGTGCGCGGGGAAGTTGAAGGGCCCAAGAACCGCCACCACGCCGTGGGGGCGGAATCGGCATCGTCCAACGCGGGTCGGGGACAGGGGCAGGTCGAAGTCACGGACGCGGTTGAGGGGGGAGTTCGGGCCCGGCTCGAGGGTGATCTCGACCTTGCCCGCGAGGAGCTGGGCCTCGGCCCTGGCGTCCCAGGACGCCTTGCCGACCTCGTCGCGGATCAGGGCCGCCATCCGGTCCACCTGGGCCGTGCACAGCTTCTGGAACCGGCGCAGCACGGCGGCGCGGTCGTCGAACGAGGCCGCCGCCCACTGGGGCGCCGCGGCCCGGGCCGCCGTGACCGCCCCGTCGACGTGCTCGATGACCGGCGAGCCCGACCACAGGACCGAGCCCGGGTCGGCCGGCGGGCGGGACTGGAGCGCCGAGCCGGGGATGGGGGCCCAATGCCCGCCGATCAGGTTCGAGGGCGGCATGGTCAGCGACGGGTGCAGCCCTTGCATGGACGGCTCCTGGACCGTGGAAGAACCTCAGGTCTTGACGCGCTTGCGGGTGGCTCGAGCCTTGGGCGTGACCCCGGGCGCGGGAGCTTCGGGCGCGGACGTGGGCGTGAAGCCGGCCTCGGCGCCCGAGCCGAGCTCCAGGGCCCTGTACCGGGCCTCGGGCACGCGCACGCTGCGTCCATCGACCGCGCACGGGCATTCCACCGCCCGGAACTCCCCCTCGGGCGAGAGCGTGCTCACCATCGCGTACGAGTCGCATTTTTCCGGCGCGATGGGCTTGCCCAGGCGCAGCGTGCGGGTGCCGCGGACGATCGAGATCGCGTCGGTGGCGGCTTCGAGGTGGGGCCCGGCGTCGAAGGGATCGACGAACCCGCGGAACCTGAAGCCCAGCGACTCGAGCATCCGGCGCGCGGGCATCGCCTCTCGGTTCACCGCGCCCACCAGGCTCTGGATCTCCAGCGGGAAGAGCGTGATGTAGATCTCCTCCTTGGGCAGCAGCTCGGAGATGAAGCTGCGGTTGTGCTGGCAGAAGCGGTCGGCCTCGGCGTACTTGACCGGGATGAACTTGCGCCCGAAGTAATCCCAGAACTGGCTGTCCCCGTCGCCGCTGACCGGGCCCATCATCTCCGCGATGATGCGGTCGGCGAACATGGCGCGGTGCAGCCCGATCACGTGGAAACGCACGAAGCTCAGGAACCGCCCCGGGCGATGGCGGTGCCCGCGGTGGCTGGGCGCGAGGATCAGCCCGCCCAGCTCGCTGGGGCCCGTCTCGTCGGCGTAGAGCTTGGCCGTCGTGTGCGTCGTGCCCTGGCCCAGCTCCGGGCTGAAGAACTTCTTCTCGCCCAGCCTCATGGACCAGTTGGGATTGCCCGGCCCGCCCATGTGGGCCTTCACCTGCGACGTCCCGATCACCCCGCCGCTGTCCAGGTCCTCCATCGTGAACATGAACAGGTCGGCGTCCTGCACCGCCAGCCCGACGATCCCCACCGCCTTGCGCGAACGCGAGGGGCGGGATTCCGGGGCGGCCCCGGCGGCCTTGGCGAAGCTGCGGGCGCTGTGCAGCGTCTTGTCGGTGATGATCTGCTCGTTGGGCGGGAGGCTGATGAAGTAGACCATGCGCGCCAGCTTGGCCAGGGTCCCGGAGTCCTTGGGCTTGGATTGGCGGATCAGGAACACGGAAGGCCTCCCTGCGTGCGATGGGCATCGTGCCCCTCTGGAGTCCGACTTTATGGCCGGCGCGAGGCTTGCGAGACGCCCCTGGGCCCATCCAGCCCCCCCGCGCGCCCGATCACCGCGCGTACTCGATGGCCCGCGTCTCGCGCAGCACCGTCACCCGGATCTCCCCCGGGAACGTCATCTCCTCGCTCACCTTCTTGGCGATATTGTGCGCGATCAGGAACGCCTCGTCGTCCTTGATCTTCCCCGCGTCCACCATCACGCGCACCTCGCGCCCAGCCTGGATCGCGTACGCCTCGGTCACCCCGGGGAAGCCCAGCGCGATGTCCTGCAGGTCGTTGAGCCGCTGCACGTACTTCTCCAGGCTCTCGCGCCGGGCGCCGGGGCGGGCCGAGGAGACCGCGTCGGCGGCCATGATGATGGGCGTGTAGAAGCTCGTCGACGGGATGTCGGCGTGGTGTCCCCCGATGACGTTCAGCACCGGCTCCTTCTCGCCGTACTGGCGCGCGAAGTCCATCCCGATCTTGGGGTGGCCGCCCTCCATCTCGTGGTCCATCGCCTTGCCGATGTCGTGGAGGAACCCCGCGCGCCGCGCCAGCGTCCCGTCCAGCCCCAGCTGCTCGGCGATGATCTGCGACAGGTACGCCACCTCGATGGAGTGGCGCAGCACGTTCTGCGCGTAGCTCGTCCGGAAGTGGAGCTTGCCCATCGCCTCGACCACCTTGGGGTGCAGGCCCCGGAGGTTGACCTCCAGGACCGCGTCCTTCCCCGCCTTGAGCACCTTCTCGTCAATCTCCGTCTTGACCTTCTCCACGACCTCCTCGATGCGGGTGGGGTGCATGCGCCCGTCGGCGATCAGACGCTCCAGCGCCTCAACCGCCACCGCCTGGCGGATCTTGTCGAAGCACGAGACCACGATCACGCCCGGCGTGTCGTCCACGATGATGTCCACGCCCGTGGCCTTCTCGATCGCCCGGATGTTCCGCCCCTCGCGACCGATGATCCGTCCCTTCATGTCGTCGCTGGGGATCGCCACGCTGCGCACCGTGCTCTCGCTGGTGTGCTCCGCGGCGTAACGCTGGATCGCCATCAGCGTGATCTCACGCGACCGGTTCTTTGCCTCCGCCTCCGCCTCCTCCACGATCTTCCGCGTGATCTTCGCGGCCTCGAGGCGGCTCTCGTCCTCGACTCGCTTGAGCAGCTCCTCGCGCGCCTGCCCCAGCGTCATCCCCGACACTTCCAGCAGCTTGCGCTTCTGCGCCTCCAGCGTCTCGTCGAGCTGCTGTTCCTTGCGCGTCAGGTTCGCCTCGCGCCCGCGCACCTGCTCGGCCTGGCGGTCGACGCCCTTCTCCTTCTCCGCCAGCATTTCTTCCTTGCGGTCGACGAGGTCCTCTCGCTTCGCCAGACGCCGCTCGTTCTCGCGGATCTCGCCCCGCTTGGACTCGATCTCGTTGTCGGCCCGCTGCTTGCGATCCAGGACCACCTTCTCGGCTTCGAGCTTGATCTGCTCGGCCGTCGTCCGCGCGTCGCCCTCGGCCTTGGACAGCAGGTCCTTCGCCTGCTGCAAGGTCTGGCCCACACGCTTGGCCGCCACCGCCCGCAGACCGATCATCCCCAGGATGATCCCCGCGACCAGCCCCCCGGCGCCATACACCCAGCTCCCCGCTTCACCGAGCACAAAGTACAGACCCATCCTGCACGCCCCTTCCCGCGGCCCGTGCCGCGACCGCCAAGGGACAGCCCGTTCACCCGCACGCTCGAAGCGAACGAAACCCCGAATCGCGCCCGGTCCGCCGTCCCTCAGTGCCCCGCCGCCACAGGCGCCCGCAGACGTTCAGTTCGCGGGGCTTGGCGGGAACTCGGCGTCAAGGAGGAGGCTCCTGGATCAAGGTCCGGTGCGATGCTTCAGGCGCCGCGCTGCACCAACCGGCGCGGGCCTCGGGAGGATCGTGCTTTCGAGCCGACCGAGCCAGCGATGAAATGAACGATGGCTCGCCCGGACGGCAGTTCGGACTGTCGTACCCCGCACGCGGACCAAACCGCGCGTGAAGTTCCCGGGATGATAGCCGATTGCCCGGGGCGATGCCCGAACGCCTCAGGCGGCCGCCTTGAGCCGGGCCAGACGCCTCTCGACGTACCTCGTGATCTGCGAGACCACGAATTCCCGGTGGGCCGCGTGGAAGCCGAACTCGAAGGCCCCGCCCAGGCACAGGTTCTGCTCGCTATCCCGGTGCGAGTGCACCAGCCGGGCCGTCATCCCGATGGGCAGGGGCACTTCCGGGGTCAGGTCAAGCCGGAGCCACACCAGGCGGCTGGTGTCCACGGCATGGGCCTCGGTCTTGTCGACCAGCAACCCGACGCCGCCCCCGCCGATGTTCACCAGCTTGGCCTGGAAGGGGGGGGCCACGTCGGGCATCACCTCGGAACCGGTGGTGCCCACCCGCGGACGCCCCTGCTCGACGTCGGTGATGGCCGCCTTGATGGCCACCTCCGCCGCGACGACGCTGACGGGGTTGAGCAGCGGCCAGCACGTCACGCTCACGGGATTGAGCGCCATGGTCGAGACGCGGAAGAACTCGCGCCGCCGGCAGCGTTCCACCGCGTCGGGCATGGCCACGCGCATGACCCCGCCGCGCGGGTCCAACGCCAGGACGCGCGTGCGGAACATCCAGCGGTTTTGTCCGATGGCCATCACGCCCGTGAGCGCCACGTCGGCCTCCAGCGGGAGGGTCTGGCCCAGGGCGGCGGGACGCTCCACCCAGATCTCCCCGTCGGTGATCTTGAGGATGCGAACGCGCCAGATGAGATCGGGCCCGCCCTGGAAGTGGGCGGCGCCCGTGGTGTCCAGGGAGAACTCGAGCCCGCCGTTGCGCTCGTAGATCTGGTGCAGGCAGTCGCGCCAACGTTCGGTCCGGGAGCGGTTCGCGGGCATGGGTCGGATCTCCGGTGTTCCTGGCAACGCCCGGCAGCATCGGGAGGATCGATCGGTGGCTTGACGCCCGCGGCCATCCACCCCGTCACCGGCCCCGGGGGGGCGCGGGGCAACCGGCCTAACTCCCCGTTCCCGGAGCTTTCCGGGGCTCCTACGCTCCGATAATGCAATGCCCAGCCCTTGTGGCGATCGGCGCCTGCCTGGCCCTGTCCGCCTGCATCCATGACAACGCGCGAAGCACCACCGGACCTGACGTGGTCCTGCCGATGTTCGCCAATCGCCCCGCCGCCCGGGCGGCGCCCGGGCCCGACGACACGCCCTCCGTCGCGGGGATGTCCCGGGAGCACTGGGCTCCGCTGACCGTCGCCCTCGAACCCGATCGACTCCAGAGCCGCCCGACCTACGCACCCCAGACGCGGCCCGACTCCCAGACCGCGCGCGGGCGGGGGGATCCCGTCACGGCGCGGAGCGCCCTGGAACTGGGCGAGACCCAGACCTGGTCGCAGTATGGCGAGGCCTTTTCCGCCCCGCTCTACGCCCTGGGCGATTTCTTCATGATCCCCTACCGGATGTACCAGGTTCCGCCCTGGAGCGGCGTGCAGACCCAGCCCAGCGGGTTCTACTGGCGTGCGCCGGTGGGAACCGATCGCGGGGCGTCCGCCTCAAAATCCCCGAAGGAGGGCTCGTAGTGAGCACGAACGCACTCGACCCCCGCGGGCTTCCCCCCGGGGCCATCCTCAAAGACAACGAGATCGCCCCGCGCGACCTGGCGGCCCTGCTCCAGGGCACGCCGGGCAAGACGCTCGTCATCGACGTGCGCACCAAGGGCGAGTGGGAGACCGCACGCATCGCCGGCGCGGTCCACGTGCCCCTCGACGAGCTGGATTCCAGGCTCGGGGAGCTCCCGCTCGACAGCGCCCAGCACGTCGCCCTGCTGTGCCACCACGGCGTGCGGTCGCTCAGGGGATCGGACATCCTCCGGGCCAGGGGTTGCGCGCACGCCAAGTCCATCTTCGGCGGGATCGACCTGTGGTCGCGGGCCATCGATGCCAACGTGCCCCGCTACGATCGCAACCGCCTCACCGGCGGGTGCACAATCCGCAAGTAGCGGGGGTCGTGGGCGACGCCACGTTCAGCGAGGCGCCGTCGCCGCGGGACGCAGACGCACGATCACCGTCGTGCCAGCGGGCGCCTGGACCTGGCGGTTGACCGTCCAGACCGGATCGTCCACCGAGCTCTCCGGGCTGAATACCCGGGCCCACGCGAGCGTTTCGGAGCCAAACGTGGCCAGCCCGACGAGCGTGCCGTCGGCGTCGCCGGCGTACCACTCCCGTCCCGCACGCGTGACGAACGCGGAGCCGGCGAACAGGAACGGGTCTGCCGGAAGCGGCCGGTGGTCCAGCGCGTTCTCGACCCAGGCCCCGATTGGGGTCTCGGTCGAAGCGGGACCGGTCGGGGCCAGGCGAACGTCGACGCCCTCGCCCTGCGGCGGGATCGGGATCAGGTTCTTCTCCTCCCACTTCCACCCGCCGGGCGCGCCGGGCCTGAGCCCGATCATGAGCAGGGCCGCGTGAACGTCCGCCGCGCGCGCACGCGTGAGCAGCAGCGACTCGTGCTCGCGGGTCTGCGGCGTGCAGACCAGCACCTCGAGATAGACCGGGCCCTTCTCGGAGGCATAGGCGTAGACGGGCACTTCGGCGTCAAACTCGACCAGACGTGCGGCCACATCGACCCGCACCCGCGGGAACACCTCGACCGGGCCCGCGGGGCCGGGGCCTGGAGGCGCGGCGGTCGGGGAAAGCGGCGCTTGGTCGGGGGCCGGAGTCGCCAAGGCCGCCGGCGGGGGCGAAGGCGGAGAACTCGCGACGGGCTGGCGCACGGCGCAGCCCGCGAGTGCAAGGACGACGATCAACGCGCGCATCGAACCTCCAGGCCGTGCACGAGCTCGCGGAACAGCTCGCCCCGGCGTTCGTAGTTTGCGAACTGGTCCCACGAGGCGCACGCCGGGCTGAGCAGCACCACGTCACCCTCGCCCACCTTGGCGGCGATGCGCTCCACGGCCGTGCCCAGGAATCCGCACTCCTCGACCTGGGCCCCGGCGGCGCGGGCGTTGGCCGCCAGGGTCGGACCGGTCTTGCCCAGCGTGTACAGCCCGGCCAGGTCGGGGGCGAGGCGGGCGATGGGGGTGAGGTCGGAGCCCTTGTCGTACCCGCCCGCGACGAGGTGGACGCGTGAACGCCCGCACTCGCCGGGCTCGTCGAAGGCCGCCACGGCGAGCAGGGCCGCCTCCGGCGTCGTGCACTTGCTGTCGTTGTACCAGCGCGCCCCCGCGGCCCGGGCGACGAACTCGAGCCGGTGCGGGAGCCCCGCGAAGGTCCGCACCGCGGCCAGGGCCTGGGCGTGGGTGAGCGTCGCGTCGCCGGCCAGGGCGGCCTGCACCGCGACGCCCGCGTTGCGGCGATTGTGGGCCCCCGGCAGGAGGATCCCCGAGACCTCGTCCCCCACGCGCTGCGCGCGCACCGCGGGGCGCGCGGGCCAGTCCGGCGCCCCGCGACCAAACAGGGCGACGCTTCCGGGGCCCTGGTGCTCCAGGATGCGCCGCTTGCACTGCTGGTAGTGCTCGAACGACCCATGCCAGTCCGTGTGGTTGTTGCTGACGTTGGTGAGGACGGCGACGTGCGGCGACCAGGCGAGCCCCTCGGCATCGAGCCAGTGCAGCATCGCGCTGGAGAGCTCGAGCACCACGAAACGCGCCGCGCCGACCTCGGTCGCCAGGACCGGCAGGAGCGAGCCCCCGATGTTCCCCCCCAGCACCGCCCGACGCCCGGTGGACGCCAGGATGTGATGGACCATCGCGGACGTGGTGCTCTTGCCGGCGCTGCCGGTCACCCCGATCGTGCGCACGCCGGCGGGAAGGTGGGACACCAGCAGCCCGATCTCGGTGGTGACGCGGTGGCCCGCGGCGCCGGCGGCACGCAGGAACCGGTTGTCCCAGGGTCTGGGCACCGCCGGGCTGGCCACGACCAGGTCGCGAGTCGTGAAATCGGCGACGTTGTGATCGCCCAGGCGGAGCCGCACGCGTCCGGAATCGACGAGATCGCGGATCTGGGCCAGGGCGTTCTCGAGCTTCTCGGGAGGAGAGAGGTCGGTGACGAGCACGTCGGCGCCCTGGGCGGCCAGCCACCGGACCGCCCCGACCCCGCCCCCGAAGTGGCCCAGGCCCATCACCGTGACTTTCACTCCCTCGAATCCCGGCATGGAGGCCTCCTTGCGCGGAATGGTTGACGGGCTTGGGGCGCAAGTCCGCAAGGGTCCCTACAAATTCCCGGTGAACAAGACCCCGATCTTCATCGTGCTGGCGTTGGCGCTGGGGCTGGGCGTGGCGGCGTACGTCCTGCTGACCGGGCAGGAGCCCGCCAAGGGGCCCGAGCCCGTGGCGTGGCTGGCCTCGCTCGATGAGGGACGCGTTCCATCGCTCAAGATCCGGTGGGAGGGCGGCGGCGAGGCCCTCGTCGCGCGCGAGGCGTCGACGGGATTGTGGCTGCTGCGGGTGGACGCGACGGCGCCATGGCCCGTCCCGGTCCAGCGGATGCGGCCGTTGCTGCGCCTCCTGGCGGACGTGGGGCGGCTGGTGCCGGGGCCGGGTCGAGAGCCGGCGTCGGCGACGCACGTGGAAGTCTCGCTGTCGGACGGGACCTCCCGCACCATCCGGTTTTCCGATTCGCCCTTGGGCGGACGGACTCTCGCGATGATCGAGGAAGGCCCCGGCAAGGTCCGGTACGCGGAAGTGGACGACGGTATCCGCAAGGCCTTGGCGCGCGACTCTCTGCTGGGTTGGCGTGAGCCCCAAGTGCTCCCCCACGAGGGGGTGGACCCGTCGCGGATCCGCGTGGAGAACGGGCGCGGGCGCCTGGCCCTGTCGCGCGTGCAGAATCGCTGGGCCCTGACCATGCCCTACACCGCCCCGGCGTCCCCCGAGGCGGTGATCAAGCTGGTCAGGCAGATCGCCGGCCTGGCGTCGGATCGTTTCCTGATCGCCACCGCCCCCGACGACGAGTCGCTCGGCGCCGACAACCCGAGCACGTTCGTGCGCCTGGAGACGGACCTGCGGCTGGACCACGGGGACCAGGTCGATCGCCGGACGCTGGTGGAAGAGATCCGGGTGGGTCGCTCGGCGGACCTGGCGGGCACGACGCTGCACTCGGTGGTGTCCGCCCGGCTGGTGGACCCGGCGACGAACCAGGAGAGAGTGCTCTGGGGCCCCGTGGACCTGGTGCTCTCGCGGGAAAAGGTGGAGCATCTCGTGACCCTGGGCGACGGGTACCTCTCTCCCAGGTCTTCCCAGTTGGCGGCGGCGGACGTGGCGGGCTTGACGCTCGAACCCTTGCGCGGGTCCATGGAGAGCGACGCGCCGGCGTCCGCGGGCGAGCGGCGCCGGTTCCGCCTGGCCATCGAGGGCTGGTCGAGCATCGACGAGGGGGGGCAGGCCAAGCGACTGGAGAAAGCGGACGCGGCCCAGGTGGCGGCCCTGGTCAAGGCCTTGTGCGAGCTGCCCGCGGGGCGAGCGGGTACCGGGCTGCCCGAGGCGACGCGGCCCGTGGCGCGCGCGCTGATGCAATCGTCGGCGGGCGGCGCCGGCGAGACGCTCTGGCTGGGCGTGGCCGGGGATGGCGCGCTGGTGGTGCGTGCCGGCACGATCGTGCGCGCGTACGCGGAGCCCTGGGCGGCCGGGTTGGTGCAGTGGCTGCGAACGCAACTGCCCCCGGAAGGGTGAGGTGCCGATTCGACGCGGGCGCCGAGGGCGGGCCCGCGATCTACGCGAGCCGTCGCTCGGCGGCGTGGAGGACGTTGAGGAGCAGCATCGCCACCGTCATCGGGCCCACTCCCCCGGGCACGGGGCTGAGCCAGCCCGCGACCTCTTTCACCGAATCGAATGCGACGTCGCCCACGGTGCGGAGCTTGCCCTTGCCGTCGGGGACTCGGTTCACGCCCACGTCGATCACGATCGCCCCGGGCTTGACCATGTCGGGCTTGACGAGCCCGGGCACGCCCGCGGCGGCCACCAGGATGTCGCCGCGGCGCGTCAGGTCCGCCAGCCCGGGCGTCCACTTGTTGCACGAGACGACGGTCGCGTCTTGACGCATGAGCAGCACGGCGATGGGCTTGCCCACCACGTCCCCCGCCCCGACCACGACGCACACCTTCCCCCGCAGCATCGGGCTCCCGGCGACCCACTTGGGCTCGACCTGCGGCCAGATCGCCTCGATCATCTTGACGGACGCCAGGGCCGTGCACGGGGCGAGGCTGCTGCGTCCGTAGACGATGTTGCCGATGTTGGCGGGATTGACGCCCTCGACGTCCTTCTCGGGGGCGATCAGGCGCTGCACGCGGTAGGGATCCACGCCCTCGGGCAGCGGAAGGTGGAGCATGACCGCGGTCGCCTTCTCGTCGTAGTTGAGCAGCAAGACCCGCCCGGCGATGTCGTCGTAGGTGGCGCGGGCGTGGAGCTCGTGCAGGCGATAGGTGATACCGAGGGCCTCGCAGGTCCTGGCCTGGTTGGTGGCGTAGACGCGGGCGGCATTGTCGGCGTCGCCCACCAGCACCGCGTCGAGGCGGACATCGGCGCCGCGGGCGCGGATGGCCTGGACGCGGGTGGCGATCTGGTCGCGGTGCTCCTGGGCCAGCTTGACGCCGTCGATGATCCGGGCGGGCATGGGGGAGGATAGGTCCCGCGGTCGCGGCGCCGGCCCGGCACCGGGCGCTGGGCCCCCGGAGAATCCCGTGGTCGAAAGGCGAAACATGCAGCCCCGGGCGGGGGCGGATCGATTATGCTGGGCGATCCCGGAACGTTGACCGGGGACATCTCGGAGGATCCATGAGCGCCAACCTGCCTGCCACCGCGTCCGCGGAAGTCCCGGAGAGCGTCGCCAAGGGTAAGACGTTCCTCGGGCACCCCGTTGGGCTGTTCCTCCTGTTCATGGTGGAGATGTGGGAGCGCTTCAGCTACTACGGCATGCGAGGGCTGCTGGTGCTGTACCTGACGGCGGCGCTGGCCCCGCACCAGGTCGGCACGGGGACGTACACCAACACGCTGCGGATTACGCAGAGCTTCGTGGCCACGGAGCAGGAGGAGAAGGACCAGGTCGAGCCGGCGAAGATCGTGACGGACGTGCCGCTCACGGTTGTGGTCGGCGAGGCGACGGGCGCGACCAGCACGAGCGCGGCCTCGACGGGCGACGCGCCCCTCACCTTCCAGCGCCTGGAGAAGCGCCCCGATCCGGCGCATCCCGGGAAGTTCGTATGGGAGCCGGCTTCCGGGGGCGGGGGCCTGAGCGCGCCCACGTTCACGGTCAAGGCCGGCGTCCGTCCTGAGGGCGACGAGCTGCGGTTCCGGGTGACCAACACCCACGACCGCAAGGTCAAGCTGAGCATGAAGATGCTGCGTCCCTACGGGGAGGAGCGGCTCCAGAAGCTGATCGCGGAGGAGAAGGCCAAGGCGCCCAAGGATGCGACGCCCGGAAAGCTCGCGGAAATCGAGGCGGAAGTGCGTGCGCGGGACAACGCCGACTACAAGGTGTACTTCCGGGTGAACGACGGGACCAGCGTGGTGTCGACGAACATCACGCCCGAGTCCAGGCGTGATCCGGTGGACGACCCATTCGAGCTCTCCATCGACATCAACCGCATCGACAGCGGGCGCTCGTGGGTCAAGGCCGACGCGAACACGCTGTACGGGTGGTACACGGGCATGGCGTACCTGCTGCCGATCCTGGGCGGGCTGATCGCCGACAAGCTGATCGGGACGCACCGGTCGATGCTCGTGGGCGCGTTGCTGATCACGCTGGGGCACCTGGCCCTGGGCTTCTCCGGGATCGGGTCGATGTCGCTGGACGCCAACGGGATGGCGGTGTTCATTTTCGGGCTGGCGATCATCACGATCGGGACGGGGCACTTCAAGCCCAGCGTGTCCGTGATGGTGGGCCAGCTGTATCCCAAGGGTGATCCGCGCCGCGACGGCGCCTTCAGCATCTTCTACATGGGCATCAACACCGGCGCGTTCCTCTGCAACCTGGTCTGCGGATACCTGGCGGTGAACTACGGGTGGCACTACGGGTTTGCGGCGGCGGCGGGGGGGATGATCCTCGGGCTGCTCTTCTACCTGGCCGGCAAGCCCGCCTTCCTCCAGGGCATCGGCGAGAGTTCCTCCGCGCACGCCGGCAAGGCCTGGCTGTTCCTCCCGGTGGGGATCGCCCTGGCCGTCGGGGTGGCCCTTCTCTCCAAGGCGGGCCTGCTGGGCGCGTTCGACAAGTTTGTGAGCCAGACCTGGGTCGTGGCCGCCCTGGTGCTCGGGAGCGTCGCCTACGGCGTCTGGTTCATCGCCCGGCAGGAGAAGGGCGATCGCGGCCCGGTGGCCACGATCTTCATCTACATGCTGTTCAACGCGGTCTTCTGGCTCTCGTTCGAGCAGGCGGGCTCGTCGCTGACGACGTTCACGGACGAGCTGACGGACCGGCGGCTGGGGTTCATCTGGGAGAAGGTGCCCACCCCGCAGTTCCAGTCGATCAATCCGCTGCTGATCATCATCTTCGCGCCGATCTTCGGGATCTTCTGGGTGGCGCTGGCCCGGCGCGGCCGGTCCTTCGGGCAGCCCTTCAAGATCGGCGCGGGGCTGATCTTCGTGGGGCTGGGGTACATCGTCATGTTCCTGGCGGCCCAGCGGCTGAACCTGGGCGTGTCCAAGGTGGGGATGATCTACATCGCCGGCTGCTACTTCCTGCACACCGTCGGGGAGATCATCCTGTCGCCCACCGGCCTGTCGTACGTCTCGAAGACGGCGCCGGCCCGTCACATGTCGAGCCTGATGGGCATCTGGTTCATCTCGTCCTTCGTGGCCGGGTTGGCCGCCGGAAAGGTCGGCGCCCTGGTCGATCCGATCATCGAGGGCAAGGTCTCCCTGCCCTGGAAGTTCGGCGGGCAGGCGGACTTCTTCCTGCTGTTCGTGGTGAGCTCGGTGGCGGCGGGCGTGCTGATCCTCCTGGCCGCGCCGCTGCTGATCCGGCTTCAGCGGGTGAGGACCGACTGAGCCAGGCGCGCCGTTAGCGGGGTGTGAACTCCTCGCGGAGCATCCCGAAGAGGACGACATCGTGCCACTCGCCCAGGCGCAGGACGTGACGGCGCTGCACGCCCTCGCGCGTGAAGCCCAGCTTCTCCAGGACTCGGATCGAGGCCGGGTTGCCGGCGTACGCGCTGGCGTACACGCGAGCGAGCCGCAGGTTCTCAAAGGCGTAGCGGAGCACGCCGGCGGCAGCTTCCGTGGCGTATCCCTGGCGCCAGTGCTCGCGCCCCAGCATGTAGCCCAGCTCGGCCCGCTGGTGGTCGCCCTCGCGGCGCAGCCCCGCGCTGCCCAGGAGCACCGCGTCGGTGGTGCGGACGCCCGCGAACACGGTGCTCTTGCCGGCCAGAAAGTCCGCCTGGCGCTGGTCGATGAACTCCTGGGCGTGGTGGAGCTCGTAGGGGAAGGGGTGCGAGGCGGTCCAGCGGACCACGTCGAGGTCGTTGCAGAGGCGAGCCAGGGCCGGGGCGTCGCTGGGGACGTACGCGCGGAGCGTCAGCCGGGCGGTGTGAAGGGTGGGCTGGGGCATGCGGTCAGACCAGGTGGTAGTGCGAGATGGACCTGATGATCGAGCCGGCGTCATCGAACAGGAAGACCTCGGCGGCCAGGTCGCCCGTCATCCGCTTGTAAACCAGTAATCCCGGACGGCGTCGATGCCGCGGATGGACATCTCGTCCGAGTCGTTGTACCGCTTGATGAAGGGGGAAGAGTGCTCGATGGCGGGGGAGTAATGGGCCATGATCGCGTCCAGGTCGTGGGCATTCCAAGCCTGGTACCACGACTGGGCGAATCGCCGGGCGAAATCGTCGGTGATGGTCACGGGCGAAGCCTATCGCTCCGGGGCTCGGGTCGTCCCATGCGACCAAGTTACGAACGGGGCGCCTTGCGGTTATTTTCTTGCCAAATTCCGTTTTCATGCTCCCCAAATCCCGGACCTGCCGATAGGCTGCACGTGTTGGGGTGAGATCGACGTGGCCTCGCGCCGAGGCGTTCGTATGGGGAGGCGATGGTTCCCAGGGGAAGGGCCATCCTCGTGGCGATGGTCGCGGCCGTGATTTCGGTCGTGACGGGGGGAGTCGGTCCGGAAGCACCGACCCCGCCGCAGACGATCACATTGCAGAACGGCGAGGTCCTTCGGGGCACGATCAAGGAGGCCCTCGCGGACGTTATTGTGCTCGTGCATCCGATCCTCGGTGAAGTGCGCGTCCCTCGCGCGGGCGTGAAGGCGGCCGAGCCGGCATTGCCTCCGGCCCCCGGTGTCGCGCCGGCCGTTCCCGCGGTGGCGCCCGCGGCTGCGCCCGCCCCAGCGGCGGCACCCGCGGCTCCACCAGCTCCTCCGGCGGCAACCCCCGCCCCCGCGAAGCCCGCGGAGCCTCCCAAAGAGGCGACCAAGCCGAAGGAAGCGGAGAAGCCCAAGGAGCCCGAGAAACCCGGGCTGTGGGACGTGCTCTCGCGCGAGGATGACAAGTCCTTCTGGCGCGGGTGGTCGCACTCGGCGGAGTTCGGCGGGAACGTGACGACGGGCAACGCGGACACGTACAGCCTGCGCGCGACGCTCTCGCTGCGGCGCGATTCCAAGAACATGACCACCGCCGTGGACGGGCAGTACGTCTATGGGCGCGACAACACGGGCGAGTCACGCAACCACGGGGAGCTGCGCGGACGCAACGACTTCAAGGTTGGCGAGGCGAACTGGCAGTTGTGGACGGCCGGCACCTTCGAGGTCGACGGCGTGACCCCCTGGAAGTACCGCGTGACGGCATCCACCGGGCCGGCGTACACGATCTTCAAGGACGACAAGAGCAGCCTTTCGGCCCGGGTGGGGCTGGGCGCCACGCGGCAGTTCGAGGGCGGGGACAACGCCACCATTCCCAACGCGGTGGCGGCCCTGGAGTACAACCGCAAGTTCAGCGCCAAGACTTCGATCTACGCCAACAGCGAGGTGTACCCCAGCCTGACCGAGATCGATGACACGCGGACCATCTCGAGGGCCGGGGTGATGTACGTGCTCGACCCCGAGACCAAGGCGACGGTCCGGCTCGGCGGCGAGCACCGATACTCGACCAATTCAGGCCCGCGCGAGGCCAGCGACTGGGACCTGTTCGTGGTCCTGGGGATTTCGTTTTAGGTCGGAACGCCGCGCCGTATTGGCCGGCTATTGCGGCGCGGGCCGGGAGGTCGGCCCGCGTGGGGCGGTGCGCGTGGACTCGGGGGGCGCCTGTTCCTGGGGCGCGGCGTGCTCCATGGACTCACGAACCGCGTCGGCATGCTGGCCGGATTGAAGCTCCTGCTCCCCAGGCGCGGGCGGGCGCGAGAGGAGGAGGTAGGCTGTGGCCGCGCCCGCCAGGCAGGCCGCGGCAAGCCCGATCTTCGCCCAGCGGCGCGGGGCGGCGCGATGCGTGCGGGCGTGGTTGGTCATGGCAGGTCGAGCCCCCTCAGGCCGTTGCGTGTCGCGAAGAAGTACGCGGGCTTGGGCGGGGCGATGTCGAACTGGAACGGGCTGGTCAGGGGGTTGCCGCTGAACACGAAGAAGTAGCCCAGCTCGCCGGCGGTGGGCGCCCACATCCCGGCGGGTTGCGGGAGCATCCCAGGGTCGTTGGGGCGCGGGGCCGGGTCGGTCGAGGTGTGGGAGATCACGTCGCTCATGCGCACGGACTTGGCGCTGCCGTCCACGCAGGCGACCTGCGGCACGGCCTGGGGCGTGTTCCACTGGCGCACCTGCGAACCCCTGGAGCGCGAGTAGAAATCCGCGCGCTCGAACATCTGCACTTTCTTGGAGGGGGCCCAGGTGTCGGAGATCTTGTTGCGCCGGACGAAGAAGCTATTGCCGGCGGCCCCGTTGGGGCGTGAGGGCGTCGCGCCCGAGAAACGCGCGGGATCCTGCCAGAATACCGGGGGGTACCAGTAGGACACCGGGAAGATCCAGGAGAGGTCGTGGGCCGCCGTCGCGTCGGGGTTGTGGGTCAGGAAGTAGAGCATGGCGGAGTCGGCGGGCGAGAAGCCCGATCGGGCCCTGGAGGTGACGTCGCTGTCGCCGAACAGCATGTGGCTCAGCCAGTGATAGCCGAAGGTCTCGGTTCCGCTGTTGCTCTGCACGCCCTGCCCGTAGTCCCAGGCGTAGGTGTAGGGCGTGTGCCCGTTGATCGCCGCGATCCCCATGGATTCGTAGACCACGCAGCAGTCGTTCCAGGGCGTGGAGCTCACGTCCCGCGTGGCGAAGGGGTTGAGGAAGTCCTCCTTGTTCTCCTGACTGTAGAAGTTCATGTAGAAGGTGTTCTGGCGCAGGTTGGAAAGGCTGACGGCACGCTGCGAGGAGATGCGGGCCTTGCCCAGCCCCGGGAGCAGGATCCCGATCAGCAGGGCGATGATGGCGATCACCACCAGCAACTCGATCAGCGTGAAGCCCCGTGCCGGCGGGCGTGGAGAAGTGGCCATCGGGCACCTCCTGCTCGGCCTCCTCCGTGGCGTTGGTGAGCACTCCGAGGTCGGCGGATGGGAAGCCGCCGTGAACCAGGTGCGGAGCGGTCGAGCCGGCGCATTCTATCGGATCGTGCCCTCGCCTGTCTACGGCTTCTCGATGCGATCCCATTGCTCCTGGAGCCGCTTGGGGGATACCGACAGGGCGGTGCGCAGCTCCTGGGCGAACAGGGCCACGCGGTATTCCTCCACCATCCAGCGATAGAGCGTGAGCTGGTCGTCCGTAACGCCGGCCTTGGCGTGGAGGTCGAGGCGGGCCTTGCAGGCGCGCCAGTAGGGGGCGACCTCGGCGGTGAGCTTGGAATCGCGGACCAGGCCTCCGCCCGGGAGCTTGGCGTGGCGCATGCGGATCGCACCCAGGTAGCGGGGGAGTTGGGCCCGCCACTGGGGCGGGATGCTGGCCAGGAACCCCTTGAAGACCAGTTGGGAGAGCTGGTCGCGGACATCCTGGGCAAAGCCCGAGAACGCGGGGGGCATGGGAGAGTCGAGGATCAGGCGGACGCGCTGGTACTCGCCGATGATCTGCTCGGCCTGCAAGGCGACCTCGTCCACCGCGGCGGCCAGGCCGTCCCACCCCAGCTCCAGGCGGGCCTCGAACTCCCCTTGGGAGCGCACCAGGGGCAGGTTGTGCATGAACGCCCGCTCGGCCACCAGAGCGTGAACGTCCGCGAGCAGGTCATTGGCCGAGCCGAGCGTGGAGTACTGGGCGCACATGCGCTCCACCCCGCTGCGGACGGCCAGGCGATGCTTGATCTCCCGCCCGGCCTTGAACAGGAAGAGCCGGCGCACGCCCGCGTGGGTCAGAAGTGCGGCACGCTGGGCGGTCTCCACGACCCGGGTTCCCACGGCCTGGCCCTGGTCGACGACGGCGGGGTAGACGATCACGGTGATCCCGCCGCGCCGCAGGTCGAGTTTCTCGGGCAGGGGCCCGAAGGTCCAGTCCCGCAGCCCGTCGAGGTGGAGCGCCTCGCCGCCGATCTTCGAGAAGCTGTCCTCGACCTTGGCGCCCAGCTCGCGCCGGATCGCCGCAAGGTCCCGCCCGCTGGCGAGGGCCTTCCCCCGCTCGTCCACGACCTTGAAGAACATGCGGAGGTGATCGGGCACGCTGGTGGCCTGCCAGGTCTGACGTGGGACCGCCACGCCGGTGGACCTCTCCAGCGCCGCGGCGAGCTTTTCTCGAAGGTCCCCTTCGCCAAAGGGGAGGTCCCTGGCGAAGGTCGCGGCGGCCTCGGATGGGGGGCCGACGTGACGGCGGGAGGCCTTGGGAATGCTCTTGATCAGCGCCTCGATCTTCTCGGCGAGCAGCCCCGGCACGAGCCACTCGGCCCGCTTCTCGTCGACCTGGTTGAGGGCCTCGAGCGGGATGGTCATGGACACGCCGTCGTCGGCGCGGGCGTGGTCGTGGATGTAGTCGATCTTCAGGCGGCTGCCGGAGACGGGCAGGGCGTCGGGAAACTGCTGCGGCGTGACCTCGTCGGCGCCGTGGAGCATCAGGTCGTCGCGGGACATGCACAACAGTCCTCGTTGGTGCTGCTCGTGCGAGCGAAGCCACTTTTCGAGGGACTGCGTGTCGAAGACGTCGGGCGGCAGGCGCTGGTCATAGAAGGCGTGGCGGGCCTGGAGGTCGACCAGGATGTCGCGCTTGCGGGACTTCTCCTCGAGGCGCTCGACCTCCCGCATCAGCTGCTGGTTGTGCTTGAAGAACTTGGCGTCGGTGCGGATCTCGCCCTCGACGAGCGCCTGGTGGATGAACAACTCGCGGGCCTGGACGGGATTGACCGGGCCGAACGGGACGCGCCGCCCGCTGGCCAGCTCCAGCCCGAAGAGGGTGATCTTCTCGAGCGCCATCACGCGCTGGGTGTCGTAGTCCCAGTGCGGTTGGTTGTGGCTGCGCTGGAGCAGGTGCTTGGCGGCGTCCTCGATCCACCGGGGCTCGATCGCCGCGGCCATGCGGGCGTAGTTCTTCGTGGTCCGCACGATCTCCGACGCCATGAGCCACCTGGGGCGGGGCTTGAAGAGCACGGACCCGGGAAAGATGTGGAACCGCGAGGCGAACGTGCCCAGGTACTCGCCCGGCGCCGTGTCGCCCCCGGGGTTGGGGTTCTTGCACCCGACGTTGGAGAGCAGGCCGGTGAGCAGTGAACGGTGGATGGCGTCGTGGTCGGTGACGCGCGAGCGGGGGTGGAAGCCCATGTCGCTGACCAGGGTGTGCAGTTGCTGGTACACGTCCTCCCACTCGCGCATCCGGATCCACGAGAGGTACCTCTGCTGGCAGGCCTTGATGAGCTTGCTCCGCGACAGGTCCTTCTTGAGGTGCTGGTACCAGTTCCAGATATTCAGCAGCGTGATGAAGTCGCTCTTGGCGTCGTGGAAGGGCGCGTGGGCGGCGTCGGCGGCCTCCTGCACCTCCCAGCGACGGTCGCGAGGGTCCTGCACGGACAGCGCGGCGGCGATGGTGAGGACATCGTCGAGGCAGTCTTCCTCTTGCCCGGCCAGGATCATGCGCCCGATGCGCGGGTCCACCGGCAGCCGCGCCAGGTTCCTTCCCAGCGGCGTGATCTGGTATCCCGCGTCGACCGCCCCCAGCTCGCGCAGCGTCTCGTAGCCGTCCTTGATCTGGCGCGAGTCGGGGGACTCGACGAACGGGAAGTCCTCGACATTGCCCAGGTTCAGTGCCTTCATCTGCAGGATGACGCTGGCCAGGTTCGTCCGCAGGATCTCGGGGTCGGTGAACTCGGGGCGGCCCCGGAAATCCTCCTCCGAGTACAGGCGAATGCACACGCCCGGGCCGACGCGACCGCAGCGCCCGGCCCGCTGCTGGGCGCTGGCGCGGGAGATCGCCTCGACCTCGAGCCGGTGCATCTTGTTGCGGGGCGTGTACCGCGTGATCCTCGCCTCGCCCGGGTCGATGACGTAGCGGATGCCCGGCACCGTCAGCGAGGTCTCGGCCACGTTGGTCGAGAGCACGAGGCGCCGTCCGGAGTGGGGCTGGAAGACCCGATTCTGCTCCTCGATCGAGAGGCGTGCGAAGAGCGGCAGGATGGCCGTCTGCGGCGCTCCCGGGACGTGGTGCTTGCGCAGGGCCTCGGCGCACTCGCGGATCTCCCGCTCGCCCGAGAGGAACACGAGCATGTCGCCGGGCCCGAGCGCCGCCGCCTCGTCCACCGCGCGCAGCACCGCGTCGGCGAGCTCATCGCCCGCCTCGCGCCCGCCCTCCTCGGTGACCGCCGTCTCGCGCGGGCGGTAGTGCACCTCGACGGGGTACGTCCGCCCGGAGACCTCGATGATCGGCGCCGGCCCGCGCGAGGACGAGAAGTGGTTGGCGAACCGCTCCGTGTCGATCGTCGCGCTGGTGATGATCACCTTCAGGTCGGGCCGCCGGGGAAGCAGCTGCCGCACGTACCCCAGCAGGAAGTCGATGTTCAGGCTTCGCTCGTGGGCCTCGTCGATGATCAGCGTGTCGTACTGATCCAGGAACCGGTCGCCCTGCGTCTCGGCCAGGAGGATCCCATCGGTCATGAGCTTCACATGCGTGCCGGGCCCGGTCTTGTCGCCGAAGCGGATCTTGTACCCGACCTTGTCCCCCAATGGCGTTCGCAGTTCCTCGGCGATGCGCTGGGCCACGCTGCGGGCGGCGATGCGCCTGGGCTGCGTGTGCCCGATGAGCCCGCGCACGCCCCGCCCCAGCTCGAGGCAGACCTTGGGCAACTGCGTGGTCTTGCCCGAGCCCGTCTCGCCGCAGACGACCACCACCTGGTGCTTCTCGACCAGTTCCTTGATGTCGTCCTTGAGCTGGGAGACGGGCAGCTCGGGGGGATAGGTCGGGCGCGGCAGGTCCAGGCGCCGGCGTTCCACGCGGCGGGCCGATGCCTCGATGCCCTCGGTCAGCCGCTCGAGGTCCGCCCGGGCCCGCTCGGGCGGCACATTCCGCAGCGCGTGAAGCCGCCCGCGGAAGCGATGCACGTCCATCAGCATGCACTCGCCCAGACGCTGCTCCAGCGCCCGCATGGCCCGGCCCATTTCGCCCCCGCCC
>JBGAOG010000033.1:0-29467 GCA_044221985.1 Phycisphaerales bacterium
GGGAGCGGGACGGGGACGCCCGACGGCGGGGTGGACATCAACGACCTGCTCTACTTCCTGGCCCGCTACGAGGCGGGGTGCTAGGCCGCATCGCCGCGCATTGGTGAGAGATCTTCGGAACAAGGGCGGCCTCGCTTGACGGGGCCGCCTTTTTCGTCGTTGCACCCGGTTCCAGCAGCGTCGTTGCGACGCTGGAAAGAGACAGCGCACGCGAGCACCCGGACACGCAGTGCATTCGGTGGACTATCGGGCTCCGTGTGGGGCGGCGTGTGCGGGCTCCACGCTCTCTTCCATGGAGACGCATCCGGTGCGAAGCCCGGAAAGGGACGGGATTCGGCGTTTGAGCGGCGCAGGAAGAAACGTGATGCTCTCGCCAACCCCCGTGCAATCGGCGACGGCAGAGACCCATGGTGCTTGTATCTACTGCGGCAAGGCTGTAGCCGCGATGTATCCGAAAAGAAAACGGCCCCATGAGAGGGCCGTTTTTCAAGCGAGGCGGACGGGACTCGAACCCGCAACCACCGGATCGACAGTCCGGAACTCTAACCAATTGAGCTACCGCCCCAAGATGTGGCGCCCGAAGGCCTGGGGCCCTGGGCGGACAGAAATCTAGTGCCCCCGCGGGCGTTGTCAAGTGCCCGCGGGACTGGGCCGCTCCTCTTCCCTCGCGGCGGGGTG
The DNA here is from genome assembly GCA_044221985.1 of Phycisphaerales bacterium. Lineage (GTDB taxonomy): Bacteria > Planctomycetota > Phycisphaerae > Phycisphaerales > UBA1924. The sequence continues at coordinate 679 of JBGAOG010000033.1, forward strand.
CCGCCAGGGGTTACTTGGTGTTCCTGGGCGCCGGGGCGGGGGAGGGCGGGCTTTCCGCGGACTTGGGCAGCTCGATCCTGCCCGTTTCCTGGAGCCCGAACACGAACCCGCCCTTGCCGACCTTGCTGCCCGCGGACCACATGACGATGCACGCGGCGGCCAGGCAGAGCACGGCGAACCCGGCAATCGCGGTCATCGCATCGATGGACGGTCCGCGTCGCACGCGACCGGCCGGCATCTGCATCCCGAACTGGCTCATGGTGATCTCCCGTTGAGGATGCGGGGGTTATTGGAGCTTGGTGCGGGCCTCGTCGCCCACCTGCACCGCGCCGGACTTCGACGTGAGGTTGACCTCGCCGATGGAGAAGCCCAGGTCGGCCTGCACGATCACGACGTTGGCGACCCACTCGTTCCCGCGCACCACGCGGAAGAGCATGTTGGCGGCGACGCCGTTGTTCGTGCCCACGCCGAGCTTGACGAGGGTGCGACCCGTGGCGCCGTCCCTGGTGACGTTCTCGATGCGACCGACGATGCGCTGGGTGGCCTCGACCCCACCCAGGGGGGCGCTGAGCCCGATGTTGGCCGAGCCGGTGCCCCCGCCCGCGAGGCGCTGCTGGGCCTCGAAGATCTGCTCCTTGAGGGCCTGGTTGTTGGCGCTCAAGACCTCGATCTGGCTCTGCTGGTTGGAGAGGCGCTCGTCGATCTCGAGGCGCTGCTGGCGGTACGCCAGCTCGTTCTTGCGCAGCTCGGAGACCTCCTTGCTGTAGCGGTCGAGCAGGGCCTGCATGGTCTTGATCGACTCGCCGAAGTCGTCGACGCGGGACTTGAAGCTGTCGGCGGCCCGCCTGGCCTCGGCCCGCTCGTTGCTCAGCGTGGCCCGCTCCAGTTCGAGCACGGCCAGGTTCTTGTCCTTCTCCAGCAAGAGGGCGTTGAGCTGGGCGATCTGGCGGTCCTTCTCCTCCTTGGCGGCGGCCCAGCCGGCGTTGCCGCCCGCAAGGGAGGCCTCGGCCGTCAGACGCAGCGCCCGCTCGCCCTCGAAGTCGGTGCGGATGCGATCGGTATTGGCGGCGTAGGCAATCACCATCGCCGAGAGGAAGACGCTCAGGACCGCGGCCAAGGCCACCAAGACTTTCGTCACGCTGTGCACGGTGTCGCTCCCAGTAATCGGGCGGCCCATCGGCGTTCACGCCGGCAGCCGCGTTCGGGCTCGCCCCTGCGGCTGACCCGAATAACGCTTGTTCCACACGTCGGGGGGGCCAACCCCGCAGGGTCGTCCGGCCCGCCCATTACTCTAACCACTTTCCGGGCGGCTTGCGCGTCCGGGGACGGATCTTCCTGACCATCCACCACGCGGCCCGGGGGATCCCGCGGGAGGGTCCGATGCGAGCCCGATTCGTGCCCATCTTGGGCCTGGTTCCGCCAAACCAACCCCGACAGGCCCCAATTCTACCTCGCCTGGGCCCCGCCGGCGCTTCCCGATCCAAATCGGTCGGTGATGCGGAGCACGGCCCCGCCCGCCGCCACCCGGACGCCCCAATCCGCGTCCGCCAGGAGTGCCTCCAGAATCCCCAGATTGTCCGGCGTGCCCGTTTCTCCGTACACGCCGGCGGCCTGCGAGCGGATCGTGTCGCTGCGGTCGCGGATGAACTCATCCGCGATGAAGTCGCCCTGGGGCCAGCCCATCTTGGCCATGGCGGTCGCGATGGCGAGGCGAACTTCCGCGGGCATCCGCTGCCCCGCCTGGTCCCGCGTCGCGGACAGGTAGATCAACTGGTCGGCCGATCCGCGATCCTTGACCTCTCCCAGGATCTGGACGGCCAGGGCGGTCAGCTCCAGGTCCTCGGGGCGCGCGGGGTACAGCGAGGCCCGAAGGGGTTCGAGCTGACGCTCGTCGCCGAGTTTCACCATCGCCTCGGCGATCTGGAGCTGGAACATGTTGAACTCTGACTGCGAGGCGCGGGCGGGCTTGTTGGCCGAGGCCTGACGAAGCAGCGGGAGGGCCGAAGGGTCGCCCATTTCGCCCAGCGCCCAGGCGGCGTTGGCGCGCACCCGGAGCGAGGGGTCGCCGACGACGATCGCGCCCAGGGGCGAGCGGTCCACGCGCTCGCCGCAGCGGACCATGGCGTAGATCGCCGCCACCTGGACATGGGCGGACGCGTCCGTGAGGAGCGGACGCACGTCCGGCACGAGGGCGGTGACGGAGTGCCTGCCGATGGTGAGGGCCGCCACCGTGCGCACGGCCAGGTTGGAATCGCCCAGGCCCGTGCGAAGGAGATCCTGGCATCGCTGCGAAGCGTGTCCCGCGGCCTCCATGGCGTTGGCACGCACGCGCGGGTCGCTGGATGCGGCCGCCTCGCGCAGGGTGCGCATGGCGCGCTCGCGGAGCGTGTCGCGCGCTAGGGCGTCGAGCTTGGCGGCCTGGGGCGGTCGCGACGAGGGCGTCGGGCCGGCGTGCTTTCCACCCGCGCAACCTGCCAGCAGGACTACCAAGGCGGGAACCGCGAGCAATCGATTCGTCATGGAGTCATCCTTCCCTGGTCGGGCAACCGCGTCCCGGCGGGCCCTGGTTTTTCAGCCCGTTCGGGCTTCTTCGAACTTCCGCCTGGAACCTCTCCAGAAGGAAGCCAAGGCGAGCAGCGCCGCCAGCCCGCAGGCCACCTGCCCGAACAGATTCCCGACCCGGGCGAAGAGGGTGGGGGGGGCGTGGGGATCGAACTCCACTTCACCCACGAGGAGCCCCTCGCGCCGGTAGCCGGACCCCGATTCGACGCCCCGACCGACCACGCGCCCGGCGGTATCGACGATGGCGGAGATGCCCGTGTTCGCCGCTCGCACGAGGGGCACGCCGAGCTCCACGCACCGCCAACGGGCGATCTGGAGGTGCTGCTCACGGGTCAGGTCGAAAGACCCGAACCACCCGTCGTTGGTCAGGTTCACCAGCACGTCGGCACGTCGCGTCGGGCCGTCGTAGATCATCCGCCGGCACAGGGTGCTCTCGGTGGCTTCGAAGCATATTGGAGTGACCAAGCGGGCCAGGCTCTCGCCAACCCCGCCAACCTCAAAGACCGTGAGCGCCCGCCCGGCCTCGAGATTGAAGGCCATGCCGCGGGCGGCCACGGCCAGCACCTGGCGCTTGAGCCAGGGCCAGGCGTCGATATAGGGCATGTACTCACCGAAAGGGGTGAGCCGCACCTTGTCGTAACGGGGGCCCACGGTGCGTCCATCCCGGACCAGGTACACGCTATTGAAGCGATGGGCGTATTCGACTGAGACGTGCCCCGAGGGCGTGCGCTCGACGCTCAGCCCTGTCCAGGTTTCTTCGCCCACGAGCATCGGCACGCCCAGGATCTTCTGGAGGTCGAGCAGGCCGTCGGCGAACGCCGCCAAGGGGACCTTCTGCGCGTTGGGTGGTTCGCCCGCCGTTTCGTATACGCCCTGGCTTCGGAGGATCCCCAGCGACTCGGGCTCGAGCGTTGGGCCCGGGAGCATGGTCTCGGGCCAGATGATCAGGTCGGGGCGGGGTGTCGCGCCCGCGGCCCGTCGAGTGAGGGCGACGAAGTGGTCGAAATCCCTGAGCTCCTGCTCGATCTCCCAGGCGATCTTGTTGTCCTGGGGCACGTTGGTCTGGACGACGGCGACGCGGAGCGACGACGCTGCGGCGGGCTGGTGGGCCGGCAGGAGGGCCGGCAAGGCCCACGCCGCGCCCGCCAGAGCCAGAGCGGTCAGGCCCCGGGTCCGCGAGCCCGTCCGTGCGAACCTCTCGCCCATCGCTCCTGCGGGCACGCATGCCAGGAACGAGACGAAGTAGACGCCCAGGTACGCGCCGGCGCGAGCCAACGCCGGCGCCTCGATGAGTGGGTGCCCGAGCAGCGCCCAGGCGTAGCCGTCGAACAGGATCTCACCGCGGACGTACTCGACGCCCGTCCACAGCACCGGCGCGATCAGGGCCGGCCCCAGGCGTGCCAGTGCGGGGAGTCGCCTCCCCGCCTCGTCCGCTCGCGCCAACAGCCATACGAACAGTCCCGCCCACGAGGCCTGGAGAACGCAGAATGGCGCGAGGCCGAGGTCCGTCACGGCCCAGACCCAGCGCAGCGTGAAGCCCCAGAATGGGAGCGTGCCCGCCGCCGCCCACAGGCCCCGCCTCCACGGCGCGCCCCCGACGCGGAGGGCGGCCCAGGCCAGCGGCGCGGGCGCCGCGAGTACCAGCGCCCAGAATCCAAAGGGCGGCAATGCCAGGCCCATGAGCAATCCGTAGAGCAACCCGCCCGACAAGGCTCTCCACGCCCCGCCGCGGTCGTTCGAAACCGCCGCTCCCGCCTCTCGCGTCATGCTGGATGGTTCACTTGCCGGCGTAGTCGATCACGCGGGCGATCTCGCTGCGCAATTGGGCGCGCGGGACGACCCGGTCTACCAGCCCGCACTTCTTGAGGAACTCCGATCGCTGGAACCCCTCGGGCAATTCCTGGCGGATCGTCTGTTGGATGACGCGCGGGCCGGCGAACCCGATCAGGGCGCCCGGCTCGGCGAAGATCACGTCGCCGAGCATGGCGAAGCTGGCGGTGACCCCGCCGGTCGTGGGGTCGGTCAGCACGCTGATGAAGAGCCCGCCGGCCTGGTCGTAGCGGGCCAGGGCGGCGCTGGTCTTGGCCATCTGCATGAGCGACAGGCCGGACTCCTGCATCCTCGCCCCGCCCGAGCAACTCACGACCACCAGCGGGAGGTCGGCCTTGGTGGCCTCCTCGATGCTGCGGGTGACGACCTCGCCCACCACGCTTCCCATCGAGCCCATCATGAAGGTCAGGTCCAGGCAGCAGATGATCGCCTCACGGCCCTTCACGAAGCAGCGCCCGGCCTTGACCGCGTCGGTCTCGCCCGTCTTGATCTGTTCGGCCACCAGGCGGTCCTTGTAGCCCTTGATGTCCTTGAATCCCAGGGGATCCGTGGGTTGCAGCCCGGCGAAGAGCTCCTGGAACGAGCCTTCGTCGGCGAGCTGAGCGACGCGCTGGGTCGCGGAGATGCGGTAATGCTGTCCACACTCGGGGCAGACCTGGAGGTTCGCCTCCAAGTGCCGCTTGTAGACCATCTTGGAGCAGCCGGGGCAGCGAAGCCAGAGGCCTTCGGGGATGGCGGTCCGCCGTTGGGGTCTGACCTCGCTCCAACTGCGCGTGGTGGTCTTGGCACCTGCTTTGGCCATGAACTTCCTGCTCCTGCTTGCCCACGCCACCCCGTGGGCCGCCGACCGCTCCCGGTCGCCCTACGCCAATTGTTACTCAATCGACCGACTTTGGGCGTCGTCGCCAGCGATTCCCGTCCGGGCGGTCCACGAGGTCTGCCCGGGGCCGACAAGGATACCCCAAATGTCCCCGGGGGCTCTCGGTGCCGAACATAACCCTATCGAACTCACGCTCGTAACCGCGCGATTACGTCCGCTCTTTCGGACGGGGGCCGACCGAAGATCGCCGAGGCAGCGACGAGCACGTCGCACCCGGCGGCCCGCACGTCGGGGGCGTTGCTCACGCCGATGCCGCCGTCCATCTGGATCCGCTGGTCGTGGCGTGCCACGCCGCGCAAGGCACGGGTCTTTTCCAGCGTGGGCGCGATGAACGACTGTCCTGAGAATCCGGGGTTGACGGACATGACCAGGAGCAGATCGGGGAGAGACGCGACGGGGAGGAGCGCCTCGATGGGCGTCGGGGGGTTGATGGCGATGCCGGCCTCGCAGCCCAGGGCTCGGATGGCGGCGACGAGGCGCGGGACTTGCGGGAGCGCGACGGCCTCGATGTGGAACGAGATGTGGTTCGCCCCCGCCTTGGCGAAGGGCTCGAAGTACTTCTCGGGGTCGGTCACCATCAGGTGCACGTCGAGGTGAACGTCGGGCATCGCCCGGCGCAGGCAGCGGCACAGGTCCGGGCCCATGGTGAGATTGGGAACGAAGTGCCCGTCCATCACGTCGAGGTGGAGGAGGTCGGCGCCGGCGCTCATCGCGCCCTGGCACTCCTCGCCCAGGCGCGCGAAATCCGCGGAGAGGATCGAGGGGGCGACAAGGGGAAGACGCGGGGGACGGGTGAGGCGCAGCGGCATCGGCGGACAGTAGGTTTGGCGGGGCTGGTGCCGCGGGACGGCCGCTTCCCGCGCCTCGACCTGCTCTCTCACCCTTCGCTCCGATACTCTCTGCCCGTGAGCCAGCAGCTCGCCCTCGCGACGGGCGTAGAGCCGCCACGCGATCCGGCGGACGAGGTGGTCGCGGCTGCACGACCGCGTCTGCTCGTCGAAGACCTCGGCATGCTCGCGCCGCAGCTCGGGGCTCAGGGACATCGGGCACTCCTTCCGGAGATGCTCACCCGTCCGTGGTCGGTCGTGGTGTTTCAGGGATCGGTCGCCCGCGGTACGCCCCCGCCGGCTACTGGATACCTCTGCGAGGGGATTCCGACGTCGCGAGCAAGGGCTGCGAGAGCAACCCCGGCGGTCATCAGCGCACGCCTTCCGGCCCAGCCGTCGCCTCGACCCCCGCGTGCGACGCGCGCTTGAGCGTGCCATCCTCCATCTCGTACACCGTGTCAAACACGTCGAGCGCCCGATGGTCGTGCGTGACGACAACGACCCCCGTGCCGTGCCTATGGGCGACGTCGCGGAACAGTTCCATCACCTGTCGCCCGCGCGTGCTGTCGAGCGCGGCCGTGGGTTCGTCGGCGAGGATGAGGCTCGGCTGATTGGCCAGGGCCCGGGCGACGGTCACGCGCTGCTGCTCGCCGCCGGAGAGTTGGGTGGGCATGTTGCGGGCGCGGGCCCCGACGCCCAGAGCTCCGAGCAACTCCATCGCGCGATGGCGCGCGAGCGACGGAGGCCGGCCGATCAACTCGCCAACGATCTGCACATTGTCGGCGGCGTCGAGGAATGGAATGAGGTTGGACTTCTGGAAGACGAAGCCGATGTTCTCACGGCGAAATCGGCGCAGATCGCCCGTGGCGCGCGGGCCGTCGAGGACGGCCCGGCCGCCGATCGCCACGCGCCCGCGGGTGGGCGGGTTGATAAGCCCGACACACAGGAGGAACGTGGACTTGCCTGCGCCGCTGGGACCGAGGAGGGCGACAACCTCGCCTCGGCGGACGCGCATAGTCGCGTCGCGCATGGCGACCACCTCGGTGTGACCGCTGCCGTACACCTTGGTGAGCCCGTTCGCCTCCAGCGCCAATGTCTCGCCCATGATGCGCAGGTCCTCCGTGATGCCGTGTCAGCCGATCGCCTCATTGGGTGCGACACGCATCGCTTTCCAGATTCCAAGCAGGCTCGCGAGCACCGAGATCACCAGAACGATCCCCGCGACGCGGAGCAGGTCGTCGTTGGTCACCAGCACGCGCCTCGGGAACATCGGGAACAGCCGAAGCCCGATGAGGTACGCCACGCCGTAGGCCAACGCACCCATGATGAGGGATTGCTGCAGGATCAGCCCGATGATGGTGTGGTTGGGGGCACCGATCAGCTTCAAGAGCGCGATGGGGTGGAGCTTGTCGAGCGTGAGCGTGTAGATGATGAGGGCCATGATCACCGCGGAGATCGCGGTCAGCAGCACACGGAACAGCAGGATCTGCCGGCGGGCGCGGTCCACGCTCCCCTTGAGGAGCAGATCCTCCTGCTGGACCCGCGTGTAGGTAGTCACGTCGCTCCAGCCGCCCATGAGCCTCTGCACCTCGCCCGCGTCGAACCCGGGCGCGAGCCGGGCGATCACGGCGCTGATCGCCGGGCCGGGGAGCGCGGCGATGTTCGCCGACAATCCCGAGGCACGCTCGAGCACGGACGGCTGCGTGCGGCCGAAATCCACCCCGCCGGCCCGCGTTCGCCGGGCCTGCCGCTCAAGCCGCACGGACTCGCCGGGGTCGTCGAACTGAATGGCCTGGGCGTCGCGGCTCGCGAAGCAGGCGATCCCGTCCCCCCCTGAAGCGACGAGCCAGCGGGTGATCCCCACGACCGTGTAGTGGTCTTTGCCCAGGCGGATCCTCTCGCCCAAACTCAACCCCAGCGACTCGTCGGCAATCATCTCGAAGTGGCTTTGCGCGAGCGGGCGACCGGCGATCAACGGCAGCCCTTGGCCCTTGTCGACGGGCCAGCCCAGCCCCAAGACGCCCATGCGCAGCGGTGTGCCCTCCCGCTCGCGTTGAATGGTGTGGAACACGAACTCGCGGGCATCCAGCACGCCGGGGACGGCCGCCACGCGGTCCACAAGGCTCCTCGGGAGGCGCGAGACCTCGGCAAAGGGCCCGCGGGTGTCCCGCTGCACGACCCAGAGATCGGCGCCGACGCCGCGCGTCACCACCAGCGCATCATCCACGAGCCCGCGGTAGATCCCGCCCATGCCCATCACGACCATGAGCAGCATGCCCACGCCGATCGTGGTGAGGATGAAGCGGCCGAGGCTGTGCCGGATATCTCGAACGGCGAGGTTCATTTCGCACTGATCCTCCGCCCGTCCCTGAGTGTTCCGCCGCCCGGCGCCGCGGGGGTCACGACGGAATCGCCGGGCGTCAGACCGCTCAGGACCTCCACGCTCTCCCGCCCGCGCAGGCCCACGACGATCTCGCGCCAGCGAGCTCTTCCGCCGTCGTCGACGATGACGCCTGTCCGACCCTCGCGCCGCAGCACGAGCCCCGCGGGGAGCACGGTGACGCTCTCTCTCCGGGCCACGAGGATGTAGACCTCGGCCCGCTGCCCGACCGCCCAGTTCGTGGGCAGTCGCTCTACGCGCACATCGACGATGATCTCGCGCGTCTCGCGGTCGGCCTCGCGCCCCACGCGGGAGACCGCGCCGGAGTATTCCACCGCAGGTTCCGATCGAAAGACCACCCGTGCGGGCTGGCTCTCCGCCAGCCGCGCCAGTTCCGTCTCGTCCACCCACGCGGTAACCCACATCTCCTGCAGCGAGACCAGTTGCAGCACGGATGCGCCCGCCGTGACGACATCGCCCGCGTCGCGGTCGCGCCGCACGACCAGGGCGTCGAACGGAGCCTCAATGGTGGTGTCGTGCAACCGCGCCCGTTGGTAGTCCAGAGATCGCTCGGCCGCCGTGAGTCGCCGTTGTCCCTCACTGATTGCGGCACCAGACCGTGCTAGTTCGGCCTCCGCCACGGCAAGTGCTTCGGCGGCCTTGTCGAGTTCCTGCTGCGAGGAAGCGTTCGAGCCCGCCGCCCGAACGTGCCGTTCGTGCGTCAGGCGCGCCTGCGACAGCACCGCCTCTGCCCGCCGCCGATCGGCCTGAAACCGCTCCACACTCGCGGCGGCCGCCGCGACATCGGCCTCTGCGACCGCGACCTGTTGTCGAACGTCGGTATCCTCAAGAGCGATGAGCGTGTCGCCAGCCTTGACGCGATCTCCTTCGTCGACAGCGATCCTGACGATCAGGCCCGGTATCTTCGGCCCGACGATCGCGCTCACGCGGGCTTCGAGTGTGCCCGTGCCGAGCACCTCCGCCAGCACCTGCCCCCGGGCGACGGTGTGCGTCGATACGGCGACGGGCGAAAGGAGCACCCACCAGACCACGAGCCCAATCGCAGCGGCCACCCCGACAACCCGGGTCCAAAGCCACAGTCGCCGCGCGTTGCGTTGCCACCAGGTCACGTCGGGCGGCGTGGAACCTGATCCAGAGGTTGTTTCACTGGTCGTCATGCGAGGGATCGTATCGCCCGGAGCGGACCAACCCCGCGAACACCATTCCAGGTGCTCTCGTGGAATCCACCGGTGTCGTCCAGTAGCAGGTCGGGTTAGGCGAAACACGCCCCGTTGCAAGTCCACCCCCCCGGAGTACGATTTGGCCATGACCTGCGCATCCGCATCAGTACTCGGCACGGGTTGTGTCCTGATGGGCCTCGCGCTCTGCTCATTCGGCTGCGCCGGAGGCGCTCGGCGACATGCTGGCCCGGCGTCGCCGGACGCCGCGATTCAGCAGTTCGGTGCCATGCGCCCTGTGATGCGGGAGGGCTCGACGCAGGCGAGGACATCGCTCCGTGATTGGGCCGAGCCGCACACCATCGCCGTCGGCGCGATCGAGGGACTCGATGGTGAGATCACCGTCGTTGACGGCGGAGTCTGGGTGTCGCGCGTGCGCGATGGCGGCATCGCCACCTCCGGACCCGCCGTGGCGGCCGAGGACCAAGCAACGCTTCTCACGGCGATGCGCGTTGCGCGATGGCGCAGCGTCCGACTCGACGAGGGCGCGACGGGCCCGGAACTCGAAGACCTGATCGAGCGCGCCGCGAAGAAGCAAGGCATCGACACGGCGCGCCCGTTCCCTTTCGTGATCGAAGGCAGGGCGGCGGCGCTCGACATGCACGTCATCAACGGCCTCTGCCCCCACAGCGGCGCCGAGGCCGCGGCGGACCGGGAGCCGTGGCGACTCACGCTCTCGGAGGCGACGCCAGCCACCATCGTCGGCTTCTTCGCAAGGCATTCTGAGGGCGTCCTGACGCATCATGGGACGCCAATCCACGCGCACGCACTGTTGGCGCGAGATGGAAAGCGGACGACCGGCCACATCGATTCGATCGCAATCGAGGCCGGCGCAACACTGCGCGTCCCCGAGCCTCACTGAAGCGCCACGGCCGTCGTGGTCGGGCCGCCGTTGGGCGTCGCGGGCGGCACCCGCGTGCCGGAAGTCCAACGACTTCACGTATCTCCTCCTGAATCACGACGCACAGGAGCAGAGTCTCCGGCCGGTTGCTTGTCCGCGGTGACGAGCAACGCGGACGATCTCGCGCACGGCGGCGGCCTCGTCAGGAATGAAACAAGTCGCTGTGATCGAAATGACCAGGTCGAACGCGCCGTCCGGGTACGGAAGATCCCGAGCGTCAGCGGTGGCGAAAAACCTGCGTTCCGGATCGCGGGTCCGCGCCAAGGCCAACTGTTCCTCGTCGATGTCAACGCCGACGACCCGCCCGGACACGCAGAATCCCATCGCGCGCGTGAAGAACCCCGTACCGCAGGGGCGCGCCACGCCGCAACTCCCCATCCGGCGCGGACCTTCTCCTGAGTATCATGACATCAGAATGCTCGAAGCCGCCCTCTCTTTGCTCCTCGGCGCCTGCGTTCTTGCCACGGAACCGGGGCCCGTGCAACTCGTGGTTGATCCCGGCGCGCCGCCCGGCCCCCGCGTGTTCGCTTCGCTCGGGACGGCGCTCGAGGCCGCGGAGCTGGAAGCCGCCGGAAGTTCTCGCATAGACCTGGAGATTCATCCCGGCGCTTACGAGATCCGCGAGGGCCTGCGTATCGGCAAGATCGCCGCGCCATTGCGCCTGCACGCCTCTGGCCCTGGAGTTCGCCTGGTCGGTGGTGCCGTCCTTGGCACGCAGCCAATGCCCCTCCAGGACGACGATCCAATCCGCAAGCGCCTGCCCGGAGCTTCTGTCGCCAACGTTCGATGGATCGACCTGCGCGCAGCCATCAAGGGTGGAGGCGAGTTGGCGGGCCCGGCGCGGCACGGCATGAATCTGCCCGCGGCGTCCGGCAGCGAGTTGTTCTTGAACGGACTGCCGCTCACTGTTGCCCGCTGGCCGAACCAGGGATTTGCGCCGATTGATGGCGTCGTCGCCCCCGGAACATCGAAGGACAGGCCCTCCCCGGGCGCGCCGCGTGCCGGAACATTCCGTGTCGCCCAACGGGATCGCCTCGCGGCTTGGGCGGCGGCCGAAGGTGTCTGGCTGTCCGGCTACTGGTGCTGGGACTGGGCCGACGACCACATGCCCGCGGGAAAGATCGATGCCGCCGCCGGCACCATCACGCTCGGGCTGCCGCACACGTACGGCCTGGCCAGCGGCGCGAAGTACGCCGTCCTGAACATCCCCGAAGAACTCGATGCGCCCGGGGAGTACTGGATCGACGTCCCCGGCGCGCGGGCGTACCTCTGGCCCCCCGAGGGCGCGGGTGAGGGGCCCGGGGAGTTTGTCGTCTCGCTCCTGGACGAACCGATTCTGACCCTCGGCAGCGCGGCGGATGTCGAGCTCTCCGGGCTCAGGTTCGAGAGTGGGCGCGGACTGGCGATCCGTGCGTCCGGCGTGGCGAACATCCAGATTGACCGGTGCGAGTTCGTCAACGCGGGGACCGGCGCGATCGAGCTCGATGGGCGGCGGTGCGATGTCGGTTGGTGCACCTTCGCGGACATCGGGGCCGCCGGTGTTGTGCTGACCGGCGGGGATCGCGCGACGCTGGCGCACTCGGACAATCGGGTTCACGACTGCACGTTCCGTCGCACCGGTCGAACCCACCGCACCTACCAGCCCGCGGTCCGGCTCGACGGCGTGGGACACACCGTCGCGAACAACCGCATCGAGGACCTTCCGCACTCGGCGATCATCTTCGCCGGCAACGAGCACGTGATCGAGCTCAACGACATCTCGCGGGTCCTCCGGGAGACCGGGGATTGCGGGGCGATCTACTGCGGTCGGGACTGGACGCTCCACGGCACGGTCATCCGCCACAACCTGTTCCATGACATCGCCGGCACCAACGCCCGTTATCAGAACGCGGTCTACCTCGACGACATGGCGAGCGGGATCACGGTGGAGGGCAACATCTTCCTGCGGTGCCACTGGGGCATGCTCATCGGCGGCGGGCGGGACATCCACGTTCGCGGGAACGTGTTCGACTCCTGCGTCAAGGGCCTGCCGTTCGACGCGCGCGGGGTCGGCTGGATGGCCAAGAATATCGCCGATCCCGCCCACTCGACGCTGCACGAGCGGCTGCGTGCTGTGCCCATCGACAAGGAACCTTGGAAGTCACGCTACCCCACGCTGGGCGCGTACCTCACGGACCGGTTCGGGCGACCGGCCAACGGGGTCGTCGCGGGGAACATGTTCTTCGCGACGCCCTTGGGGGCCATCGCCGACCGCGAGTGCGTAATCGTCGTGGGGAATGTGGAGGTTCGTGAGTCGCTGCCCGCGGCGGATCTTGCCGTGCTCATCGATCCGAAGCTTCGCCGCGCACTGCCGGACATGACCCCAGGCCAGGCCCCCGCAGGCTTCGCGCCGATCCCCGTGGGCCGCATCGGACCCCGCGAATGACGCTCGGAGTCGTGCCGCGGGACGACGCACCATGCATCGGCGCCCAAAGAAAACAGCAGAGCCGAGCGCGGGGCTGGAGCGAACTCCCTGTACAAGACCGTTTCGGAGGGTTGGCGGGCCACTCTCGGGGTGGCCCGATGGGTGTGCGATTGACACGGGTCGTTAACGGGGACGGGTCGAAACCGCGTTTTCAGTGCCGCCAGCGGGGTATAAATACTCGAGCCCCGCCCGTTGAGCTTTGCGGGGCGACCCTTGGGCGGCTCGGCCGGGGCGATCCGGACGGGATCGAAGTGCCGCCGATTGCGGCCGAGCCCGGTAGTCTCACGAGGGCGGCAGGTGAGACTGGATCAGGATAGCTGAATGGCCTGGATTTGCAGGCCCGCCGGGGCCGAGTCTCAGGATCTCACGATTTCGCACTCTGCCCCCTGCCCCACCCGTGGCCCAGACGATTCGGTCATGCCGAATCCCTTCCGGCGCCTATTTGATGTCCTGGCAGGGTCCACCCAGGCCGACCTGCGCCGCCAGATCCAGTACCTGAAAGCCGAGAACGAGGTCCTTCGCGCGAAGATTGAGGGGCCCGTCCGGGTCACGCCCGAGGAGCGGGCGCGACTGGTCCGGCTGGCCAAACCCCTCGGGGCCGCCATCAAGGCGCTGGTGTCGATCGTCAGTCCGCAGACATTCCTCCGGTGGATCCGGGATGCCGACAAGCGCCGGCCCAGAAAGAAGACCGGGCGGAAGCCGGGACGGCCAAAGTCGCCTGAACAGATTCGGCGGCTGGTGCTGAGACTGGCGAAGGAGACCGGCTGGGGCTACACCCGCATCCTCGGCGAGCTCAAGAAACTGGGCGTCAAGGTCTCCCGCAGCACGGTCGTCAACATCTTAAAGGATGCAGGGCTGCCGACCGGTCCGGAGCGCGGCGAGGCGACCTGGGACCAGTTCATCAAGTCCCACGCCAAGACCCTGTGGGCGTGCGACTTCCTGCGGCACCGGATCGTCACGAAATGGGGCTTCCGCGACGCGTACACGCTCGTCTTCGTGAACGTCGCCACGCGCCGGGCCGTCGCCACGGCGAGCACGGAGCACCCGGATGCCGAGTGGGTCGCGGCGCAGGTTCCGCTGTTCAAGGCCGCGGCGGGCGACGGCGCAACTGAGTGCCGCGTGCTCACGCGGGACAGCGATACCAAGTTCGGGCGACCGTTCGACGATGGATTGCGGGCACAGGGCATCACACCGGTGCGCCTGCCGCACCGTGCACCGAACCTCAATGCCCATATCGAGCGGTTCATTCAGACCGTGCAGGACGAGTGCCTCGACCGGTTCATCGTGCTGGGCGCGCGGCATCTCGATCATCTGATCGCCGAGTTCCTTGAGCACTACAACCGGGAGCGCCCGCACTCGTCGATCAAGTTCCGCACGCCGGTGGGCAGGCCTCCCCCGCTGCGATTGGTGGGTCACCCGGGGGCGGTCCGGTGCCGAACCCGGCTTGGCGGCGTGCTGAAGCACTACTACCGATTGGCGGTGTGAATCCCGACGCAAGCAGGGCAGCGTCCGGCGCGAGCACTCAGTAGGCGTACGGCGACGGCAACTGCTCATCTAGCACCGACGGCGGGCTCTTCACGAGCGGGTCGTACCGATCGGCCTGATCCATCGCCCATTTGATCCACTGATCCATCTCGCTGCCGGGGTCGATCCTTCCATGCTTCTTGAGGCCGAGGCCGCGGACGGTCTCCACATAGGCCCGAATCTCCTGGGCTTTGTGCCATGACGCGACCTCGCGATCGAGCCGAGCCAGGCGTTCCTTCTCCTTCTCCTGGGCGATGAACAGATCCTTGCGGCGGCGCTCGCGGTCTTTCTGCTCACGGTCGCGCCGCTCGTGGTCAAGGCGTTCGGCACGGACGGCAACAGCCACCTTGACGACGCCTGCCAGGAATGAGTTCAAACCCTTCTCCAGCGGACGCTTGGCGCTGTCCGACCACCGCCGGCGCATGCCATTCCACAGGTTGGCGTTCACATGCAGAGCCAGCGTGCCCGATGGCGAGTGGTCATACTCCTGCCGCGGCTTCCAGTGGTACTTCTCGAAGTCCTTCTTCTGCTGAGGCGTCATCGGTCTCGGTGCTTTGTCCAGGTCCTCGCAGAGGAAGAACGTGATGGGCTCATCGGCGACGACAACCTTCAGTTCGCGCCGGTCTTCGTTCCCGATCGTGACGACGTAGCCACGGGCAGCGAATGCCTTGAACAGCGAGTCCATGATGCGCATGGCGCGGTCGAGTTGCTGCGGTGAAACGGTGACAGGCAAGCACGTGGGATCGGCAACATGCACGAGGCCGTCCGCGCCCGGCTTCGCCTTGCCGAGGAGTTTCAGGGAGCGGGCTACCGCTGGATGTGGATCCGTGAGCACGTCGGGGACGGTCACCTCATTGGCTTCGAGTTCCTCTGCGTCGATGATCCCCGTCGCCTTTTCGAGCTGCTCGGGGTCGGGTGCGACCTTCCGGTAGGTGTTGATCGTCACCTCGAGTTTGGTATCCGCTGGCGGCTGTGGCAACGGGATCTGTTCGACCGGCTTGCCGTGCTGCTTCTTGGCCCAATAGCCCAGGCCCGGGATCGGAACCTCGAGGCGCCGGCACATCTTGGCCAGCCCCACGTCGGAGATGCCGTACTCCTTGGCGACCACCGACACGGGCTGCGCCCAGACCTTCTCGTACAGTTCATCACGGGATAGCTTGATGTTGGAAAAGGACATGTCCAGATCCTCGGCAGGGGGCGATGGCCGCGGGAACCGACCCAAACGGCCTCGGGGAATGGTCTGCGTCCCAGAATCCCAGCGTTCGGCAGCCGCCAGGGCCTTCCGGCCCCTCGCTAGTCAAGCGGACTTGACTAGTGGTCGATGCTAGTCAAGACTTCTTGACTAGCGGATCCCGCTGGGAAAGGAAAGTCGCCTAGCCATGCCACGCACGACAGGGACATACCGGGTTTCCAGGGTTGGCGGGGCCGGAGGGGAGGACGTCCGGGCGTTCGTGCCTGCGCCGCTGCCGCCCGCCGATCCGCCGCTGGTGCTCGATGACCGGCTGTCCGCCCTGCACGCCGAGGCGGTGACGGCCGTCGGCAAGCTCGGCGTCGCCGGCGCGATGGTGCCCAGCGCCCAGTGGTTCCTGTACGGCTTTGTCCGCAAGGAGGCGGTCGTCTCGTCGGAGATCGAAGGCACGCAGGCGACCCTTCAGGACGTGGTGACGTTCGAGGCGACCAAGCAGGCCGAGCGCCCAGACGACGTTCGGGATATCTGCAACTACGTCGACGCGCTGACCTTCGCCCGAAAGGAGATCGCCAGCGCCAAGGGGCTGCCACTGAGCACACGCCTGCTGTGCGAGGCGCACAAACGCCTGATGCGCGGTGTTCGCGGGGCGGACAAGATGCCCGGCGAGGTGCGCCGCTCACAGAACTGGATCGGCGGCACGCGCCCGGGTAACGCCCGGTTCGTCCCGCCGCCGCCCGAGGTCGTGCCCGAGCTCATGGCCCAGCTTGAGAAATGGCTCCACTCGGATGATGCGCTGCCGCCGCTGGTCAAGGCTGGGCTGGCGCATGTGCAGTTCGAGACGATCCACCCGTTTCTGGATGGCAACGGCCGCATCGGCCGTCTGCTCATCACACTGCTTCTCGAGCACTGGCGCCTCCTCAAGAGTCCCATGCTGTACCTCAGCCTCGCGCTCAAGCGGCGTCAGCAGCAGTACTACGAGCATCTGACGGCGGTGCGCGACGGCGGCGATTGGGAGGGCTGGACGGCCTTCTATCTCGAGTGCGTCCGCGAGGCCGCCGACGATGGCGTTCGTGCGGCCGAAAGGCTCTTCGCGCTGCTCGGCAAGGACCGGGCCCGCTTGATCGCGCATGACAGTGTCACCGTGCCGGCGGTTCGGCTCTTGGACCTACTTCCCTCAAACCCGGTCGTGACCCTGCCCCTGGCCATCGAGTTACTGGGCGTCAGCAAACCCACGGCGATCAAGGCCATCGAAGCCCTTGAGGAGACGGGAATCCTGAAGGAAACCTCCGGCAAGCGCCGCGACCGTGTCTACGCCTATCAGAAGTACCTCGATGTGCTCACGGGCGATTGAGCACCCGTGCCGCAGCGCCCACTCAGGCAGCCCCTCAGTGGTGCGGTCGCTGGGGCGGCGTGGCTGAACGAGCACTACCACCGGCGGCCGCACGCCGGCCTGGGGTACGTGCCCGCGGCGACGTTCGCGCCGACATGCCGCGCGGAGAAGAAAACCCCTGCCGCTGGCGCTCCTTGCCGCGGGCTTCGCCGACGGAGGAACCGTATCGATCGTGCGTGGTACCATGCACCGACTCTGAGAACACCTGGTACGGAAAACGCGGGCAAGCCAATGGCCTCACCCGGTCCCCGCGCGAACCCGGGGTCATCGGCGTTGCCCCTGTTCCCGCGCCCCCGGCGGCTCCTCGTCCACCAGAGGGATTGGCGGCAGGTCCTTGGGCGGGCGACCGGCGGGGCGCGGGGGCGGAGTGCCCGTGGCGGGGCGCGACCCCGCGGGCGTCGGGCGGGAGGCTCCGGGGGCGGGGCGCGGCGCGGAGGGGCGAGTTGCCCGGGCTGGGGCGAGATCGCGGAGTTGATACATGTCGGCGTGGGAAAAGGCGCGGCGGCCGCGCATGATGTCGAGGAGGGACTGCTCGCCGGGATCGGTCTCCACGAACGTGGCGACGGCGGCCATGGCGGCGCCGAAGCCCAGGGCCGCGCCGGCGACGTGGGCGAGGTGGTTGACGACCCCGCCGCCGCCGAGAAGGCCGACAAAGTCGAGAACGACGTAGAAGGCGATGACGACGTACGCGGAGACCGTCCAGGTGCCCATCTTGACGATGAACAGCCAGTAGAAGATGGAGACGTTGTTGCGCGGGTAGAAGACCACGAACGCGCCGACGATGCCCATGACCGCGCCCGACGCGCCCAGCGTGACTTCCCCGGCGCCGAACCACAGCCAGATGAGGCTCTCGACGATGCCGATGGCGAAGTAGAGGAGGATGTACGCGAGGTGCCCGAGCTTGGCGTTGACGGCGTTGCCGTAGAGGAACAGCATCCACATGTTGCCCAGGAGGTGGAAGAAGTCGGCGTGCCCGAAGAGGTTGCCCACGAGCTGGTGCCAGGCGAAGTCCTCTTCCCGTCCGAGGTAGAGGAAGCCGCGGTCAGCGTTCTCGTAGTAGGTCTCGACGTCGGACCAGCAGGGGAACCCGATCAGGACGGTCGCGCCGATGAGGGCCCAGTTGGCGATGGGCAGGCGCTTCAAGGCAACGTCAACGTTGTAGGGGAACAGCACGCCGTGACTCCCTGATGCCCCCGGGGGCGGGGAAGAGCATACCGGATCCGAAGCGGACTATTTGGATTCGGACACCGTGGTGCCCCTCGGGGTTTTCACTTGGCAAGGATCGCGTTCGGCAGTATTCTGGACGCCGAGGAGAGCATCCGGGGCCTGACTTCGCGCGGTCGTCGCGGGGCGGTGACCCTGGGGCCCGCAGGAGAGACGGACATGAAGAACTCGTGGATGCTTGTGGCGTGCGCCCCGATGGCCTTCTGCGCGGCGGCCCTGGCGGCGCCGGCGGTGGGGAACCTCTTCGTCACCGAGGAGCAGGCGGGCAAGGTGCACGAGTACGTGGGGGCCACGGGGGCGTACGTCGGGGTCTACGCGACAGTCGCCCAGCCCGTGTCGGCCATGGCCATCCACACCGGCGGGCCCGTGGGCGACGTGCTGATGGGCTCCGCCACCGGGGGCGTGCGCCGGCTGGACCGCAACACCGGCGCGGTCGTGCAGACCTACAACCCGGGCGGCGGCTGGCAGTGGGCGGGCGTGTGGCGCCCCAGCAACGGCAACGTCCTCGTCGGCGACATGGCCACCAACGACATCCGCGAGTACGACGCCGCCACCGGCGCATACCTGGGCACCTTCGCCACGGGCGTGGTAAAGCCCGCGGACATGGTCTGGGGGCCCAACGGCAACCTCTACGTCTGCTCGTTCGACACGGGCGCGGGCGTCTATGAGATCAACGGCGCCACCGGCGCCATCGTCAACCAGTGGGGCCTCGGGATGGGCTTCACCAACGACATCGTCTTCATGCCCGACGGGCGGCGCATCGTCACCGCGATGGGCGACAACATGGCCCACGTCTTCGACAGCGCCTGGAACCCCATCGCCACCTTCGCCGGCACCGGCTGGCTCCGCCCCCACGGCATCGACCTCAGCCCCCACGACGGACGCATCTACGTCGTCGACGGCTTCACGCAGGCCGCCCACTCCTTCAACCCCACCACCTACGCGGAGTACGACGCCAGCTTCCTGATGACGCCCACCAAGCCCGTGGACCTCGAGTTCCGCCCGGCCATCCCCGCCCCGGGGCCCATGGCCCTGGGCCTGTTGGGCGCGGGCACGTTCGCCGTCCGCCGGCGAAGGTGACCGACGCCAGGGGTGCTCCAATCGCGGCGCGCGGCCCTGCGTGCGCCGGGCCCGGGTTCGATTTGACCGAACCTTAACCTTCCGGTTCGTGAAGACCCCCGGCGGCGACGCGATAATCCCGCGTCGATTCGGGGCCTTCGCGGGGCGTCGCCCGCGGTCCCGGCGAACAGCCAATCGGAGCGAACGAGATGACGACACCGAGCATCGTTGCCAAGGCCGCCCTGGGTTGCTTCCTGAGCCTCTCGGGCGTGGCCCTGGGCCAGGCCACCATCAAGATCGACGGGTCCAGCACCGTCTATCCCATCTCCGCCGCCGCCGCCGAGGAGTTCAGGAACGTGATGCCCAAGGTCAACGTGACCGTGGGCGAGTCGGGCACGGGCGGGGGGTTCAAACGCTTCGTCAAGGGCGAGACCGACATCTCCGACGCCTCCCGCCCCATCACCGCCAAGGAAATGGGCGAGTGCCAGGCCAACGGCGTCGAGTTCCTCGAGCTGCCCATCGCCTTCGATGCCCTGACCGTCGTCGTCAACAAGAGCAACGCCTGGCTGACCGAGATCACCATCGCCGACCTCAAGAAGATGTGGGAGCCCGACGCCCAGGGCAAGATCACCACCTGGAACCAGATCCGCCCCGAGTGGCCCAACGAGCCCGTCAAGCTGTACGGGCCCGGCTCCGCCTCCGGCACCTTCGACTACTTCACGGAGGCCGTCAGCGGCAAGAGCAAGGCCAGCCGCGGCGACTACACCGCCAGCGAGGACGACAACGTCCTGGTGCAGGGCGTCTCCAAGGACAAGGGCGCCCTGGGCTACTTCGGCCTCTCGTACTACGCGTCCAACACCGACAAGCTGAAGGCCGTCGCCGTCGTCAACAAGGCCGGCAAGGCGATCCTCCCCAGCGAGGCCAGCGTGAAGGACGCGACGTACAACCCGTTCTCCCGCCCCATCTTCATCTACGTGAACAAGAAGTCGCTCGAGCGCGCCGAGGTGAAGAAGTTCGTGGAGTTCTACCTCACCCACGCCGCCGACCTCGTCAACGAGGTCAAGTACGTGCCCCTGCCCTCCGAGGCCTACCAGAAGAACCTCGAACGCCTCAACAAGCTCCAGACCGGCACCGCCTTCGGCGGGCACAACCAGGTCGGCCTGCACATCGACGAGCTCTTCACCCGCCCGCTCGTCTCCGAGGCCCCGGGCGGGGCCAGGCCCGCCGAGAAGAAGTAGAATCAATCCGACCGATCGCCGGGGAAACGCGGCGATCGGCCTTGGGCGCGGCGCCCCCGTCCCCGGCGGACGCCGGGCCGGCCCGGAGGAGCACATGAGCACCATCTCCTCCGCCGGCTTCCCCAGCAGCGGCTCGCCGACCGCGCCGCGCATCTCCCTCAAACGCCGCCTCCGCCCCGGCGAGTTCTTCGTCGAGTCGTTGCTGTTCCTCGCCGCCGCGTCGTCCGTCCTCATCACGCTGGGAATCGTCGGGCTGCTCGTCAGGGAGTCCCTGCGGTTCTTCTCCACCGTCCGCCTGCTCGATTTCCTCACCGACACCCAGTGGACGCCCGCGTTCGATAACCCCCACTTCGGCATCCTCCCCCTGGTCTGCGGAACCGTCGTCACCACCGTCGTCGCGCTCCTCCTCGCGGTCCCGGTGGGCACGATCTGCGCCGTCTGGCTCAGCGAGTACGCCCCGCACCACCTGCGCGAGTGGATCAAGCCCGCCCTCGAGCTCCTCGCCGCCGTGCCCACCGTCGTCTACGGCTACTTCGCCCTGCTCGTGGTCTCTCCGGCCCTGCACTGGTTCCTGGCCCGCTTCGGGGTCGACCTCCCGGGCTTCAACATGCTCAGCGCCGGGCTCGTCATGGGCCTGATGATCGTGCCCTACGTCGCCAGCCTCTCCGAGGACGCCATGCGGGCCGTGCCCTCCCACCTGCGCGAGGCCGCCTACGCCATGGGCTGCACCCGCGTCCAGGTCTCCTGGAAAGTCGTGTTTCCGGCCTCGCTCTCGGGCGTGACGGCGGCGTACATCCTCGCCATCTCCCGCGCCCTGGGCGAGACCATGGTCGTCGCCATCGCCGCCGGCAACGAGCCCCTGCTCACGCTCAACCCCGCCAAGGGCGCCTCCACCATCACCGCCTTCATCGTCGCCCTCAGCCAGGGCGACCTCCAGCACGGGGACATCGGCTACCAGTCCATCTTCGCCGCCGGGCTCACCCTCGTGGTCATGACGCTCTTCTTCAACATCGCCGGGTTCTGGCTGCGCCGGCGCTACCGGGAGGCCTACTGATGCGGGACCTCAGCGCCCTCATCCGCCGGCGCCGCCGCGTCGACGCCGCCTTCGCCATCGCCGGGGCCGTGCTCATCACCCTCTGCCTGGCCACCCTGGGCGTCCTCGTCGCCAAGCTCTTCCACGACGGATCGTCCCGCCTCGGCTGGGACTTCCTCTCGTCCTTCCCCTCCCGCAAGCCCGAGAAGGCCGGCATCCTCGCCGCCCTCGTCGGCACCGCCCTGGTCATGCTCGTGGCCATGGGCACCGCCATCCCCCTGGGCATCGGCGCCGGCGTCTACCTCGAGGAGTACGCCCGCAAAAACTGGCTCACCTCCATCATCGAGATCAACATCGCCAACCTCGCCGGCGTCCCCTCCATCGTCTGGGGGCTCATGGCCATGGGCGTCTTCATCTACGGCTTCGAGGACTGGTTCGGCCGCCCCGGCGACGACGTCGTCGGCCTCGGACGCAGCATCCTCACCGGCGGGCTCACCCTCGGGCTCCTCGTCCTGCCCATCGTCATCGTCGCCACGCGCGAGTCCATCCGCGCCATCCCCCAGGTCATCCGCGAGGGCTCCTACGCCTGCGGCGCCACCCGCCTCCAGACCGTCCGCCACCACATCCTCCCCTACTCCATGGGCGGGATCCTCACCGGCTCCATCATCGCCCTCTCCCGCGCCATCGGTGAGACCGCCCCCCTCGTCACCATCGGCGCCGTCACCTACATCGCGTTCCTCCCGCCGGCCCCCCTCAGCGCCATCACCGACGCCCAGGGCGCGGTCACGGGGACGCACGGGCTCTTCGACTGGACCGCCTCCCAGTTCACCGTCCTGCCCATCCAGATGTTCAGCTGGCTGGGGCTGCCCAACGCCAAGTTCCAGGTCAACGCCGCCGCCACCGGCGTCGTCCTCCTCGTCGTCACGCTGCTCATGAACCTCGTCGCCATCATCCTGCGCAATCGCCTGCGCCGCAAGATCCACTGGTAGCCCCCATGCCCCCGCCGTCATCCACGCTCAAGTCGAGCATCCCTGAGAGAAGATCGCGGAGACCGCGATGGGAAGCGGAGATGCGGGAACCGAGGATCCACCGGGACCTCGCCGATGAGTTCACGCCCTGGGGCGAGCTGCTTTCCTCCCCCCATCCAACCTCTCCGCCTTGCTCCGCTCCTCTCCGCCCCCTCCGCGATCCTGCCGCCCGCAAGGCCGTGCTCACATCGCCGAAACTCCCCGCTGGCCCCGGTGCCGGGAGCGCGTTACCGTGAGCAGCCGCGCCGTTCCCCGGCCTCGCGCTCGCCCCGTCGAGGTCCTCGCCCCGACCATGCCCACGTCGCACCCCGACATCTCCGCCCTCGACCAGCCGCCGTACCCCTCGGGCCCGGAGCCCGCGCCCGTGCCCAAGGCGCTCGTCCGCGACCTCCACTTCCACTACGCCAAGTTCCACGCCCTCAAGGGCATCACCATCCCCATCTACCAGAACCGCATCACCGCCCTCATCGGGCCCTCGGGCTGCGGCAAGAGCACCTTCCTCCGCTCCTTCAACCGCATGCACGACCTCTACCCCGACAACCGCTACCAGGGCTCCATCACCCTCCTGCCCGACAACCTCAACCTCGTCGCCCCCGACATCGACCCCATCGCCGTCCGCATGCGCATCGGCATGGTCTTCCAGAAGCCCAACCCCTTCCCCAAGTCCATCTTCGAGAACGTCGCCTTCGGGCTGCGCCTCCGCGGCGGCGGCTCCCGCGCCGTCGTCGCCCAGCGCGTCGAGGCCGCCCTCCGCGGCGCCGCCCTCTGGGACGAGACCAAGGACCGCCTCCACGAATCCGCCTACAAGCTCTCGGGCGGGCAGCAGCAGCGGCTGTGCATCGCCCGCGCCCTGGCCAGCGATCCCGAGATCATCCTCTTCGACGAGCCCACCAGCGCCCTCGACCCCATCGCCACCATCAAGATCGAGGAGCTCATGACCGAGCTCAAAAAGCGCCTCACCGTGGTCGTCGTCACCCACAACATGCAGCAGGCCGCCCGCGTCAGCGACTACACCGCCTTCATGTACCTCGGGCAGCTCGTCGAGTTCGACAAGACCCTCAAGGTCTTCCAGAACCCCGGGCAGAAGCTCACCGAAGAGTACATCACCGGCAGGTTCGGCTGACGCGACGAGCCCGACGCGCCAGCGAGGGTTCTATGAACCCCCCCAACGCAACGAGCCCGCAGCGCCTACGAGCCCGCAGCGCCAGCAAGGGCTCTTCGATCAATCCCACGCGACCCCCCGCCCGAGCCCGAGCGCTCCAAGAGCCCTCGCTCGCGCGTCGGGCTCGTAACGAAAAACGCCCGCGGGCTGCGAACCCGCGGGCGCCGTTGCGATCTTGTTCACGCCCGGGGCCGTCCCCGGACGCTCACATCACGCGTCCTCGTGGCTTAGTCATACCAGAGGGTGATGGTGTAGTTGGGCGACGCGCCGGTGACGCCCGTCCAGTACCGCATGTAGTTGTTCCCGTTGTCCTCGATCGTGGTCGTCTCGGCGACGGGAGTGCGGTTGATGTCGTTCTCGTTCACGAAGAGGTTGTCCGGGAAGCTCTTGGCGCCGGCGGCCGGCAGCCCGGAGAACGTGTAGACCTTCGACTCGGGATCAGGGCGGGTCTCGAAGGAGATGGAGTTGTCGTTGTAGGCAACGTTGCCCTCCCACGTGCTCTTGCCGCCGTGGATCAGCAGCGTGTTGCTGCCGATGCCCATGCGCCCCGACGCGGCCGCGGGAGCAAGCCTCCAGGTGAGGGTCGCGCCCGTGCCGCTGGCGTCATAGGCGGGCCCGCGGTTGGCGACAATGGCGTCGCCGCTGGCGAAGGAGTTGTTCCACTTGGCCTGACGCTTGCCCCAGAAGAACTGGGTGGCGTACGAGCAGCCGCCGCGACCGGCGCGGGTGACCAGGCCCGTCACGCCCGTGGCCACCGGAGCGCCGGGCGTGGCATCAGCGTCGCCGGTGGAGCCGACCGCGGGCGCGCCGCAGAAGTACGGGTCCCACAGGGGCTGGGGGTTGGTTCCCGTCACCGGGAACGAGTAGACGAACTTGCTGTCGACGGCGATGCCCGCGTTCACCTCGGAGGGGCTGACGCACAGCTCGGGCGTGAAGAAGTTATTGAAGATGAGGATCGAGAAGACGTGCCGAGGCAGGTCCATCGACGCCCGGGACGTAGCCGCGGGGTTGAGCGTGGTGTTGGACTTGTCGTACTCGGAGGGCTTGGGGTACGAATCGCTGTTGTTCTGGGCGAAGAGCACCATGCCCTGGTGCACGCCGCGAACCTGCGTCCCGTCCTTGATCTGACGGGCCGTCGCGCGGGCCTTGCCGAGCGCCGGGAGCAGGATTCCGATGAGCAGGGCGATGATCGCGATCACCACCAGCAGCTCGATGAGGGTAAAGGCCTTGCGATTACGCATACGGAAAACTCCTGAATCATGACGCCCGGCGACACGCCGAAACGCCCCGTTCGGCACATCCGAACGGAAACCAGACGATCAATTCTGCCAGATTGGAACCGCTCACCCCACAGAGCACCCCCGCGCCGTAGCGCCGGAGGCCGCGAGCTCGTGCCGTTCTGGCCGCCCGAAAAAGCCTACGCCCACCACCCCCGCCCATAGGCCGCGGCCGATCGTCTTGGCCGGGCCCGCCGAAATCCGGGCGAGCGGGGAAGCAGGGCCAACTTGTCGGGCAGGTCTTGGGTATCCCGTGCTGGGATAAGCTGGCGGGCGGAAAGCCCGCCAAAAGTGCGTGCATTGCTATGGCACGGAAGGCCGCGATCCTGCCCAGGAACGCGTTCCCGATAATGTACACCATGCGCTTCGGCCACGCAAGGCGGAGAGTTCCTAGATTCGCGCGCGAAAACAGATTTTTGTCCCGCCGACCGCGCCGATCGTCCGCGGCCGGCGGCGCGGGAAACCGAAGACCGCAGCAATCACCCCAAACAGACCCCTGTTCAAGGAGCACTCCATGACGACCTCAATGTTCGACCCCGACGCCGCCCTCGCCCGCCTGGGCCTGACCCTGCCCACCCCCGCCAAGCCTGTCGCCGCGTACATCCCCTCCCGGCGCGTCGGGAACCTGCTCTACATCTCCGGCCAGATACCAAGCAAGGACGGGAAACTCATCGCCAAGGGCGCCGTGCCCGGGCAGGTGAGCCTGGAAACGGCCCAGGCCTGCGCCCGCCAGTGCATCCTCAACGCCCTGGCGGTCGTGCTGGGCGAGGTGGGCTCCCTCTCGCGCGTGAAACAGGTGGTCCGCGTGGGGGTGTTCGTGTGCAGCGAGCCGGGCTTCACCGACCAGCCCAAGGTGGCCAACGGCGCGAGCGAGCTGCTGGTGGAGATCTTCGGCGACCGCGGCAAGCACGCCCGTGCCGCCGTGGGGAACATCGCCCTCCCGCTGGGGGCGCCGGTGGAGGTGGAGGTCCTGGTGGAGGTGGAATGAGAGGGGCAAGGGGCAAGGCGTGAGGGGCAGGTGAAGAGGTTTAAGGAGCGGTGGTCATCGAGTTGAAAGGACGGGGCATGAGTGCGCGAGCAGACCGATTCGAAGACCTGATTGCCTGGCAGAAGTCGCGCGGGCTCGCGAGAGAGGTGTACAAGATCGCACGATCGACGAGCATCGCCAAGGACTTCGTGCTCCGGGATCAGATGACGAGTGCTGCACGATCAGTGATGGCGAACATCGCGGAGGGATTTGAACGCTCGGGATCCCGCGAGTTTCACAAGGGCTTGTCGATCGCGAAGGGATCGTGTGCCGAAGTCCGATCGGATTTCTATCTCGCCCTCGACGCGGGCTACCTGACCCAACTTGACTTTGAGAGGCTGAGCGGGCTCGCCGAAGAGTGCTCCAGAGTGATCGCTGGCCTCCGCAAGGCCGTGGAGCGGAACATCAAGAGAGAATCAGATTAGCCCTCGTCCACTTGCCCCTCACGCCTTGCCCCTTGCCCCGTTCTTCATCCAAACGCCTTCCTGTAATCCGCCAGGAACCGCTCCAGCCCCTGGTCCGTCAGCGGGTGCTTCATGCAGTCCTGGATGACCTTGAGCGGGCAGGTGGCCACGTCCGCGCCCGCCAGGGCGCAGTGCAGCAGGTGGTTCGTGTGCCGGATGCTGGCCGCCAGGATCTTCGTCCCGAAGGCGTAGTTGTCATAGATCACGCGGATGTCGCGGATGAGCTGCATGCCGTCCTGCGAGATGTCATCCAGCCGACCGATGAAGGGGCTGACCAGGAAGGCGCCGGCCTTGGCGACCAGCATCGCCTGGAGGGGCTGGAAGCAGAGCGTGAGATTGGTCTTGATGCCCTGGTCGCTCATGGCCTTGCAGGCCCTGAGCCCCTCGGTCGTGCAGGGGAGCTTCACAACGATGTTGGGGGCGATCTTCGCGTGCGCCTCGCCCTCGCGCATCATCCCGGCAAAGTCCAGCGCGATCACCTCGGCCGAGACCGGGCCCGGGCAGACCTTGCAGATCTCGCCCAGGCGCCTGGAGTAGTCCACCTTCTCCTTGGCGATGAGCGTGGGATTGGTGGTCACGCCGTCGAGGATGCCCAGATCGGCGGCCTGCTTGCACTCGTCGAGCGATGCGGAATCGAGGTAGATCTGCATGGCGCGAGCGTAGGCGCGCGGAGGGAACGCGTCGAAGTTCTTCGACCATGCACGCCCACGGGCGACGTTCCTGACCCCGCGGGCTCCGCCCCGTCACAGCAGCTTCTTGAGCTCCCTCCGCATGATCTTGCCCGTGGGGTTGCGGGGCAGCTCGGGCAGGCATGCGATCCGGTCGGGCACCTTGTACTGCGCCAGCGACCTTCGGCACCAGGCCTTGAGCGCCTGCTCGTCGAAGGTGGCGCCCTCGCGCAGCTCCACGAAGGCCACGGGGATCTCGCCGCGCAGCGTGTCCATCTGCCCGATCACGCCGCTGTCCTTGATGGACTCGTGCCGGTTGAGCACCTCCTCGATCTCGCGCGGAAAGACGTTCTCGCCGGCGATGATGAGCATCTCCTTGATGCGCCCGGTGATGTACAGGTGCCCGTCCGCGTCGAACCGCCCCATGTCCCCAGTCTTCAGGTAGCCGTCCGCCGTGAACGCCCCGCGCGACTGGTCCGGCAGGTGGTAGTAGCCGCGCATCACGTTGGGGCCCTTGATCTGCACCTCCCCGTCGACCCCCGCCGGCAGCTCGCGCCCGCCGGGATCGACGATGCGCTCCACCACGCCGCCCAGGGCGCGACCCACGCTGTGGGGGCGGAACTCGTGCGGGCGGCACCAGTTGGTGACCGGCGCGGTCTCCGTCAGCCCGTACCCCTCGTTGAGACGCACCCCGAAACGCTCCAGCATGCGCGAAGACACGCCGTCGGGGAGGGGCTCGCCGCCCGACACCGCGTAGCGGAGGCTCGCGAAGTCCTCCGGCCCCGCGTCCTTGACGCTCAGCAGGGCGCCGTACATGGACGGAACCGCGATGAAGACCGTCGGGCGATGCTCGCGGATCAGCTTGACCAGACGCTGGGGCACGAACCGCGCCGTGTACACCACGCGGATCCCGTGGCTCAGCGGCAGCAGCGTCAGCACCGTCAGCCCGAAGCTGTGGAACTGCGGCAGCACGCCCAGCATCACGTCGGCGCGCGTGAACTGGGCCCAGTCGCGCACCTGCCGCACGTTCGTCGCGATGTTCGCGTGCGTGAGCATCACGCCCTTGGGGCGCCCGCTCGTGCCCGACGTGTACAACAGCACGCCCAGGTCGTCCTCGTCGGGTGTCGCCGGACGGATCGGCTCGGGCACTCCCTCGAACCCGATGTCCTCCATGCGGACGACGTGCTCGACGCCCTTGGGCCCGCCCGACGCCGCCCGCAGGCACTCGTCCGCGTGCGCGCCCAGGTACTCGAGCATCGGCTGCGCCGTCAGCACCGTGTCGCACCCGCAGTCGTCGATCACGTACCGCATCTCCTCGGGCTTGAGCAGGTAGTTGATCGGGACGATCGTCTTGCCCAGGATCCAGCCCGCCAGCGCCGCGATGGGGAACGCGCCGCTGGTGGGCAGGAGCAGCCCCAGGGTCT
>JBGAOG010000034.1:0-29062 GCA_044221985.1 Phycisphaerales bacterium
TCTCCGGGGGGGGCCTTCGCGAGTTGGGGGTACGTCTGGTTGGACTCCCTTTTGTGGGCGTTGAAATCGACCATGCGCCTCCCCTGGGCGCGGAAATCGTCGGGGGACTTGTGGGGTGGGGCGGGCTCGCCGGGCA
This sequence comes from Phycisphaerales bacterium, assembly GCA_044221985.1. Classification (GTDB taxonomy): domain Bacteria; phylum Planctomycetota; class Phycisphaerae; order Phycisphaerales; family UBA1924. Next base: position 137 of record JBGAOG010000034.1, read on the forward strand.
TGGGTTACTCCGGCAGCTTCTCCATCTCCCTCGCCACGCGGTCCGTGATCCGCTTCACGCTGTCGGGCCCGAAGTCGAACTCCAGCCCCGCCGCGGCGAAGAGCTCCGGCAGCGGCCTGCTCCCGCCCAGCGACAGCGAGCGGAGGTACGCCTCCACGGCGCTCTTCTCGCCCTTCTCCAGCGCGTGCAGCCAGAGCCCCAGCGCCCCGAGCTGCGCGATGCCGTACTCGACGTAGTAGAACGGGTGCGTGAACAGGTGCAGCTGGCGCTGCCACAGGTTGGCGCGCGTGTCCTCGAGCCCGCGCCAGGAGACGGCGTTGCCGAAGCGGTCGTCGAGCGCGAGCCAGGCCGCCGTGCGCTCCGCCCGGGTGTGGGCGGGAAGGGCGTAGACCCAGTGCTGGAAGGCGTCGATCGTCGCGATCCACGGGAGGATCGTGACGCTGCGCTCGAGCTGGCTGCGCGCGTGCCGGGCCCAGTCCTCCTCGCTCTCGTAGAAGACCTCGGCGTCCGCGGGCGCGTGGCGCCGGGAGAGATGCGGCAGGCTGAGCAGCTCCATCGTCATGCTCGCCACCTCCGCGAACTCGATGGGGCTGTGCCGGTACGCCAGCAGCGGCTCGTCCACGCACACCATGCTGTGGAACGCGTGCCCCGCCTCGTGCAGCATCGTCACGACGTCCCGCTGCAGGCCCGCGGCGTTCATGAAGATGAACGGACGACGGATCCGGTCACGCATGTACTGGTACCCGCCCGGGGCCTTGCCCTTGCGGCTGTCCAGGTCCAGGCACGCCCCGCCCTCGCTGCCGCCGGTGTTGGCGCCGTCGCCCAGGGTGGCGAGCATCTCGCCCAGGCGCGGATCCAGCCGCTTGAACGTGCCCACGCTCCGCGAGAGGAGCTGGCGTCCGCCCTCGAACGGGCGCAGCGGCCCGCGCCCCTTCACGTCCACCGCCAGGTCCCACGGGCGCAGCTCGTCCAAACCCAGGGACCGCGCCCGCCGCCGGTCCAGCTCGCGCATGAAGGGCACGACCGCCTGCTCGATCCCCGCGTGGAAATCCACGCACTCCTTCGGCGTGTAGTCGAAGCGGTGCATGCTCTTGAACGCGTAGCCCACGTAATCCTCGAATCCGGCGTTGCGGGCGACCTGGTGGCGCAGGGAGAGCATCTCGTCGTAGAGCAGGCCCAGGGCCTGGGCGTCCTTCAGGCGCCGTTCGGCGACGATCCGCCACGACGACTCGCGCACGGCGCGGTCGGTCAGCTCCTGGTACCGGGCCATCTGGGGCAGGGTCTGCTCGCGCCCCTCGAACACGACGGTCATCGCGCCCACCAGCTCTTCGAACCGCTGCCCCAGCAGCGCCAGCCTCGTATCCAGGGGGACGTTCTCCGGGCGGAAGAGCTCCACGTCCGCCCGCGTCGATCGCATGAGCACGGCGTACCGGTCGGGATCGGGCTTGAGCTGCTCGTCGAGCTGCACCTGGCGCTGGTCGAGCTCGAAGGACGCGGGCGTGAGCCTGGGGGGAATCTCCCGGATGTAGTCGCTGTACGCCTTCGACCGGGCCGGGTCGTCGGTGGCGCACGTCATCGCGATGTAGAGGTTCGCCCGGGCCTCAGAGCACGCGGCCTCCAGCTCCGACCGGTCGAGCAGCCAGCGCTCCAGCTCGCCGGGCGTGCGAACCGGGCGGGTCCGCAGGGCGGAGATCAGCGGCTCGATCTGGTCCCAGCGCGCGGCGTCGAGGGCGGTGGGGACGAACTCGCTGCGGCGCGGGGACGTGGGATACACCATGGTGCGGCAATCCTCGTGAACAGGAGCGTGGTGCGGCCCCCGATGATAACGCCCGCCGAAAAAGAAAAGCGTCCCGCGGGAGCGGGACGCGGATTCGATCGGGCGCCGGGGTGAGTTACTTCAGCAGGTCGCGGGCCTGCTTCTCGATCGCGGCGATCCAATCCCAGAAGAGCTGCCCGGGGCGCCCGAACACCTGCCACGAGAAGTTCGGGTTGTTGCGCACCATCCCCTTGATCTTCTCGAGCGCGTCCAGGGCCGGGCCGACGAACTTGGCCCGCTGGTCCTTGGGCACCTGCGCCGCCGCGTTGAGGTTGGCCATGAGCTTGGTGTTGTACTCGTTGAGGCGTGTCTGGTCCGTGAACGAGCGATCGCGGAACTCCATCTGCATCCGCTCCGCCCTCGAGACCGGCCAGGCGATCCCCTTCACCTTCTCGCCCACCCAACCCAGCTCCTGGTATCCCATGAGCTTGGTGAGCTCTTCGAGCGTGTCGGCCGTCCCGCGGGAGAACTTGATCTTCAGGGCCAGGTCCGCGCTGAGCGTCAGGATTCGCCCCTCCTCGTTGACCCGGATCGCCCCCGAGTGCGCGTCGGGATAGAACTTGACGTTCCCGTTCTCGTCGATGTCGGCCGAGACGGGCTGCTGGATCTGCATGGCCCGCATGAGGATCGGGTCCCAGCCCCCGAGCCTGGAGGTCTCCTCCATCTGGGCCAGGACCTTCTCGAGCTCGAATCCTTCGACGGGCTTGTCCAGGCTCCCGTAGAACCCGGTGCAGGCCCCGAAGTTCCCGCGCGTGGTGAAGTAGATCTCGTCGCACACCAGCGCGCTCATCGCCGCCGCCGAGATGGCCGAGTCGATCCATGCCACCGTCCGGAACCGCGGCTTGAGCTGGGTGTGGATGAGGTCGTTGATGGGCTGGATCTCGGCGATCGAGCCCCCGCCGGAGCTGATCCGCAGCACGAGCACGCCGGTCCGGTCCGTTCCCAGTTCCTTCTCCAGGGTGGGGATGGCCATCTCGACGGGGTGGGCGTTCATGAAGATGCCGACCATGTCCTTGTGGTTGAACCGGTCGCCCATGGAGAGGACCAGGGCCTTGGGCGCCTTGGCGCCGCCGGACTTGGCCGCCGCCGCGCTCGCCGCCGCGGGTGCCGCCGCGGGTGCCGCCTCGGGCGCCCCGATGCCCTTCTCCACCTTGGCGATCTTCTCGGGCGCGAAGTACTGCTTCTGCTCGATGCCCGCGATGGTGGTCTTGATCCAGACGTACCCCTCGTGCTCCTGGTAGATCGTGCCCTCGACCACCGTTCCGTCCTTGAGCGTGACGCGATCGACCGCGAGCGCCCGCCCCGTCCCCAGGAACGCCACCGCGAGCAGCACGAGCGCCGCCATCAGCCCGGGGACCCGGTTCCACAACCTCCGCATGGTGAAACTCCTTCGTGAAAGATGTCCGGCTTGTCAGCGACGATCCGCGCGCTGCTGCACCCTGATCTGCTCTTGGATCGAGCGGAACTGCGTCTGCGCCTGATCCACGGACCCGAACCCGAGGTGGGGCCCAAGCCAGTGCCAATCCAGCGCCTCCTTGTACCGTTCCAGGATCGCGATCAGCTCGTCGAGCTTGTGCAGCTGCGTGCCCCGCGCCCGGCTCCGGTCGTTGTACGTCCCCTCCACCCGGATCCGTCGGAACTCATCGAAGAGCTTGTCCATCTGCGCCTTGCCGGCCGTCAGCCCCCGCGTCCAGTCCTTGAAGATCCCGCTCGAACGCCCCGGGACCACCTGGCCGATCCGCTCCAGCCCCAGCGCCGCGAGCAGCGCCTCGCGCGTATCCACCGTTCCCTTGCTCACGCCCACGAGCTTGGCGATCCGGGCGTCCAGGGTCAGCACGTCGTTGCCCCGCCCTCGGGCCACGTCCTCCATCCGGTCCGCGTTGGCGCCCTTGGCGTCGTCGGTGAGCAGCTCCTCGTCCGGAGACTGCGGCGTGCGCTCCAGCAGCACCGGCTTGCCATCCACCATCTTCACGCTCAGCACGAACTCCTCGAGCGCCATCGCCTTGCAGATGCTCTCGGGATAGCCCCCCTCCGCCGCCCACCCGATGAACCGGGCCATGCGCAGCGAGATCTGCTTCTGCACCACGCGCTCGTGCCCCTTCATCATGTGGCTCAGGTTGCCGATGCCCCCCATCCGCCCGTCCTCCGTGAAGTACACCTCCTTGGACATGAACGGGATGAACGCCGCACCCTCCATCGCCCGACGCACCCAGAACACGAGGCGCGGCCTCGTCGTCCACGTCGTCGTGAACTCGTCCTCGATCATCGCCATCACCGATTCCGTCCGGTGGAACGCGTCGAACGAGCCCTCCTCCGAGAACTTCTCCTCCTTCTGGATCGGATCGTCTCTCGAAAAATCGGCGTCCAGGAACACGATGATCGTCGTGCACTTGTTCTTGAGCGCGTCCTTGATCCCCGCACGGACCGGCGTCTCCGTGATGTCCTCGCCGAACTTCCCGCGCCAGTCCATCCAGTAGATGCGCTCCTTCGTCGCGTCCGCGACCTCCGCCGGCGACTCGCCCACCAGCTCCGGCTTCGGAGCCGCCGGGGCTGGGGCCGGGGTCGTCGTCTCGGCGGCCTTCACGCCCCGCCTGATGCTCAGCAACTCGTCTTTCTTGTACTCCGTCTCGAAGCTCATTCCCCCCACGGCGCTCTTGAACTTGATCGTCGTCTCCGTTTCCGACAGGATCGTCCCCGTGAGCATGTTCCCGTTGCGGAAGATGAGCGTGTCCGGCGTCGTCGCCTCGGGGGCCTTGGCCTCTTCGCCTTCCTTGGTCTGAGCCTGCGCCCCAGTCGGGGCCAACGCCAGGGCCATGGCCAGCCCGAGCGAACCCAGGAGTGCCTTGAGTCCACGCGTCATGGATGCCTCCATCGGGGCCTTCGGCCCCTGCCTTACCTCGTGCTCCGGGCGGCGCGGCCCGCCGTCCGTCCACGATACCTGCTTCTCAACGCTACGAGCCGAAACACTAGGGGACCCCATGAGCCACCCGGCGGTGCCGTTCGCAAGCCGCTTCCTTCCTTAGACACCCTTCGCTCCTGCGAGTTCCTTGGCCAGGCGGACCGCCTGCTCCAGATTGACGACCCGGTCCTCCAATTGCGCGTCGTATACCCGCTCGAGCATCGCCTTGAACCGCGGGCCGGGGCTCAACCCCGACCGGATCAGGTCGTCCCCGCTCGCCAGCGGCCGGGGATTCAGGCCCGAGGGTGTCGCGGCCAGATCCTCGCGCCGAGCGTGGATCCTCGCGGCCAGCAGCGGTTCGAGCGTTCCCAGAAGGCGCAGCGCCCCGTGGAACCCGTGCGCCGCCGCAATCCGCTTCTGACGCGCCACCGCGGCCCCCGACCACTCCCCGATCAGCTCCCCGACCAACGTCAGATAACCACACAGGGCCGAATCCTCCTGGTTGCTCAGGCACATGGCCGATCGCCAGCGCCGGGCTATTCCTTCGGGGGAGCCGGTGGGTGGGTGCCCGCGGTCGAGCGCCCAAGCGGCCAGGGCCAGCGGGACCGACGCCCCGGGCTCCAGCGCAGACAGGTAGCGCAGTTCCTGCCCGCCCTGGCACGCCTCGGTCAGCACCGGTCCGTCGAGACGGAGCTCCCCAAGCAGGCCCACGGCTCGAGCGCGAGTGTGGTGCGCGAGCATCTGGCGGACCTCGTCGCCGATGCGCTCGCGGCTGACCCCGGCGAGTTCGGTGGCGTGGCGGACGATCCCCGCCGCGGTGCCCGCGTCGATGGTGAACTCGAGCTTGGAGGCCAGGCGCACCGCGCGGAGCGCGCGCAGGTGGTCCTCCGCCAGCCGCTGGTCGGGATCGCCCACGGCCCGCAGCACCCGCCGGCCCAGGTCGTCCATGGCGCCCACGAAATCGATGACCCGCCCGCCGGCGGGGGAACGGGGCCCGTGCGACCCGGCGTCCAGCGGGTCGAGGAAGAGGGCGTTGACGGTGAAATCGCGCCGGGCGGCGTCCTCGCGGGCGTCGGAAAACCGTACCGAGTCGGGTCGGCGCTTGTCCGAGTAGGGCGAGTCGGCGCGGAAGGTCGCAACCTCGATGACGTGCCCGAGCTTGTGCACCTGGATCACGCCGAAGTGGGCTCCCACCCTGCGGGTGTGCTTGAAGATGGCGGTGAGACGCTCGGGCGTGGCGTCGGTGGCGACGTCGTAATCGTTGGGGGGATGCCCCAGCAGCTCGTCGCGAACGCACCCGCCGGCGAAGTAGGCGACGTGCCCGGCGTCCTGGAGGACGCGGACCACGGCGGTGGCGGCGGCGCGGGCGGAGGCGGACATGGACGAGGGTATTCGGGGCGCCGTCGATCAGGCCGGTCGCTGCGACCAGGGCGCCACCACGCCCACGACGGACTCGGTCCAATCGTGCTCGATGGCGGCGTCTACGCCGCGCCAGATCTCCTCGTGGTTGAGCCAGCGGCTGCCCCCGGGTTCGAGCTTGAAGCCGAGCATGACGCGCCGGAAGGCGACGTCGGGAAAGTCCCGCGCCAGGGCCTTGGGGTTGTGGAGGAGGGCGGCGTTGCGGGCCGCGGCGCTGACGACGTGGAAGAGCCGCGCCGGCGGGGATTGCGCGCGCACCAGACGTGCGACGGCGGGCAGGACGCCGGGGGCGTCGGAGTGGATCCAGCAGACGGCGGTGGAGACCGGGCCGTGGGCGTCGATGGCGGTTCGGACGCGCCGGGCCAGTTCGATCTCGTGGCCATAATCGACCGGGAGCGGATTGATGAGGGCGTGGTGGGCGGCGGCCTCGGTGGCCAGGGCGATGAGGCGCTCGGGCTTCTGGGCGATGACGCTGACGACGTGCCCGCGGATGGCCAGGGCGAGGCAGAGGTCTCGGAGCATGCCCGTGCCGCCGACAACGAGTGTGTGAGGCTTGCCCATGGCGGGGAGAGGCTACGCCCGGGAGCGGCGCGAGTCCCCGGAACCGGGAAAGGGGTTGGCCTGCCAGGGACTGCCGCTTTGGCAGGGCCCGGCATGGTGCGGAAGGGGGTTGGCCCGGAAAGCCTCAAGAGGTGGGGGCGAGGGGGCCGAAGGGTGAATCCGGGGCTGGCACCGGGGTTGCAACGAGGTTGGGCGGCGATTGGGCCCCAAGGAACCGAACATGTCCAAGATCATCGGAATCGACCTGGGAACGACCAACTCGTGCGTGGCGGTCATGGAGGGTGGGCAGCCCAAGGTGCTGATCAACTCCAGCGGCAGCCGCACGACCTCGTCGGTGGTGGGGTTCACGGACAAGGGCGAGCGGCTCGTGGGCCAGCCGGCCAAGCACCAGCAGGTGACCAACCCCAAGAACACGATCTTCTCGATCAAGCGGTTCATGGGTCGACGGCGCGTGGAAGTCTCGGCCACCGGCGAGATGGGCTACGGCAAGAGCGGCAACGAGGAGAGCAAGGTCCCGTACACCATCACGGGCGGGGCGGACGAATTCGTCAAGGTCCGCGTCAACCAGGGCGAGTTCACGCCCCAGCAGGTCAGCGCGTTCATCCTCCAGGACCTCAAGAAGACGGCCGAGGATTACCTGGGCGAGAAGGTCGAGCGGGCCGTGATCACGGTCCCGGCGTACTTCAACGACGCCCAGCGCCAGGCGACCAAGGACGCGGGGGAGGTCGCGGGCCTGAAGGTTGAGCGGATCATCAACGAGCCGACGGCCGCGGCCCTGGCGTACGGGCTGGACAAGAAGAAGAACGAGAAGATCGCCGTCTTCGACCTCGGGGGAGGCACGTTCGACGTGTCGATCCTGGACATCGGGGACGGGGTGTTCGAGGTGTTGGCGACCAACGGGGACACGCACCTGGGCGGCGACGACTGGGACCAGCGCCTGATCGACCACATCGCCGAGGAGTTCCGCAAGAAGGAGGGCATCGACATCCGCAAGGACGCGATGGCCCTGCAGCGATTGAAGGAGGCGGCGGAGAAGGCCAAGGTCGAGCTCTCAACCATGCAGGAGAGCAGCGTGAACCTGCCGTTCATCACGGCGGACCAGAACGGGCCCAAGCACCTGCAGGTGTCGATCACCCGCGCCAAGTTCGAGGCCATCACCCAGGACCTCTTCGAGCGCCTCAAGGCCCCGTGCCTGCAGGCGATCAAGGACGCCAAGCTGAGCATCGACAAGATCGACGAGGTCGTGCTCGTGGGCGGGTCGACCCGCATGCCCAGGGCCCAGCTGATCGCCAAGGAGCTCTTCGGCAGGGAGCCCAACCGCAGCGTCAACCCCGACGAGGTCGTGGCGGTCGGGGCCGCGATCCAGGGCGGCGTGCTCATGGGCCAGGTCAAGGACGTGCTCCTGCTGGACGTGACCCCGCTCTCGCTGGGCGTGGAGACTCTGGGGGGCGTCATGACCAAGCTGATCGATCGCAACACGACGATCCCCACGAGCCGCAAGGAGGTCTTCTCCACGGCGGCCGACAGCCAGACCAGCGTGCAGATCCACGTCCTCCAGGGTGAGCGCGAGTTCGCTCGCGACAACCGGACGCTGGGGCAGTTCGAGCTGTCGGGCATCCCGCCCGCGCCGCGGGGCATGCCGCAGATCGAGGTCGAGTTCGCCATCGACGCCAACGGGATCCTGACCGTGACGGCGACCGACAAGGCCTCGGGCAAGAAGGCCGACATCAAGATCAGCAACAGCGGGGGGCTGAGCAAGGACGAGATCGAGCGGATGAAGCGCGACGCCGAGGCCCATGCCGGCGAGGACAAGGCCCGGCGCGAGCTGATCGACCTCAAGAACCGGGCCGACTCGACGCTCTTCCAGACCCGCAAGGCCCTCGAGGAACACGGGGGGAAGGTCAGCCCGGAGGTCCGAGGGAAGGTCGAGAGCGCCCTGTCCAACCTCGAGGCCCAGGTCAAGGGCGAGGACAAGGCCGCCATCGAGGCCGCCATGCGCGAGCTCGACAAGGCCGCCATGGAGCTGGGCAAGGTGATGTACGAGGCGGCCAAGGGCCAGGGCTCGCCGGGCGCCGCCGCTCCGGGCGGCGAGGCCAAGAAGGACGACGTCATCGACGCCGAGTTCAAGGTGAAGGACGAGAAGTAGGGCCGGGCCCGCGGGCCGAGCCCGTCGCAGCGGCTTCCGCGACGACCTCGCGATAAACGCTCACGAGGCGCGGGGCGGCCACGTCCCAGGAGAGTTCCTCCTCGAAGAGGCCCAAGGACGCCGCGCGCATCCGGGATCGCGCGGCGGCATCGCCCAACAGCCGAACCAGGGCGTGGGCGATGCTCTCATCGCTGCGAGGATCGATGGCGTACCCGTGCACCCCGTCCTTCAGGCGGTCGCCCACCGAACCATCGAAAGGCCAGACCTGTGGGCAGCCGACCGAGGCGGCCTCGAGGCACACCGTGGGGTAGGTGTCCTGTATCGACACGAGGGCGAACACGTCGGCGCCGGCCATTTCTTCCATGGCCCGGGCATGGCTGACGCCGCCCAGCAGCGTCACGCGTTGCTCCAGGCCGCACGCTCGGATCGTCCGCTCGATCTCGCCGCGCTGCTCACCATCGCCGCAGATTCGGAGCACGGCGTTGGCGTGTGTGCCCGCGGCGCGTGCGAACCCGCGCACCAAGGCGGGGATGTTCTTGGTGGGGTAGAACCCCGCCACGCAGCAGACCACGAGACGCCCCCCCAACTCCGCTGGGCGGTTGGCGGCCAGCAGTTCCGGCGGCGGACGATCGGTGCCGTTGGGCACGATGACCGTGCGGGCCTGGGGGAAGGCCAGCTTCATCTCTCGCTCCACCGGGCGGCCCAGGGCGATCCAGCGCGCCGCCGCGGGCACGACGCGCCCCCCGATGGCTCGCCGGGGCGGGCGCGATCGATAGTGCTCGATCTCCTTGAGGTTGTGCTCGGTGAGCACGAAGGGAATCCCGGTGGCCCGTCCGAGCCGCCACGCCGTCACACCGCTGGGGGTCATGTGGTTGGCGTGTATGAGGTGGGGTCGAAACTGGCGCACGATCCGCAGCAGGGCCGCACGCCCCGACACCCAGCCCAGCGCGTTGAAGATCCCCGGGTAGTTGTAGACGATGTCCGCGTCGTCCCCGCGTTGGGTATACAGCCAGCGCGGGTACATCGCGCGCAGGCCATCCCAGTCGTGCTCGCGCGGACAGAGCGCGGTCGCGCGCTTGACCCCCAGTCGTCCCGCCCAGCGCGGCATCCAGGTTGTGGGCGACACCACGAGGACCGTCGCGCCGTGGCGACCGAGCGCGCGGGCCTGCCTCAGGCCCCAGGGCCCGAGATCGGGGCTCTCCGGCTTGGGGAACGCCGTCGAGAGGTAGATCACCCGCACCGAGTCATGCTCCCGCATCGCGCCACCGACCTCCCGCCGGGTTAGGCCCGCGGCGTCATCAGGTACCAGAAGTTGTCCATGCGTCGCTGCCCGGCCACGACGTCGGCCGCGTCCGTGGCGTCGAGGGCGAAACGAGGGGGTACGTCCGACGGCGCGTGGACGCGCACCGGGATCAGCTCGACGTCGTGCGTGCCCTCGAAGCGCCGCCGGATCTCCGCCGAGATCCCCGGCACGAACACGTCGTGGAGTTCCACGATGATCATCGCCCGTTTCAAGCTCGGGGCGACTTCCGGGTGCAGCACGGGATCCTCTCCCCCATCGCAATCGCAGATGACCGCTGGTCGCCGCGCCCCGGACAGCACGCGCTCGAGGTCCACGCCGTCGCACCTCCCCCGGACTTCGCCCCGCGAGCCCACGGCGTTCCATCGCAAGAGCCGGCGCGTCAGGAATCGGCACAGGGGCAACGTGTCGTACCCCACGACCCTCGCGGCGGGCAATCGCCGCGCCATCCCCACCAGGTAGTACCCGTCGGACGTGCCGATGTCCGCCACAACGTCGGGGCTCCACGCCACCATCCGCTCGATAGCCGCGTGGATTTCCTTTTCGTAGACCCCCAGGGTGCGATCGAGGGTCGAACCGGCGTACACGACGCGGTGGTACCGCATCCCGGCGAAGGGTCCATCCAGGATGGCGTCGGGATTTCCCACCTTTCGGAAGACCGCCAGCTCCCGACGCTGGCCTGGCGACGGCAGCAGCCGCTTCTGCAACTCCCAAGCGGTGGCGACCACGCCGCCAGGGCCGTACTGCGCCAGCAAGTGCTTGAAACCACCCATCTCCTCGATTATTGGCGCCGCGTGCGGGGCCCGCGGTTCGGTGCTCGCGACGTGCGCCTACCCCTTCGGCGCGGGCGGCAGGCGCCCGGCGCTCACGGCCCGGGCTTCGCTGACGGTTCGTTCGAGGCGGTGCCCCACGTCCCCGCATTGCTGGATGAGCTGCGTGAGCCACTGGCCCATCTGCTGGACCTGCGACGTGAGGCGGTTGAGGGTCGGCTGCGTGCTCTGCTCCAGGGCCGTGCCGATGCGGGCGGCCTGGGCGGCCAGGGCCGTGTCCGCCTCCTGGGCCCGCGTCAGCGCGTCGTGGAGGGACTGGCGTACGAGGTCCTGGCCCTGGCGCAGCTCGCCGAGCTGCTTCTCCATCGTGTCGATGCGGTCGGCCGAGCCCAGCACCGAGTCGGCCAGATGCTGGCGGGCCAGGTCGGCCTGCTGGGCCAGCGAGGCGAGCTGGCGCCCCATCGCGTCGGCCTGGGTGAGGGCGGCCTTGATCTGGGCGATGGCCTCCCCGGCCTTGGAACTCAGCGATTTCTCCAGCTCCTGCACGCGCGAGGCGTCGATCTGCTCGACGCTCCTGACCATCTCCCGGGCCTGGGCGCCGGCCCGGGCCACGCGCTTCTCCATCTCGGTGACGACCAGCCCCGCCCGATCCTCGAATTCCGCGATCCGCGCCGGCGTCTCACCCAGCAGCTTGTCGAGCATGCTGCCAGTCTGGCGGGCGGCGTCGATCGCGTGCCCGGCGGCCGCCGTCGCCGCCTTGGCGGCGTTCTCCTGGGCCTGCTGCACGGCCTCGGCGGCGCGCTCGTCGAGCTTGCGCAGCGTCTCGACGTACATCGAGTCGAGGCGCGTGGCGTGCTCCCCGGCCAGGTCGATGGCCTGGCGCACGGACGTCTCCAGGTTCGTCCGCGCCTCGTCGGCCTTGGCGCGCGACTGCTCCGCCGCCAGGGCGATGGACTCCTCGAACGCCACGCGCGCCTGGTCGGCGCGACCGCGGGCGTCCTCGATGGCCTTCGCCGCCGCCGGGACGCTCTCGATCGCCTTCTGGGCCAGCTCCCGCGTCAGCTCGTGCAGGCGCTCGCGGAGGATCTCGGGCAGGTGTGCGGCCAGGGCACGCTCGAGCATCTCGCGGTCCACCGTCACGTGGGAGGCCACGGCCTCGCGCACCATCCGCTCACGCTCGGCGAGCTGGGCCTCGGCGCGGGAGGCCGCCTCCTCGGCGCGGGCGACGCGCTGGTCCAGCGTCGGCACGACGCGGACCGCCGTCTCGACCTTGGCCTGCAGCTCCTTGGTCGCGTCGCGCAGCTGTTGCCCCAGCTCCTTGACCTCGACGGAGCTGGATTCGAGGGCGGCCTTCTGCTGGGCGGCGTCACGCACCAGCGTCTTGAGGGCTCCCGAGAACTCCTCGAAGGCGCGCTGGTCGACCACGCGCGGCGACAAGAAAACCTCGTCCTCGGGGTGCTCCACACCTCGTCCCTGGGCGCGCTGCGTCATGTTCGGGCCCTCCTGGCCTGGCCCGCGGGGGAAAGCCCGCGTTGGCGCAGGGTAGGTTCTCCCTGGCGCCCACGCCGGACGCGAGGGCGTAGGGCGGGGGCCAGCCCTGATATCGGGTGGCGCCCACGGGTCGCATAAACTGCTCCATGAACCCCGGCGGCACGATCCGACTCCAGCGATACCTGGCCGACGCCGGAGTGGCCGCCCGGCGCGTCTGCGAGCGCCTGATCGAGCAGGGGCGGGTCGAGGTCAACGGGGAGTTGGTGGCCAAGCTCCCCGCCTTCGTCGATCCCGAGAACGACCGCGTCGTGGTCGATGGACGCCCGGTGCGTCCCCCGGGGCGGAAGGTCTACATCGCCCTGCACAAGCCCACGCACACGCTGGTGACGGCGGCCGACGAGCCGGGGCTCGATCGCCGGACCGTGCTCGACCTGGTCGACCATCCCTTCAAGGCACGCCTCTTCCCGGTGGGACGCCTGCATTTCGATGCCACGGGGCTGGTCCTGCTCACCAACGACGGCGAGTTCGCCAATCGCCTGACGCACCCGCGCTACGGGGTCACCAAGACCTACTGGGCGATGGTCCGCGGGACGCTGGACGAGGCCAGGCTGGCGGAGGTGGACCGCTCCCTGCGCAAGCTCGACCGCGCCGCCAACCGCGCGGCCACGGGGCTCAAGGCCGGCCCGCGCCGGGCGGCCCCGCGTCCCGAGGGCGAGCGTCCCCATCGTCCCAAGGGCACCCGCCCCCAAGTGCGGGTCGTCAAGAGCGCCGAGGGCAAGACGCTCCTCGAGATCACGATGCTCGAGGCCCGCAATCGCCAGCTCGAGGACGTGCTGCTCTCATTGGGCTCGCCCGTGCGCAAGGTCACGCGGGTCGGGATCGGCCCCCTGACGCTCAAGGGACTCGGCCTGGGCCAGTGGCGACTGCTCGAGAGCGCCGAGGTCAACGCCCTGCTGCGGGCGGCGTCGGACAAGCCCCGGCGCGGGCCCGAGCACAAGGGTCCCCGCGGCCCACGCACCCAACCGGGGAGGGATCGGCGTGAACGCGTTTGACAAGCACCACCGCAAGGGCGGGCGCCGCTGGCAGGAACTGCTCGCGCGGGTCGGCCTGGGGCCCGACCACGGCACCGTGAATCTGCTCACCATCGTCGTGCGCCAGGGGCGCCGGGCCCAGATCCCCCGCATGGCCGCCGCCCTCGCGTATCGAACCATCTTCGGGCTCATCCCGGTCCTCGTCATCTCCCTCGTGGTGCTCGCCGCGTTCAGCAAGCCCGAGGACGTGACCGTCGGCGTCCAGAAGATCCTCAAGTACGCCGGGCTCACGCAGATCGTCATCGACGAGGACAAGCTCGCGGGCCCCATGGCCCTGCCCATCGAGGAGCCCGAGGCGCCGATGGCGCCCCTGGCGGGCGTGCCCGCGGACCATCGCGCGGCGCGGGCGGCCAAGCTGGACCAGTGGATCGAGGGGATGGTGCTGCGGGTGCGGGACATCCGCCTCGACGCCGTGGGCACGGTCAGCCTGGTGATGCTCATCTACGCCGCCATCTCGATGATGGTGGAGATCGAGAAGGCCTTCAACCACATCTTCCTGGCGCCCATCGGGCGAGCGTGGACCAGGCGCGTGCCGCTGTACTGGACGCTGCTGACCCTGGGGTCGTTGTGCCTGGCGGGGTCGTTCCTGATGCAGGAGGCGGTGCAGCATTTCCTGGACTCCGCCTTCGCCGCCGACGGACCCGTGCTGCTCAAGCGCGTGGCGGCCCTGGTGGGGACCTACGGAGTGACCGTGGGGATCAGCACGCTGCTGCTCCTGGTGGCGTACACCACGGTGCCCAACACCCGGGTGAAGATGATGCCGGCCCTGGGCGGGGCCATCACCGCGGCGGTGCTCTGGGAAGGGGCCAAGTGGGGCTTCTCGGAGTACGTTCGATACTCGACGGGCACGGCCCGCCTGTACGGGCTGATCGCCCTGCTCCCGCTCTTCCTGCTGTGGGTGTACCTGACGTGGATCATCGTGCTGGCGGGCTTGCAGATGACGGTCGTGCTGCAGACCTACGGGCTGGTCAAGGGGCGGGCGACCTCGTTCTCGCTGCTGGCGTCGCTGGGGCTCGTCGACGACCGCCCCGGGTCACGCCTGAATGGGATCGTCGACCCCGCCGCCATCCTGCCGGTGATGATCTGCGTGGGCGAGCGCTTCGGGTCGGGCAAGCCCACCGACCACGCCCTGGTGGCGACCCAGACGGGCGTGGACGAGCGCATCGTGTCCGAGATGCTCGAGCGACTGGCGGGCGCGGGGCTGCTGCTGCGCGTCGCGGGCGAGCAGGAGGGGATGTTCACGCTGGCCCGCCCGCCCGAGGCCATTCTCGCCACCGACGTGCTGGGCGTGGGGGAAAAGCTCTCGGTGATCGATCGCGCCCGCGCCCCGGGCGTCATGGAGACGCTCGCCCGGGCCCGGGCCGAGGCGTTCGCGGGGCGCTCGCTCGCGGACATGCTCGCCCCCGCCAGGCAGCGCCAGGCCGCCACCAACCCCGCCAACCCGCCCCAAGCGAGCCCGGCATGATCCGACGCGCGATCCAAGCGGTGCTGGCGGGCGCGGCGCTGGGCGCCCTGGCCGGCTGCTACCGGGAGATCAGCCGCAGGGAAACGGGGTTCCACGCGCCCACGTACGGCCCCTCGGGCCCGGGGCGCGACCTGTACCGCGAGGACAGCAAGGTCCTCAGGCCGGAGAAGAAGTAATCGCCGGGGCCTAACGTTCCCGGTGCCCGCCCCGAGAGGGCGGCGGAGGAACGCATGGGCCTGGAGTCCGCGATCGTCGCCGATGGATTCGTCACCACCTCCCTGCAGCGCCTGATCAACTGGGCCCGGCGCAGCAGCCTGTGGCCCATGCCCTTCGCCACCGCCTGCTGCGGGATCGAGCTGATGGCCACGGCCTGCTCGCGCTACGACCTGGCCCGGTTCGGGGCGGAGGTCATGCGGTTCAGCCCGCGCCAGAGCGACCTGCTGATCGTGGCCGGGCGCATCGCCATCAAGACCATGCCCGTGCTGCAGCAGACGTACGAGCAGATGACGGAGCCCAAGTGGGTCATCTCCATGGGCGCGTGCGCCAGCACGGGCGGGGTGTTCGACACCTACGCCGTCGTCCAGGGCTGCGACCAGTTCCTCCCGGTAGACGTGTACGTCCCCGGGTGCCCCCCGCGCCCGGAGATGCTCATCGAGGGCGTGATGGCGATCCAGCGGCGCATCGACCAGGAAGGGCTCCCCCCGCCCGGCGGCAAGCGCGTCCCTCTGGGCCTGACGGTGCAGCCGACGCACCTGCCGCGACCGCAGCCCGTGGGCCTTTCGGTCGGCGTGTGAACGCCCGACGCGATTTCGTTGGCGAGCGGTCACCCGCCGTCGATCGCCCCCGGGGGGCCGCCGCCCATGTTGCCCCCTCCCACGGGCGCCACGCCCCCGACCGCGCTGGGTCCATCCTCGATGATCCACACCAGGGCGGGCGGGCTGGAGGCCCAGGCCTGGATCAAGCCCGTCGCCAGCACGCCGTCATCGGCGCGCAGGTCGAATTCGCGCCAGAGCGGGCGCCAATCTCCCGCGACCGCCACTCCCATGCCCACGCCCACGCCCAGCACCGGGTCGTTGATCCACACCCAGCGCTCACCCAGCGCCGGCGGGCGAGCCCAGAGCTGGTCGGGCAGAAACTCGCTCATGCCCGGCGGCGTGGAGCCGTCGGCAGCGGGCACGGGCCAGGCGCCATGCTGCTCGTGGTAGAGTTCGAAGGCGTTGGCGAGGTTGCGCAGCGAGGCCATGGCCGAGGCGTTCGCGCTGCTCTGCTTCGCGCCGGCGAGGCGGGGCGCGGCGATGGCCGCCAGGATCCCCAGGATGGCCACCACGATGACCAGCTCCAAAAGGGAAAAGGCGCGGGATGGACGCCGCGGTTGCGACATAACCACACAGGATCGGCCAGATTCCGGGCGTGGGTGCGGTCCAGGCGTTGAGGGTGGCACTTATCACACCCTCCCGGACCACCCCCCAAATGGGCCCGCGATGAGCGCTTTCCAGCCCGTCCGATAGGGCCTTCCAAACGGCCCCGCCACGCTCGCTCCTACCGGGCCTCCGACGCCCGGGTGCCCCGCACGCCCGAGCCCCGGAAACACCGTCGCGTGCGGGCGATAGACTCACCCCCGCATGAGCGTTCAGCAACCCCATTCATCGATGCTCGACGCGACCGATTCAGTTGAGAGAGCACCGGGCGCGGGCACGCTCACGCTCTTCGCCGTCGCGATCTTCACCGCCGCCGCCCTGCTCTTCACCGTCCAGCCCCTGGCGGGCAAGATCCTGCTCCCGCTGCTGGGCGGGTCGCCCAGCGTGTGGAACGCCTGCATGCTCTTCTTCCAGGCGGCCCTCCTGCTGGGATATTTCTACGCCCACGTCCTCTCCAAGGTCCGCTCCATCCGCGCCCAGGCGATGGTCCACCTGGCCCTCTTCGCCGGCGCCGCGCTCACGCTCCCGTTCCCCATCGATCTCGGTGCCCCGGGGGACAACCCCACCCTGTGGGTCGTGCGCACGCTCGCCCTCACGGTCGGCCCCGCCTTCATCCTGGTCTCCACGTCCGGCCCGCTCCTGCAGCGGTGGTTCAGCCGGTCCGGGCATGCCCAGGCCCACGATCCCTACTTCCTCTACGCCGCCAGCAACGCCGGCAGCCTCGCCGGGCTGCTCGCCTATCCCGCGCTGATCGAACCGATGCTCACCCGCCAGGGGCAGAGCGCCGGCTGGCGTTGGGCCTACCTGGCCCTGATCGCGCTGGTCGCCGCCTGCGCGGCCGCCCTGCTTCGCGCGGCGAGGAAGGCCAACGCCGAGGCGCCCCGTGCCCCCGTGCCGCACGTCGCGCCCGCCCAGGGCCCACGCTGGGGCCCGCGACTGCGCTGGGTGCTCCTGGCCGCCGTGCCCAGCAGCCTCATGCTCGGCGTCACCCAACACATCACCACCGACCTGGCGTCGATTCCCCTCTTCTGGATCGTGCCCTTGGCGATCTACCTCCTGACGTTCGTGTCCGCGTACTCTCGGCGCCTCCGCATCCCCGCGGCCTGGACCGGCTACGCCCTGCCGGTGCTGATCGCGGCCCTGGCCCTCATCACCTTCGCGCCCCCCGCGGGCTCCGTGGTCGTGCCCCTGACATTGCACCTGCTCACCTTCGGCGTCGCGGGGCTGATGTGCCACACCCTGCTGGCCGACGATCGCCCCTCCACCGACCGCCTGACCGAGTACTACCTGATGATCTCGGTGGGGGGCGTCCTGGGCGGGAGCATCAACGCCCTGCTCGGGCCCGTCGCCTTCGACACCATCATCGAGTATCCCATCATGCTGGGCGTCGCCGCCCTGCTGCGCCCGCAGTTCGTGCGCCCGGGCGCGCGGGCCACGGGGCTGGCGGGCGCGGCAGCGCTCGCCCTCGTGGGCCTGGCCGGCGCCGGGACCATCCTCGCCTCGCACTACCTCGACCGCGCCAACGTCCTGCGCTTCCGCGAGCGCACCTTCTTCGGCGTCCACCGCGTCAAGTCCGACGCCGAGGGCAACTACTGCATCCTCGAGCATGGCACCACGGCCCACGGGCTGCAATACCACGATGCGCCCGGCGCGCCCGTCTCGAGCGCGGCCCCCGCCTGGGACGCCCGCCAGCGCCGGGCCCTGCTGTTCGGCGCGGCCTTTGACTCGTCCCCCCCCGGGCGGGCGCCGGCCCAGCCCACGCCGGAGGACTACCGCGCCCGCCAGCACGCCCGCGCGATCGTTCCCACCATGTACTTCCATCCGTCGGGGCCCGCGGGCGATGCCTTCAAGCTCCTCACGCAGCAGAACCGCCTCTCGCGCGTCGCGTTCATCGGGCTGGGCGCGGGCACCCTGGCCGCGTACGCCCAGCCGGGCGTGACCTACGACGTCTACGAGATCGATCCCATCGTCGTCGAGCTGGCCCGCGAGGATTCCCGCTGGTTCACGTTCATCCGCGACGCCGCCCGCATGAAGCTGCTGCCCGGGCAGGCCGCCCCCACGTTCCAGTACTTCGTGGGCGACGGGCGCCTCCGGCTCGCCCAGGCCCAGGGCGCCACGCCCGATGACCCGCCCTACGACCTGATCGTCCTCGACGCCTTCTCCTCGGACTCGATCCCCGTGCATCTGATCACGCGCGAGGCCGTCGAGCTCTACTTCCGCAAGCTCGTCCCCTCGGGCCTGCTCGTCGTTCACCTCTCGAACCGCAACTTCGACCTGCCCCCGGTGCTGGGACGCATCGCCCCGGACCTCAAGCTCGCCGCCTTCGCACGCTACGACTCGGGCGTCTCACGCGAGCAGGCCGGGGAGAGCAAGTTCCCCTCGATCTGGGCGGTGCTCGCACGCGACGCGGCCTACGTGGGCTGGCTCCCCACCGAGGGCGGGTGGGAACCCCTCCGCCCCGACCCCGCCGTGCCGCTCTGGACCGACGACTACTCGAACCTCCTGGGCGCGATGCGCAGCATGGCCCCGACGCGCGGGGCGAAGTAATCCGCGGGGGTGGGTGGCGCCATCCGCTTCCACCCCAAGGCGACCCGTCCCTGGAAGTCCGCTGTACGCCCAGTGAAACACCGCGCGATGGACTCCCGGTAGTGGACGGCGTTCCGGCAGAAGCCGGCACGCCCATGCCCCGCCCCGGCGTGCAAAATTCTCCCCGTTCCTCGGCCTGTTGGCCTTGTGCACAGAGGCCTCCTCGGGTAGATTCTCCGGAAGTAAGGGGGACGTCTCGATGCGTTGTGCCGTCCATGGCGCTGCAATCCCGCTCGCCTGGGCCGCGTCGGCCTGGGCCCAGTGCTCGCCCCAATGGCTCGACGGCTTTCCTTCTCCGGGCGTGTTCCTGGGCGGGTCGGGCGCGGGTTACACGCGAGCCCTCGCGACCTTTGACCCCGATGGCCCCGGGCCGCTGCTCGAACGCCTCCTCGTCGCCGGGCAGTTCGATAACATCGACGGCTTCGCCTGCCGCTACTTCGCCCAGTGGGACGGCGCTCGCTGGACCTCGACCTCCGTGGCCCCGCCCGGACCCGCCGAGGCCATCGCCGTCTTCAACTCCGAGTTCGTCCTGGGCGGCTCGTTCGGTGTTCGACGATTCGACGGCGCCGCCTGGGTGCAGCTTGGATCGGGCATCAGCGGCACCGTCGAGGCGCTGGCCGTGTACAACGGCGAGCTCTACGCCGCCGGGCAGTTTGCCGGCGCGGGCGGCGTCGCCGGCACCCGCGGGATCGCGAGGTGGACCGGGTCTCAGTGGCAGTCCCTGGGGGGCGGGCTTGACGCCACCGGCGCCGCTTTCACGCTCCTTCCGGTTGCCGATGGGATCGTCGTTGCGGGCAGCTTCGCGAGCGCCGGCGGCGTGGTGAGCCAGGACGTCGCGAAATGGTCCGGCTCGCAGTGGGTCGCGATGCCCGGGATCCCGGCCACCTTCGCGCGGAGCCTGGGGCTCGTGGAGCATCTCGGCGAAATCTACCTGTGCGGGGAGCCGGCACTGAGCGCGACCCAATCGGCCATCTTCCGCTGGGACGGCTCGGCCTGGACACCGCTCCCCAGCACCTCCAACGGAAGGGTCCAGGCCCTCGCCTCCTTCGGCGGCGATCTGATCGCCATGGGGTCCTTCCCGAACTTCGCGGGCGTAAGCACGCCCACCCGGGCGGCCCGATGGGATGGCAGCGCCTGGGCGGCCCTCCCCGATGCCGCGGGACTGAACGTTCGCGCTGGCTCGCAGGGGATCGGCCCGGCAGTCGTGTTCGATGGCGAGCTTGTCATCGGCGGGGACAGCGGCTACTCCTGGACCCCGACGGACACGATCCGGTGGACGCTGCTGCGGTGGTCCTTGCCCGACGCCTGGCGCCCTTTCGCGAATGGGCTCGACGGGCCGGTCCTGGACGCGATCGAATTCGGGGACGACGTCGTGCTGACCGGCGGGTTCCGCGTCGCGGGCGGAAGACGCTGCAACGGCGTGGCCCGGTTCGCCGCCAACGCCTTCGAGCCCATGGGCCAGGGCCTGCTCGCCGCCTCATCCACATCGGGCTCCGAGTTCGGCGCCGATCTCGAAGTCTGGAACGACCAGCTCTTCGTCGCCGGGAGCATGACCGCGCTCGACGGTACCGCACCCCTCGGCGGCGTCGCTCGTTGGGATGGCGCCGGCTGGCGACGCACCAGCGCCGCGACCACCAACAACCCCGCCGCTCAGATGTTCGACCTCTGCCTGCACGATGGTTCCTTGCACCTGACCGGATCCGGTGCGGTCGGCGGCGTCACCGGAAACGTCTGGCGCTACGACGGCGCCGCCTGGAGTCGCGTCGGGGACGTTGGTTTCCTGTCCCCGCTGTGCGTGGAGTCCGCCGATGGCGTGCTCTACGCGGGCGGACAGGACGGCGTCCGCGCCTGGAACGGCGTGGATGCCTGGACGCCGGTGCCTTGCGCCTCCTACTCGGGCACCACGTCCGGCGTTGCGGACCTCGCGAACCTCGACGGGAGGCTCCACGCGCTCGCCGATGGCGGGTTCGGCAGCTCCTTCGGTGTGAACGCCGTCGGCGCCCTCGTCGCCGGTACATGGCGACCCCTGGGCAGCTCGCTCGTCCGGGGAGACCTCACGCAGTCGATCTCCGCCGGTCTGGCCGCCTACCACGGCGATGTCATCGCCGGGCGAGCGTTCCGGCTCACCTCCGGCACGTCCACCCTGCTGCTCTCGCTCGCGAGATACAACGGCGTCGCCTGGACTCCCCTCGCCGGAGATCTCACCGGATTCCCCCCGGGCGGGTCCACGATCGCGGGGGCCGTGCGCGTCAGCAGTGTCACTCGGCTCAACGACGTCCTTTGGATTGGCGGCGTGTTCGGCCAGGCCGGCGGACAGCCCTCCCCCTACCTCGCCCGCTACCTGTCTTCTCCGGCGCCGACCATCGCCCGGGGCCCGTCCTCCGCCGCCGCCCGCGCGGGCGCCACGCTCGCCTTCTCCATCGTGCCCGATTCCACTCCCGGCGTCGAGTTCCGTTGGCGGCGCCACGCCGTCCCGCTCTCCGAGGGCGTGCCCCTCGCCGGTGGCACGATCCCAACCGGCGTCACAACGCCGATCCTCACCCTCCACGCCGTCCGGGGTTTCGATGCGGGAGAGTTCGACTGCGTCTCGACCAATCCCTGCGGCACCGCCACGAGCGTGACCGCCACCCTGACGGTCCTTTGCCCCGCCGACCTCGACGACGGCTCGGGCAACGGAGTTCCCGACGGGGGCGTGGATATCAACGACCTGCTGTACTTCATCGCCCAGTACGAGGCCGGGAATGTCGCCGTGGACCTCGACGACGGGAGCGGCACGGGCACGCCCGACGGGGCCGTGGACCCCAACGACCTGCTGTTCTTCCTCTCCCACTACGAGCCAGGGTGTTGATGATGAGGTGAATGGCGGGGGGCGAACGGTGAAGACGGGCGCGGCATCCGGGCCGCACTTCCTTTACAAGCCCCCGCTGGCGCTTCGGGCTCGCAGGCGTGCGAAAAACCCTCGCCGGCGGCGCCGGGGCGGGGTCGCAGCGCCGGGGTTCCTACTGCTTCTCCGCGAACACCTGCAGCCGGTGCCCGCGTGCCACCAGCCCCATCCGCGCGCACAGCTCGTCGCGCAGCCTCGCCACCTCGGGCATGTCGATCTCGACCAGCTCGCGCGAGTCCAGGCGGATCAGCACGTCCCGCGGCGTGCGCCCGTACACCACCTGGTAGTGCGTGTGCTCGTCGTCGAAGGGCACGCGCTGGATGATCCCCGCCTCCTGCAGCAGCCGCAGCGTCCGGTACACCGTCGCCTTGCTCACGCGGAAGCCCTTGGCCTTCACACGCTCCAGCAACCGCTCGGCCTCGAAGAGCCCCTCGAAGCCCATCACCGTGTCCAGCAACTGGGCCCGCTCGGGCGTGTACTTCAGCCCCTCGCTCTTGAGCTTGCGCCGGAAGACGGCGCACAGGGGATCGATGATTCGCGGGTCGTTGTCCATCGTTGGGGCCTGCGGAGGATCGAAGGGCGTGCACTACGGGGCGTGCAGCGGGGACTGAAAAGGACCGGGGCCGGGGCGGGGTTCACTCCCCATTCCGGGTATGCTACGCCCACGCATGTCCCCGTCCGCATTCCAGGCCCGACTGCCCGCGTTGGCCTGCTTGGGCGCGCTCGCGGTGACGCTCGCCCTGGGCGCCGCGGCGGGCTCGGGAGGTGAGGTCCAGGCGGGAGTCGCCTTCGCCCTGGAGCGTGGGGGCGTGGGCCTCTTTGCCGGGCTCGTCGTCCTGGTGGCGGCCTTGGGCCTGGGCGAGCTGGCCGCCCCGCTCGTGCGCGGGGCCGCGCGGGGCGCCGTCCTTCGCATGGCCGCGGGGCTGGCGATCCTCCTTTCGCTGTCGCACATCATGGGGCAGGCCGGGCTGTTGGCGGGACGGGCGGGGCCGGTGATCGCGTGCGTGCCGCTGGGCCTGGGCCTGGGATTGGCGGCGTGGCGGGGCTCGCGCGTGCTGGTCCGCGGGCGTCGCCGCGAGCCCGAGCGGGGCGGGGCGGCACGCCTCGCGAGCTGGGCCGCCATGGGCGCGATCACGGCGCTCCTGCTCCTCGGCGTCGCCCACGCCCCAGGCACGCTCTGGAACTCGGAGTTCGGCGGATACGACGCGCTCGAGTACCACCTGCAGCTCCCCCAGGAATGGCTCGCCCGCGGGCGCATCGTGCCCCTCGGGCACAACGTCTATTCCTTCCTGCCAGGCTACGTCGAGGCGCTGTTCTATCACCTGGCCGTCGCCACCGGCGCGCCCACCGCCAACGCCCTCACCCGCGAGTCCATCGGGCTCCTCGCCGACGGCGGCTGGCGCGTCCACGCCTGCCAGGGCGTGCACGCGATGCTCGGCGTAGTCGCCGCCCTGCTCGTGGGCGCCCTGGCCGCCCAGCTCGTGCAGGGCAGCGCCGAGCCCGCCCAGAACTCCGAGAAACCCCGCGGCGAGCGCACCGCCCGCCTGCTCGTCCTCCTCACCCCCTGGACCATCGTCGTCGCCACGCTCGCGTACAACGAGATGGCCATGCTGGCCCTCTTCGCCGGCGCGTTGCTCGCCGCCGCCGACTCGCGCCTCACGCCCGCCCGGCGCGGCATCTTCTGTGGGCTCCTGGTTGGCGTGGCCTGCGGAGCCAAGCCCACCGCCCTCCTCTTCTGCGGCGTGCCGACCGCGATCGTCCTGCTGGGCACCCTCCCCATGCGCCAGTGGTGGCGGGCCGCCCTCCCCGGAGCCCTCGCCGGGAGCATCGCCCTCGCGCCGTGGATGATCCGAAACTACCTCGCCTGCGGCAATCCGCTCTTCCCCTTCGCCCTGACCGGGTTGCTGGGCTCGGCCCATTGGAACGCCGAGCAGGTCGCCCGCTTCGCCCGCGAGCATGTCACCGGTGAGCCGTGGGCGACGCGCCTGCGGATGCTGGTGCTGCCGGATGCCAACGATCCGGCGGGCCCGCGCCATCGCGGGCTCCTGCACGAGCAGTGGGGCGTGTTCTTCCCTCTTGTCCTGCTGGCCGGCGGGCACGCGCTGTACTGGTGGCGTGACGAGCGCCGGCGCGTCGTGGTGCTCCTCTGGGCGGGCCTGCTGGCGCAGGTGGCCCTCTGGCTGGCGACCACCCACGTGCAGTCCCGCTTCCTCCTGCCGCTCATCGTCCCCGGGGCGTGCCTCGTCGCGATGGGCGTCGCCTCGCCCCGGGGCGAAGTGAAGGGCTGGATGCCTCCTTCCCTGGCCCGCACCGGGGTCCGCGCCCTGGTCATCGTGGCCCTCATCGCGCAGGGCGGGTTCCTCGCCTGGTGCTACGCCTCGCAGAACGCGGGCAGGCCCAACTCGCTCCTCGCCTTCTCGCCGGGCGATCTCACCTCCGCCGCCCTCAACGACGTCCCCGATCCCGCCCAGCGCGACCGCATGAAGGAGTTTTTCCCGCAGCTCGCCGTGGCGACCGAGGTCCCCGACGGCGCCAAGGTCCGCCTCCTGGGCGAGGCCGCCGTCTTCTACTACCCGCCCGGCTGCTCGTACAACACGGTCTGGGACGCCTGGCCCGTCCAGGACGGCGTCCTCACCGACCCCTCCGCCCAGTACGTCCTCATCGACATGGGCTCGATCCGCCGCTACGAGCGATCCGGCTACCTCCCGCCGGGCGTGACGCCCCAGGCGATCCAGGACTGGGCCACGCGGCATTGCACGCCCATCCGCGTCTGGCCCGAGCGCGACATGGCGCTCTTCCGCGTGAAGAAGTGAGAGATCGCGGAGGGGCGGAGGAAGAGCGGAGGAACGCGGAGCGGGGAACTGGGGCAACATCCCCGGTGTCCCTTGTCATCCCGATGACTCCGCTCTCTCATCTCCATTCCTTTCTTCTCCGCGTTTCTCTGCATCCTCCGCGCCCTCCGCGTTCTCTCTTCTACCATCCCCCATGCGACTGGCCCTGGCCCGCATCAACCCCACCGTCGGCGACATTCCCGCCAACGCCGCCCTGATCACCGCGACCATCGCCCAGGCCCGCGACGCCGGCGCCGACCTCGTCGTCTTTCCCGAGCTCTCCCTCTGCGGCTACCCGCCCAAGGACCTGCTCATGCAGGATGGCTTCGTCGAGGCCTGCGCCGCCGCGGCCAAGTCCATCGGCGAAGCCCACACCGCCGGTCTCACCTGCGTCCTCGGCCTGCCGCTGCCGCACGATCAGAATACCTACCGCCCCGGCGCCCCCATCCACAACTCCCTCGTCGTCTACCGCGACAACAAGTACGTCGACTCCTACGACAAGCGACTCCTCCCCACCTACGACGTCTTCGATGAGAACCGCTACTTCGAGCCCGGCCAGCGCGCCGTCGCCATCGACGTGCCCGCCAGGCCCGGCCCCTCCATGCGCGCCGGCCTCTCCATCTGCGAGGACCTCTGGAAGGGCGAGGACGCGGGCTTCTCCCACCGCTACGACGCCGCCCCCGATCCCGTGCCCGGGCTCATCGCCCTGGGCGCCGGCGTCATCGTCTCCCCCTCCGCCAGCCCCTTCGTCCTGGGCAAACACGCCAAGCACCGCGACATCTGCATCGCCCACGCCCGCCGCCACCGCTGCTTCGTCGCCTCCGTCAACCAGGGCGGCGCCAACGACGACCTCATCTTCGATGCCCACGCCTTCGTCGTCGCGCCCGACGGCAAGCTCCTCGCCTCCGCCCCGCTGTTCGAAGAAGGGCTGTTCGTCGTCGACCTGCCCATCGACGCCCAGGCCGCCAGGCCCGCCGGCTTCGCCCCCGAGCCCTGCGACGAGGAACAGCTCTTCCTCGCGCTGGTCACCGGAATCCGCGACTACCTCCGCAAAACCGGCTTCTCCAAGGCCCTCATCGGCCTCTCCGGCGGCATCGACTCCGCCCTCACCGCCGCCCTCGCCGCCCGCGCCCTGGGCCCCGCCAACGTCGCCGGCGTCGCTATGCCCGGCAAGTACTCCTCCCGGCACAGCCTCGACGACGCGTACGACCTCGCCAAGCGCCTCGGCGTCGCCTGCCAGACCATCTCCATCGAGCCGCCCCTCGCCGGCTTCCGCGACATCATCGACCCCGCCTTCCGCGCCGCGTCCCTCAAGACCCTCGGCCAGTCGCTCCCCGACCTCACCGAGGAGAACATCCAGTCCCGCGTCCGCGGCACCATCCTCATGACGCTCTCCAACCGCACCGGCGCCATCGTCCTCACCACCGGCAACAAGTCCGAGCTCGCCGTTGGCTACTGCACCCTCTACGGCGACATGAACGGCGGGCTGGCCGTCCTCTCCGACGTCTCCAAGCAGTGGGTCTACCGCCTCTCGCGCTGGATGAACGCCAACCCCGCCGCCTGCGGCTTCCCGGGTCCCCCCATCCCCCAGCGCTCCATCGACAAGCCGCCATCCGCGGAGCTCGCCCCCAACCAGACCGACCAGGACAGCCTGCCGCCCTACGACATCCTCGACCAGATCATCGAGCGCAGCGTGGAGCAGCGCCACAGCCCGGCCCGCATCATCCGAGAAACCGGCTTCGACGAATCCACCGTCCGTCGCATCGTCCGCCTCATCGACCTGGCGGAGTACAAGCGCCGGCAGGCCGCCGTGGGGCTCAAGGTGACCACCGTCGCCTTCGGCAGCGGGCGCAGAGTGCCCATCGCCCAGCGCTGGAAGGCGCCGTAGGAAGACCCAACGAGCCCGAAGCGCAAGCGAGGGCTCTTCGACGAAACGCGAAGCGTCAGGGAGGGCTCTTCGTTACCAGCCCGAACCCCGGGGGCGCAGGGTGTGCCGGTACATGTTCGCGCTCTGCATCGCGTGTCGGAGATCTCGGCGGGCAGCAATCTGACTCGAGAGCTGGTGGCACGAGGGCATCTCGATCCCAGCGAGAGACGAGCAGATGCCCTATCACGCCGCCCCACCCAATCCACTCTGCTTCCTCTCTACTCCACTCCAAAGCACCTCCACGCGTCGGGCTCGCTCATCCCCTGCCCCATCGCCGCGCGGATCGAGTCCTCCGGGTTGGCCCGCACGATCGGCACGTCGCTCCCGAAGACCAGCGTCCGTCCGGGGGTCAGCCCCCCGCGCACCATCGCCGCCAGCGGCAGCACCCGCTCCCCGCCCACTCCGGGGGGGAACTGCCTCGCCAGCACGGGCGCGTCGTACAGCAGGTGGCACGGCTGCACGCTCGCGACGACCCCCAGCTCCGCGAATCGCGCCACGTCGCGCGGGTGCACCAGCTCGCAATGCTCGATCCGCAGCCCATGCGACCGGGGGCCGCCCCGCGCCAGCCACGCTCCCCGCGCGTCGAGCACCTCGCGCACCGCGCCGTCGCCGATGGCGTGCACCGCCAGGCCCAGCCCCATCGCGCCCGTGTGCTCCATCGCGGCGAGGATCTGCCCGGCCCCCAGCAGCGCGCGCCCCAGCGGGCACCGCGCCGGCGGGTCCGCGTAGGGCTCGAGCACCCACGCCGTGCGGCTGCTCAGCGTGCCGTCGGCGAACATCTTCCCGCCCGCCAGGCGCACGCGATCCGATTCCCACGCTCCGCGCCCGCGCGCGATCACGTCGAGATCATCCATCGCCGCGTACAGCCGCACGCGCAGCGCGAGCGTGCCCTCGCGCTCGAGCTCGCCCAGCACGGGGCCAAGCCAAACCTGCGCGAGCATCTCGTGGACCTCGACGTACCCCAGTGCCGCCAACTCCGCGCACGCGATCGTCACCCAGTGCTTCCATTGCGCGCGGGTCGGCGCCGGCGCCGCGGCCAGCGCCCGCGCGCTCGCGTCCTCCAGGAGCGTCCCAGTCGGACGCCCGCACGCGTCGAGCTCCACGACCCCACCCGGGAGTTTCCCCGAGTCCAGGCCCGCCGCCGCCAGCGTGCGCGAGTTGACGGCACACGAGTGATGGTCGAATCCGCGCAGAATGCACGCCCGGTCGGGGCAGGCCCGGTCCAGTTCCCGGGCGGTGGGCCAGCGCGGGTCGGGCCAATCCTGCCCGCGCAGGCCCGTGGCCAGGAGCCAGCCGTGATCGCCCGCGGCGTCCATCTCGCCCGCCCGGCTCGCCACCAGGTCCAGGCAGTGCGCGCGATCGACGCCGCGGGACAGGTCGAGCTGGGACATCTCGCGTCCGAACTCGGCGAGGTGCGCGTGCGCCTCGCGCAGCGCGGCGGGTTGGGGAGCGAACGATGCCATCGCCACAGCGTATCTTGACGCGGGGCCGCCGCGCGCCAACGCCCAAAAACGACCCGAGGCCGGGGTTTCCCGGCCTCGAGCCTTCGTTCATCGTTCGGCGACTCGCACTACGGCAGTCGCCGGGGCGAGGGCGCTCTCGCGCTCGTTCGCCCGGGTTCGTCGCGCGATTACTTGCGACCGCGCTTCTTCGAACCCTTCTTCTTGCCCTTCTTCTTTGCCTTCTTTGCCATGAACAGGTCTCCTGTCGTCGAGCGCAATCACCGGCATTGGCGACTCGCCTCGACCGACACAGATTATCGGGAACCGACCCCCTCGTGCTTGAACATTCCGAGTTTTCCACAAGATTTTTCTCCCCCCCTTGGTGCCGGGGGGTGTGCATCGCGCCGTCACCGCGTCGTAGACTCTCTCACTCGCATGAACACCTCCATCATCACCACCACGCTCTCGTGCGGCATGCCCCTGGTGTGCGAGGTCCTTCCCGGCGTGCGCTCGGCCGCTGTCTGCTGGCTCCTGCCCTGCGGCCCGGCGCAAGATCCGCCGGGCCTCGACGGGCTCAGCGCCATGTGGTCCGAGCTGCTGCTGCGCGGCGCGGGAGAGCTTTCCAGCCGCCAATTCGCCGATGCGCTCGACACGCTGGGCGTCGGGCGATCGGCCTCGACGGGCACGTACACACTGGCCATCGGGGCCACGATGCTGGGCGCGCGGCTCGACGCGGCGTTGCCCTACCTGGCCGACATGGTGCCCATGAGCCTCTGCCGCGCCCTCGGCGTGATCGCGCTCGGCACGAGCCTCGACAACACCATCCGCATCGGGTCGTTCGTGGAGACCGAGTGGCTGCTGCTCGACCTCCGCCCCCACC
>JBGAOG010000035.1:0-28824 GCA_044221985.1 Phycisphaerales bacterium
GCTGATCCCAGGGCGAAATCCCGCCGATCAGGACAACTCGGTCCCCGCTGGGGGCATAGCTCAGTTTTGGTAGAGCGCATCCATGGCATGGATGAGGTCAGGGGTTCGAGTCCCCTTGCCTCCACTTCAGCGACGAAGGCCCGGTCATCCGACCGGGCCTTTTTGTTGCGCCAGCGCAAGCGCGGACAACGCTCCACCCACACACGTTAGTGTATAACCCCCCCCCCATGTCCTTGATCTTCCCCTGGCGGGCCAGCTCGCGCCACACCTCGCGCGGGAACTGATTGGGCGGGATGATCCCCATCCCCTCCGTCTTCTTCCCGCCCGTCATCGGCTTGTGGGCCCCGAGCTTGGACTCCTGGTCCAGCCGCGTGAGCTTGAGCCGCTTCTTGAACGCGTGCAGCGCCTGCTTGAGCGTCTCCTCGCCGATCGCGGGGGGACCTGCACCTTCGCCTTCAGTCGTCATCGCCGAGCCCTCCTTCGAGATCTCCCCACGAGCATCCTTCCCTCTTCCGCACTCCCCACCCGCCTTCTCTACAGGATCGGCCCGAACAGCCGCGCCACGTTCTCCACGCCCCGGGCCCAGCGACCGCGTTTTCGCCACGCCCCCAGGCGCAGCTCCTCGGCCCCTTCCATGTACGTCCTCTGCAGCGCCATCAGCGACGCCGCGAACGCCTCGTCGTACACGAACAGCGTGACCTCGAAATTCAGCCAGAAGCTCCGGGCGTCGATGTTCGCCGACCCGATCATCGAGAACTTCCCGTCCACCGCCAGCAGCTTGGCGTGCAGCAGCCCGTGGCGGTAGCGCGTGATCGTCACGCCCGACTCCAGCAGCTCCTCGAAGTGGCTCCGGCTCGCCGCCGCCACCAGGCGCGAGTCGCTCGTCCGCGGCAGCACGATGGTCACCCGCACCCCGCGCCGCGCCGCCGCCGTCAACGCCGCCAGCGTCGCCTCGTCGGGCACGAAGTAGGGCGTGGTCATCGTCAGCTCGCTCCGCGCCGCGTAGATCGTCGTCAGCAACGCCTCGCGCATCGCCACCACGTCCGGGCCCGGGCCCGTCGGCACCACCTGCACCACCGCCGCCTGCCGCGCCGGACGCTCCAGGGACGTGAGGTACGGCGGCTCCAGTCGCACCGGCTGGTCGTCCTCCAGGGCCCAGTCGCGCAGGAACACGGCCGCCAGGGCCTGCACCGCCGGGCCCTCCACCCGCACGCTGGCGTCGATCCACGGGCCCACCCGCGAGCGCTTCTTGAAGTGGAACGAGGTGTCGATGAGGTTCTGGCTCCCGCAGTAGGCGATCCGCCCGTCGATGACGCCGATCTTGCGGTGGTTGCGCAGGTCCAGGCGCGCCGCCAGGGCCCGCATCGCCGACGCCGGCAACGCCCCGTCCACCCTCACCCCCGCCCGCCCCAGGCGCCGGGCCCACTCGCCCCCCAGGAACCTGCCGCTGCCCACCGAGTCCGCCAGCACGCGGCAATCCACACCACGCTGCGCCGCCCGTTCCAGCGCCTCGTACACCATCCCCGCCAACCCCCCCTCCATCCAGATGTAGTACAGCAGGTGCACGTGCGTGCGGGCCTGGTCGATATCCGCCGCCAGGCGTCGCAGCAGCTCGTCCGCGTCGGCCATCAACTCCAGCGTGTTGCCCGCCAGGGGCGGGAAGCCCCCCAGCGCCATCGCATCCCGCGCGATGGCCTCGAACTCGCTCCCCCCCGCCAGCGGGCGACGGGCCGTCAGCCCTTGCTCGTGCCAGCGCGCCACCACCACCGGCTCGATCTCGCCCACGATCCGCTGGGCCTCTTCCACCCGCCGCGCGCCCAGCCGGCTCTCCCCCACCAGCACGTACAGCAGCGCCCCCACGAACGGCACCGCCGTCACCAGCACCAGCCACGCCAGCGTGATGGGCACCGGACGCCGCCGCATCACCACGAACACCGCCATGATCAGGCGCAGGGCCAGGTCCACGATCGAAAGGCCCCGCCCCAGCAGGTCCCCGCCCCACCACCAGTCGATCGCGCCCATATGGGTCACAATTCCACGACCTCCCCGCGCCCGGGCATCATCGGCGATATCCCCAGCTCTTTCTCCAGCCGCCCCGCCAGGGCCATCCGCGCCGGATCCTCCCCGTGCGTCAGGCACACCCGCGGACGCGACCGGGCCCAGGGGCGGGCCCAGTCGATGAGCTCTCCCTGCCCCGCGTGGGCCGAGAACCCGCCCAGCGTGTGGATGTCCGCCCGCACCTGCAGCCACTCCCCCAGCACCCGCACCACCTTGGCCCCTTCCACCAGCCTCCGCCCCAGCGTGCCGTGGCCCTGGTACCCCGCGATCACCACCTGCACGCCCTTGCGCCACAGGTTGTGCTTGAGATGGTGCACGATCCGCCCGCCCGTGCACATCCCCGACGCCGCGATCACCACCATGCACCCCTGCACGTCGTTGAGCTTTCGACTCTCCTCGGCCTTGGGCGTGAACGCGAACCTGGTCACGCAGTCGGGGCGCTCGCCGTACGAGAGGATCTCCTGCGCCGCCGGGTCCAGGTCCTTGCGGAAGCGCCGATGGACCTCCGTGGCCTCGCTGGCCATGGGACTATCGATGTACACCGGGAACGACGGCACGCGCCCGCCCTTGCCCAGCTCGCAGAGGTGGTACATGAGCACTTGCGTGCGCCCCACCGCGAACGCGGGGATCAGCACCTTCTGCTTCTCCCACACCGCTTTCTTGATGATCTCTTCAAACTGCCGCACCGTGTCCGCCAGCGGGCGATGGTCGCGGTCGCCGTACGTCGATTCCATCACGACCAGGTCGGCGTGGTCGAACGTGGTCGGGTCGCGCATCAGCGGATGCCCCTTGACCCCAACGTCCCCCGAAAAACACACGACCTTCGTGCTCCCGCCCTCGCGGACGGTGACCTCCACGCTGGCCGACCCGATGATGTGCCCGGCGTCCACGAACCGGATGTCGATCCCGGGCGCGATGGTCGTAGTCTGTCCGTACCCGGACGGCGAGAACCGCGCCAGCACCTGATCGACCTGGGCCCTTGTGTACAGTGGTTCCAATGCAGCCCCACCCATGCGCTGGCGCCGGCGGGTCTGCCGCTCCGCATCGAACGCCTGGACCTCCGCCGAATCCTCGAGCATGACGCGAGCCAGGTCCATGGTCGCGGGCGTACTCCAGAGCTTTCCGCGAAAACCCCGCCCTGGGAGCAAGGGCATCCGCCCCACGTGATCCACGTGGGCGTGGGTCAGCACGACGGCATCCAGCCGCGCCGCGTCGAAACCCGCGTCCTCCCGGTTCCGCGCGTCATCCTGGCGCGACCCCTGGAACAGACCGAAGTCGACGAGCACCCGCGCCGAGCTGGTTTCCAGCAGGTAGCACGACCCGGTGACCTCGCCCGAGGCGCCCAGAAAGTGGATCTTCATCTCGCTCCTTTGGCCCCTGGGGGTGGGCCGGACCGGACGCGTCAGGATAAACCACCTGTGGCCCTTCTGGTTTGTGTGCAATTCGAGGCGCACGTGGGCGTTGGGCATTCTCGCCCCCGGGGTCACGATTGGCCGGTGCGCGCGCTCAACCCCCGCCCGTGCCGCGCCTGCTTGGGACCTCCAGTTTCCAGAATCCCCTGAAGAGGTAGGCCGACATGACTTGCCTTGTCGCGTTCCGGCGTCAAGATACGACCGTCGGGAGGGGCTGAAATCGGAGCAGGTTCGGCGCGTTCTGCGTGGCCGGGTCGTTCCGAAAGGGGAATCAGCCCGTGAACAACGTGAGCGAGACGGAGCGACAGGATCGCAACAACACGCGCGGGGGGATGCCACGCGCGTGCAAGGCCTGCGGGCGACCCCTCGACCGCGCCTCCGAGGCCGAGATCGCCCGTCGCTTCCAGCTCCTGAACCGCTTGAGCGAGAGCCAGCGACAGGTCCTGGGCTACCTCCTCATGGGACTCACCGAACCCCAGATCGCCGAGAAGCTCCACCGCTCGCGCCACACCGTCCACGATCACACCAAGGCGATCTATGCGGTCTGCGGCGTGCAGCGCCGCGTCCATCTCGTACACACCCTCGCCGGCCTCGATCCCGAGGACCTCGTGCACGGGAAGATCCCCGACTACCTTCAGGCCTAGACGCCAGCCTGGCGCGTCGCCTCGCGGATCTGCTCGCCCAGCGGCGGCGCCGCCGACCAGGATCGCTTCCGCTCCGCCCCGGCGCGCAGCATCGCGCGGTGGTAGCTCAGCATGCTCAGCGGGAGCGACGCGACGTACAGCCCGCCCAGCGCCGCCGCCCCGAGCCACGGGTCCTTGGCCGTCAGGATCACCGCCAGCCCCGCCAGGGCCAGCAGCGGCACCACCAGCGCCCTCTTCACGCGGACCCGCTTGAAGCTGAACATCGGGCGCCGGCTGATCATCAGCCACGCCACGAAGAACGTCAGCGCGATCACGCCCCAGGCGGGCATCGTCCACGCGACCTTGCGGCTCTGCGCCAGCATGATCGGGATGAGCACCGCCCCGGCCGCCGCGGGCGTCGGACACCCCGCGAAGTAGCCCTTGAGCACTTGGGCCTGGGGCGTGGGCAGTTGCGCCTTGGTCGACGCCATCGCCGTAAACCGCGCCAGACGCAGGCCCGAGCAGAGCGTGAACACGACCGCGGCGGCCAGGCCCAGGGCGTCCTCCCCGCGCAGCGACCACAAATAGAGCATCAGCGCCGGCGCCACCCCGAAGCTGACAAAGTCCGAGAGCGAATCGAGCACGGCCCCAAAGCGGCTCGTGACCCGCAGCAAGCGCGCCGCACGCCCGTCCAGCGCGTCGAAGATCGCCGACAAGGCCACCGACGCCAGGGCCCGGTCCCAGTCCCCGAACTGGGGCGTGTTGTCGGCGGCCGGACCAAACACCGCCTTGATCGAGAAGTGCACCGCCGCCAGCCCGCAGCAGAGCGAGGTCGTGGTGAGCAGGTTGGGGATGATGTACCGGATCGGGACGCCCCGGGCCTCACGATCGGGGGGCACGCTCATCATGTGGCCTCCTGCATCTGGCGTCGCGCCGGCGCCAGCTCCGCCAGCACGCTCTCGCCCGCCACCACCTTCTGCCCCGTGCCCGCGCCGATGCGCGAGCCCGCGGGCAGGTACACGTCCACCCGCGAGCCGAAGCGGATCATCCCGTAGCGCTCCCCCCGCGCCAGCGACGCCCCCTCGCGCACGCGCGACACGATCCGCCGTGCCACCAGCCCGGCGATCTGCACCGCCACCACCATTCGCCCGTCGTCCATCCGGATCGCCATGGCGCTGCGCTCGTTGTCCACGCTCGCCTTGTCAAACGACGCGTTCAGGAACTTCCCGGCCCGGTAGGCGACCCGTTCCACCCGCCCCGCCACCGGCGCGCGGTTCACGTGCACGTTGAACACGTTCATGAACACGCACACCCGGTCCAGCTCGCCCGGACCCAGCCCCAGCTCCGCGGGCGGCGACGCCCGGTCGATCAGGCACACCACCCCGTCGGCGGGGCTCACCACCCGCCCCTCCCCCGGCGGCGGCGTGCGCGCCGGGTCGCGGAAGAACCACACGCACCACGCGCACAGAACGCCCGCCACAACCCCCACCCCAAGCCCCGCCCAGTGCCACGCCCAGGCGGCGCCCAAGGTCGCCCCCGCCGCCACCACCACGAACGCGGCGATGATCGGCCATCCCTCGCGGGCCACCCCCAGGATGGTGTAGCTCCGGGCCCCCGAGTCGGTTGAGTTCGGCGCGTCCATTCAGGGAGATGTTAGGAAAGGCGGTGGCGGCCGTGCCGCTCCCTGCCGCCCGTTCGTGGATCGTGCCGCTCCGGTAACCCCCGCTGGACGTTACGAACGAACCTCTCCGGCCTGCATTGGGACGCCTTTCTCCAGAGAGTCAAGCCGCCCGCGGTCTGGGTCGATGTGCGATCCGGAACGAGCAATCCAAGGCCATGGATAGCGTGGACACCAACCCGGCACCGCCCCTCGTCCTCGTCTGCGAGGACGAGGTCCACATGCGCCGGCTCATCGTCACCAAGCTCCGCGAGTGCGGGTGCGAGGTGGTCGAAGCCCGCGACGGCCGCCAGGGGCTCGAACTCGCCTGCTCGCGCACGCCCGCCCTCATCATCACCGACCTCCAGATGCCCGCCCTCAGCGGGATCGAGATGTGCCAGGTGCTGCACTCGCGACCCGACACGGGCAAGGTGCCCGTCCTCATGCTCACCGCCCGGGGGTACATCCTCGATCCCGAAGCCCTGAACGCCACCAACATCGTCGACGTCCTCCCCAAGCCCTTTGGCGTCCGCGAGTTCGTCGAGCGCGTCCGCCGCCTGCTCGGCACGCCCTCGCGCCGCGCCGCCTGAGAACGACGCCCCACCATGAGCCATCCCCCCGCCCCAGCCCTGCAGACCCTCCTGGACCGCTGCGCCGCGTGCGGGCTGCTCGCGTGGGCCTTCGACGGGCAGGGCGCGGTGCGGGCCCAGTCGAGCAACGGGCAACCGTGGACCGCCGGCACGCCCCTGGTCGACGCGATGCGGGGCGTGCCCCCCAGCGCCCAGGACGCCGCGCACGACCACCCCGCCCCGGGGCTCTGGTGCACCGCGATCGTGCCCGAAGGCGGGACCACGCGCGTCGTGGTGGCCGCCCTCGGCCCCGCCTTCATCACGACCCGCCTGTTCGGCGACGCGTGCGCCGCGGCGGTGCAGCCCGTCGCGGGCGCCGGGGCCCACCTGCGCACGCTGGCCCACTTCGACGCCGCCTCGGGCGCGGCCATGCTCCGCGCCGCCCGCGCGTGGGCCCGCGACCTGTTCGTGCTGGACGAGCAGGACGCCGCCATCACCGGGTTCACCTCCCAGCTCGCCCAGGCCTTCGACAACATCACCTGCCTCTACGGGCTGGGGCGGGCGATGCACCATCCGGCCCACCCGGCCGAGTTCCTCAAGGAGGTCTGCGAGCGCCTGCGCAAATCCACCGACTTCTCGTGGGTCGCCGCCCGCTTCCTCGACGATGGGCACCACGCCGAGACCCTCGCCAACAGCTTCTTCGTCAACGGCGTCATCGCCAACGACCTCGCGGGCGTGCTCGAGCAGACCGACGGAGCCGCCCGGGCCGTCGAGCCCGGCGGGCCCGCCCGCGTCCTGGCGCGGATCCCTATCCTGGCCCCCGACGCGGGGCAGCAGGTCCTGGCCCAGCCCCTGGCCCGCAACATCGCCCGGCGCGGCGCGCTGCTCGCCGGCGGCAAGCACGGGGCCGACCCCGCCATCAGCAGCTGGGACATCCAGCTCTTCGAGGCCGCCAGCGGGTTCGTCGCCTCCTTCCTGGAAAACGTCGCCCTGTACGACGACCAGCACAAGCTGTTCATGGGCACCCTGCGGGCCCTCACCAGCGCCATCGACGCCAAGGACCGCTACACCTGCGGTCACTCCGAGCGCGTGTCCCACGTCTCCGCGCAGCTCGCCCGCCAGATGGGCATGGACGAGGACCAGGTCGAGCGCATCCGCATCGCCGGGCTGGTCCACGACGTGGGCAAGATCGGAGTCCCCGAGGGCGTCCTCACCAAGCAGGGCCGCCTCACCGACGCCGAGTTCGACGCCATCAAGCGTCACCCCGCCATCGGGCACGGGATCCTCCGCGACATCCCGCAGCTGGCCGACATCCTCCCCGGCGTCCTGCACCACCACGAGCGCTGGGACGGGCGCGGGTATCCCTCCGGGCTGTGCGCCCAGGGCATCCCCTTCCAGGCGCGGATCATCGCCATCGCCGACACCTTCGACGCCATGAGCTCGACGCGCTCCTACCGCCCGGCCATGTCGCGCGACCAGGTCCTGGCGGAGATCCGCCGCTGCTCGGGCACGCAGTTCGATCCCGCCGTCACCCCCGAGTTCTTCAAGATCAGCCTGGACGAGTACGACGCCCTCGTCGCCCGCCACGCCGCCAACGAGCCCGCCCTCACCATCGGGGGCCAGACCCAGACCCAGGCCGACGCCGCGTAGGACGCTCAGTACACCTGGCGGACCCAGCTCGACTCCACCACCACGCTCCCCAGGTCCACGCTCACCTCCAGGATCTGCATCGCCTCGGCGCACTTGCCGATCGCGCGCAGCGTCACGCGATCGTCCACCCCCCGCGTGCCCGTCAGGCTCAGCGCCTCCAGGAAGATCGTCCCGTCCCCGCCCCACGTCCGCTCGGGGACCCATACCCCCACGCCCGGGCTCGTCCGCCAGCTCGCGTTGGTCGAGATCATGTTCAGCCCGATCTCGATCGCCGCGCGGGCGTTGAGCTCGGCCTTCGCCGTGTTCATCGCGTCCTGCGTCCGGCGCAGCCCCAGCCGCGCCAGCGTCAGCGCCGACACGCCCACCACCGCCACGAACACCGACACCATCAGCACGAAGACGTACACCCCCCCGCGACGGGCGCGGGGCCTGGGAAAGTGCCTGGCGTTCACGGCTCACCCCCGTTGTACAACGTCGTGATCTCGGCGGGGGAAAGCACGCGGCTGTAGATGCGCACGCCGTCGAGGCGGCCCTTGAGATAGTCGCCGTAGGGACTGCGACCCAGCGTGAGGGCGCCGGTGTTGGCCTTGGGCACGTAGGTGGTCGAGAAACCCCGAACCAGCGCGCCATCGATATAGAGCTGAACGGCGTCGGCGCTGTCGTCGAACGTCGCCGCGACGTGGTACCAGCGGTTGACCGTCGAGATGGACCCGAACGAGAAGCGCCGAAGGGTGTTGCTGGCGTCGTAGAACCCGAACGTGAGCAGGCTCCCGTAGACCTGCAGGAAGTAGTTGCGCGTGGTCGTCGTGGTGCCCTTGTGCATCACGGTGACGTACGCGGTTGCGCCGGGGAGTTGCGCCAGGTTAATCCAAGCGGCCAGCGTGAACGTGCTTTCCAAGGACAGCGACGCGTCGTGCGAGGCGGTCGCGTAGTCGTTCCCCCCGTCGAGCACGAGCGCCCCATTGAATCGCCCCGTACCCCACGTCGGTCCATTCAGGAGCGTTGCGTCGTTGCTTCCGATGCTGTCCACCGCTTGGGTCCCGCTCGCGTCGTCCATCGCCCAATGCGACACCAACCCCACGCCCGGGTTGGGCGGTTCGGGGACGGGCAGCGTCCAGCAGCTCGTCCCCGCGCCCTGCGCCGTCCCGCCGCGCGCGGCGCAGTCGGCCGCCGTCAGGTTCGCGCACGTCCCGTCGCCGAACATGCAGGCCTGCGTCGCCGGCAGCCCGCGCGTGCGCAGCCCCGTCAGGCGGGCCGCCTCCGTGCTCCCGCGCAGGACGCGCACCGTGACCTGCGACACGCCCTGGTCCGTCGCGCTCGCGCTGCCCACGTTGCCGGGGAGCAGGTACCGGATCGCCACCTGGCGCGTCCAGCCCGTGAACCCGGGGCGGGGCGTTCCGGCCTTGTCCGCCGGAGGGGTCTCCGTCCAGCCCGCGTAGTCCCCCAAGTTGTTGAACTGGCTGCGATCGCCCGTGCTGGGAATGGCCGCAACGCCGTTGGGATCGTCGTAGGGCTGGGCCATGATCTCGTCCATGAGCTCGCGGGCGAGCTCGAGCCCCTGCGTGCGATCCGACCCCGCGCCCAGCGCCTTGCGCGAGGCGCCCACCGTCGCGATCGACGCCGCCAGCATCACCCCGACGATCAGCACCGCCACCACCGCCTCGACCAGCGTCATGGCCCGCGCGCGCCGGATTCGTCCTCGCGTCGTTCTCACCTGGGCACCCTGGGCTGGTTGAGCAGCCCCACGCCCACCGTCTGCGCCGGCGCCGGGCCCGCCTGCAGCGTCAGGTCCACGCGCTGGTACACGATCGGCGCCGCGGCCCACGCCAGCGACCGTTTCAGGATGGTCTGCATGTCGCCGCTGAGGGTCGTCATGTCCGTGGGGTCCGTCGACGCGCCCCCCCAGGGGAGGTTTACGCGCCGGGCCTTGGCCCTCGCCCCGCTCTGGAGCGTCCCTCCGAGGTCCACGACGATGAGGCAGTTGCTGCCCGAGACCTGGGCCAGGCCCGCGGCCCCCGGCGCCAGCGCGCCCGAATTGGTCATCAGGCGCTCCTGGGTCGATCCGTTGCGTTGGACCTTGCTGTTGCCCATGAGCAATGAGGATGTGATGGGGTGCCCGATGTCCGTGATCTGGATCTTGCTGTCGGAGACCGCGTTCGTGCCCGAGCCGAACCCGATCGACGAGTAGGCGCCGTTCAGCTCGTTGACGATCC
Source organism: Phycisphaerales bacterium (assembly GCA_044221985.1). Lineage (GTDB taxonomy): Bacteria > Planctomycetota > Phycisphaerae > Phycisphaerales > UBA1924. The sequence goes on from JBGAOG010000035.1 coordinate 10,183, forward strand.
CCAAGCCTAAATTCCAATCGAATCCGATGAACGCCAAACTCCCGAAGTTCTCCCCCAAATAGACCACGTCGCAGTTGGCGGCGGCGGTCCGGAACGAACCCGTCGAGGCCAGAAACCCCCCGAAAAGCGTCGGGGTAAACCCGAACGACGTGACCAGGTCGCGCCGGGCGATGTCGGCCGCGCTGGGCGAGCCGGCGTTGCTCACCATGACCAGCACGTCGGGCGCGCTCTTGAGCGTCCCGGCACCTGTGGTAGCGATCGCGCCGAAGGCCTGGACGTTCGCGAGGACGGTGGTCGCTGCCGCCCCGTTGTAGCTGAGCGTGAGCGGAGCACCCGCCACGCCCGACCACTCGTAGAGGAAAGTCTCGGGCCCGGCGGCGCCGTGCCCGCGGTCGGGAACGGTGAAGCCGATGCTCGTGGCGCTGACGCGCGTGATGCTCGTGGCCAGGGCCAGGTCCCGCCCGATATCGCCCAGGACCAGGGCGGCGTCCTGCCGCTCCTGCGTGCGCCGGGCGGTGCTGCCCGAGAGGTCCATCGCCCGCGAGGAGAGCAGGATGGCCGAGCCCATGGCGCCGCTGAGCACGGCGATGATGGCGATGCTGACGACCAGCTCGATGAGGGTCATGGCTCGGCGCGAGTTGGGGCGTCGGGGCGTCATGGCGTCACCGTGGGCGTTCCCGTCTGGGCGTCGACGCTGATGGTGCTGGTGAACTCGCCCAGTTGGATGGAGATCGAGCCCCCGCTGTCGGGCACGCCGAACCCGTCGTAGTAGAGGCCCGTGTCGCCCCCGAAGTCGCAGGCGGTGACGACCACTCCCGGGGCGGGGGTAACGGTGGAGGTGCCGGACATGGGCATGCCCCGGTCGAGGTCGGGCGAGGAGAACATCTGATAACTCAGCGCCTGCCCCGCGACGGGAAAGACGACGCCCGCGGCGGTGCTTCGCAGGACGGCGCGGCTCCGGGCCCAGCGCAGGTCCGCCGCCACGCGCGACGCCGCCGCCGCCAGGCGCTGACGCCCCACCGACCGCCCGAAGCGCGGGAGGGCGATGGCGCCCAGGACGGCCAGGATGGCCACGACGAGCACCAGCTCGACGAGGGAAAAGGCTTGGGTCCTGCGTGCGGGCATTCGGGCGGTTTCTCCGGGCGCGGAGCGCCCCCGGAGGGTGCTATCGGTCCATGGCGGGCGCGGCTCCAGCCCGCGCCCCGGGCCCGGGCGACAAAAAGAACCAGGGCTCGCACCCCCACGGAGGCGAGCCCTGGCATTCCTGTTCGCGAGGTTCGGTCAATAGGCGCTGTAGAACTTCCCGGTGTCGTCCTTGAGCGTGCCGGTGTTGGCGGAGATCACGCCGGTGGCCTCGATGTAGATCCAGCCCACGCCCGCGCCGGCCGCCGCCGCCACCGTGCTCGAGCCCTTCTCCGCCCCCAGCGGGAGGGCGGGGATGGCCCGCAGGTAGGGCCCGTAGATGCAGGTGGCGGTCTTGGTGGCGCTGAAGTTGCCCTGCCCGTCGCCGTACTGCGTCAGGGCCGAGACGAAGTTCGCCACCGTGGGCAACGCGTTCTGCTCGGTGTTGTACAGGTCGATGGCGCCGCGCAGGACCGCCAGGTTGGACGTCAGCGAGCTGTCCTGGGCGCCCTTGGCGCCGCGGCTCATGCGGGGCACCGCGATGGCGGCGATGATGCCCAGGATGAGCACCACGATGACCAGTTCGATCAGGCTGAAGGCGCGACGGGCGGGAAACGAGGTGAGCATGATTCTCTCCACGCGGTTTGCAGAGTCGAACAATTCCAGACGCGAACGAGACTTGAATCGGCCCGCTCTCGGGCGAGCTTGAGACCAGGCGTGATCATCCCCGATGCACTGTCCCGCACGCCAAGCGCAGGCCTTACACACCGACCCCTCAGCGGGCGATCGGACCCGTGGTTTCCGGGCGTGCCCTGGGCGCGACCTCGACGCGGGCGTTCCCCGCCCCCGCCAGGCGAAGCTCCGTCTTCACCCCGTCGATCTCCACCACCACTCCCTCGCCCCCGACGCTCACCAGCGTCACCCCCACCCCCGACGCCTCGCTCCAGGTCACGTGCTCCCCGAGGCGCAGCAGGCGTCCCGGGCTGTCGGCGGCGTCTCCCTCGCGCCGCAGACGCGCCCCGTACCGCGTGAGCACCGACGTGACCCGGAAGCCCTTCACCGCCGGCGCCGTGTCCGGCGCCGCGGCGCTCTTGCCCGCCGCGGGGACCATCCACGCCTGGAGTGCGAAGGCGTCCTCGGGCGCGCCCGCGGCGTGCTCCTGGTCCCACGTCGCGAGCTTGTCGGAGACCGGCGATCCCGAGCGCGCGTGCCCGGTCGCGGACTTGGATGGCGGGACGGACTGGGCCCGCTCGGCCGCCGTCGCCGACGCCGGACCGAGCCCGCCCTCGTCCCCGGAGAGCTTGTCGATCGCCAGCGCCAGCCCCGCCACGCCCAGGACGGCCAACATCAGATTGCGTCGGTTGAGGAGTTCCACGCCCCAATTAGCCAATACGCCGGTGGAGCTGTCAAGGCGGGACGCCGCCCGCCCCGCCTACGGCGTCTTCCCAGACGGCGCAGGCGTCGCGCCCGGCTCGGCATGCCACCGCAGCTCGACCGAGAACGAAGCCTGGGACGCACCCCTGGCCCCGGCCCGGTCCAGGCGCAGCGAGGCGACGGCCATGTCCGGGAAACCCGCGTGCAGGCGCGCCACGAACTCCGTCGCCTGCGCATACCCCCCAGCTCCGGAGAGCTTCACGGGCACCACCACCAGCCCGGGGATGATCCCCTGGGCCTCGGGCTCGCCGGGAGTGATCTGCGTGATCTCCACGCCCACCTCGTGCGCCATCTGCGCCAGCTCCCGGTTGCGCTCGTGCTGGGCGGAGACGGGTTGCAGGCGGATCCCGCGCCGCTCCACCCTCGCCTTGAGGCCGTTGAGCGCCGCCTGGGCCCGGAGCAGGTCCCGGTCCACGCCCTCGAGCTCGCCCTGGACCAGTTGCATCGAGGCCGCATCCTCCACCCGCGCCAGCCGATCGCGCACGATCGGACCCACGCCCGCCAGGTACCCCGCACCCGTGATGCCCATCACGGCGGCCAGTCCCATCGCGTCAACCTTCCACGCCGACATCATGGCTGTTCCCTCCCCGAGGCCGGCGGACGATCGCCCAGCTCGCAGACCAGGTGGAACCGGACCACCGCGACCCCCGCGTCCACTTCGGCCTTGGAATCCACCAGGCGCACGCTCGCGAACACGCCGCTGTCCTGCAGGGCCTGGGCGAAGTCGGCCACGCCCAGCTGGGCCCGCGCCGATCCCTCCACGTGCAGCGTGTAGGCCTCGCGCGCCGGCGTGCCACGGGCCTTGCCCCCGGGCCGGGCGGGCTCCGCGGACGCCGCGACCACCGGGTCCAGCGCCACGGCGCCGAGCATCACCTCCGACCCGCGCAGGCTCGCCAGCATCCGCAGCAGCACGCTCCAATCCGGGTGCCTGGTCACGCACTCCGCCGCGTCCAGCCGGCGCTGCAAGTCCACCATCTGGGCCCGCGCGGCCTTGAGGTCCGCCTGCTTGGCGCCGAGCGAACGCTCGAGGCGGACCAGGTCGGAGCGCGAGCCCGCGCCCGGCTCCGACGCCATCGTCAGGCACGCCCCCACCGCCAGCGCCGCGTACCCCGCGCTGGCCACCGACCACATCCGCGCCCGCTGTTGCACCCGCGCCCGCGTCGCCCGCGCCGGGGGAATCAGGTTCACCTTCTCGACGCTCATGCAGCCTCCCTCCCCTCCGCCAGGCCCCACGTCGCCGCTCCCAAGGCCCCCGCCAGCGCCGGGCACGAGGCCAGCCGCGCCAGCCCGGGCCCGATCCGCACCAGGCTCCCCGCGACGGCCACCCGCCACGACGCCGCCAGACGCCCCCCGATGGCCTCCCCCAGCCCGGGAAGGGATGCGCCCTCCCCGTCGAGCAGCACGCCCCGCACCTCGCCCAGCCCCAGGCGCCCCGCGGCATAGCTCACCGACCGCTGCACCTCCGCCGCGCTGGAGTGCACGTGCTCGCCCACGCAGCGCGCGACCTCGCGCCGGGTCATCTCGCCCGAGCGCCGTTCCTCCCGCGCCGCCTCGCCCGGGCCCTCCAGCACCACGTCCACCACCTCCCGGCGCAGCCCCGTCCGCTGCCCGATCGCCCGGTACAGCGCCGACAGCCCCTGCTCGGGGATCGAGCGATGGAAGACCAGCGTCCGCCCCGCGCCCACCAGGCACACCTCCAGCTCGTCCCACCCGCTGCGCACCAGCGCCACGCTCCCCGCGCCCGCCATCAGCGGCCCCAGGGCCCGCGCCGCCGCCCGCGCCTCGGGTTCCAGCCCCACCACGCCCAGCCCGGTCCCGTCCAGCGATGCGCACAACGTCTCGCCCACCGCGTGCGGGCAGAACGCGGCCATCACGCTCGTCTGCTCCCCGCGCCCGGCGCGCCCCTGGCCCTCGGGCAGGTCCCACGTCGCCAGCGCGAACGTCCCCTCCGCCAGGCGATGGGCCCGGGCCACCTCCATCGCCGCGATCTGCGCCAGCGGCGCGCCCGACGACCTCGGCGGAAGGTCCAGCCCCATGAGCGGCACTGCGGGCGAGGCGCCCGCCAGGACCACGCGCCCGCCCACGAACCCCTGACGCCGCAGGGCCCCGCCCAGGATCGCCCCGTCCGCCGCCCCCAGCACGCGCCCCAGCCCCTCCCCGCGCCGCTCCAGCCGCAGCAGGGCGACGGCCTCCCATCCCGCGCCGAGGCGACGCAGCTGGGCCGCTCGGATCCAGCGCGAGTCGAACGACACCCCGATCGGGCCCGGCAGCACGCCCCTCATGCCCCACCTCCCATGCCCGACGACAGGTCGAAGAGCGGCAGGAACAGGCTGATCGCCACCGTTCCCACCACCAGCCCCAGCACGATCAGGATCAGCGGCTCGACCACGCTCGTCAGGGCCTTGACGGCCACCTCGTTGTCCTCGTCGAGGTGGTCGGCCAGCCCCAGCAGCACGGGCGACAATCGCCCGCCCTTCTCGGCATTGCGGATGGCCTCGCACATCGCGGGCGAGAAGAGCGCCACCCCCCCCTCGGGCGTCACCAGGGCCGAGGCCAGCCCCTCGCCGCGCGCCAGGGCGTCCTCGGCCGCCGCCAGGCGCTGGACGTAGGCGATGTTCCAGGTCGATTCCCGCGTCAGCCTCAGCGCGTCGAGCAGGGGCACCTTGCCCTCGAGCAGGACGCCCAGCACCCGCGCCACGCGGGCCATGGCGAACGCCCGCGTCACCCGCCCCAGGGCCGGCAGCGCGATGCTCAGCCGCTGCACCCTCTCGCGCCCGCCCCGCGAGCGAATCCAGAGCGCCAGGGCGACCGCCGCCGCCACCGCCGCCGGCAGCATCGCCCACCACCACTGCTTGGTGAACTCCCCCGCGCTCAACAGGATGCGGGTGGTCGCGGGCAGGGGCACCTGCAGCGTGCTGAACATGTCCTTGAAGCGCGGGAGCACGAAGCCGATCATCGCGCCCAGCACCCCCATGGCCACGCTGATCAGCAGCGCGGGGTAGATCATCGCCCCCACCAGCGCCCCGCGCACCTTCTGCTTCTGGCGCAGCAGCTTGCTCAGGCGGTCGAGCATCTCGTCGACGCGTCCACCCTCCTCGCCCGCGCGCACCAGGCTGCGGCACACCCCGTCGAAGCAGCGCGGGTGCCGCCCCATCGCCTCCGACAGGGCCAGCCCCTGCTCCACCGCCTCGCGCAGGTCGCCCACGACCGCGCGCATCGCGCCCTTGCCCGCCTGGCGCTCCAGCGAGCCCAGGGCCTCGGCCACGGGCGTGCCGGTGGAGATCAGCGTCGCCATCTCACGCATGAACAGGGCCAGCTCCTTGAGACGCAGCTTGATCACCGAAGCGCCGCCCGCGCGGGCCGGCGTGCTCGCCGCCGCGCCCTCGCCCACCTCGGTGGCGAAGACCCCGCGCTTGCGGAGCAGCTCGCGCGCCTCCCCGGGCCCCGGGGCCTCGATCGTGCCCGAGACGCCCCGCCCCGTGGAGTCGTACCCGCGGTAGGAGACGTTCATGCCGCCTCCCGGGCGGGCGCGTCGCCCTCTTCGTCGTCGTTACGCGTGACGCGCAGCACTTCCTCGAGGCTGGTCTTGCCCTCCATCGCCAGCCGCACGCCCTCCTCGCGCAGGGTCAGGACGCCGGCGCGGCGCATCTCGCCGCGAAGCTCGTGGGTCGGGCGGTTGTGGTAGATCATCCGCCGCACCGCGGGCGTCACCTCGAACACCTCGTAGATGCCCACGCGCCCCTGGAACCCGCTGTCGAAGCACTTGGGGCACCCCTCGCCCCGCGTGAAGGGGCGCGGCGCCTGGCGCGACCCGTCCTCCCACAGCCCCGCCTCGCGCAGCACCTGCTCGCTGGGGTAGTAGCGCGCCGAGCACGCCGGGCAGACCGTGCGCGCCAGGCGCTGGGCCACCGCCGCGTTGAGCGCCGAGCTGAGCAGGTAGGGCTGGATCCCCATGTCCACCAGGCGCGCCACCGCCCCGGGCGCGTCGTTGGTGTGCAGCGTCGCCAGCACCAGGTGCCCCGTCAGGGCCGCCTGCAGCGCCACGTGCGCCGTCTCGTCGTCGCGGATCTCGCCCACCATGATCACGTCGGGGTCCTGGCGCAGGATGTTCCGCAGCGCGCTGGCGAAGGTGAGCCCCACCGGCTCGTTGACCTGGATCTGGTTCACCAGCTCGAGCTGGTACTCCACCGGGTCCTCGACCGTCAGGACGTTGACCTCGGGCCCGCGCAGCAGGTCCAGCGCCGAGTACAGCGTCGTCGTCTTCCCGCTCCCCGTGGGGCCCGTGACCAGGCAGAGCCCGTGCTCGGCCTCCAGGGCCCGCTTGTACGCCGCCATCGCCCGCTCGCGCAGCCCCAGCTCCTCCATCCGCATCTTCAGGTTCGCCTTGTCGAGGATGCGCGCCACGACCTTCTCGCCCAGCAGCGTGGGCATGCTGCTCAGGCGCAGGTCGATCTCGCGCCCCGCGGCGATGATCCGCACGCGCCCGCCCTGGGGCAGACGCTTCTCCGCGATGTCCATCTTCCCGATCACCTTCACCCGCGAGACGATCGCCGCGTGCATCCCCGCCGGGGGCTTCATCAGGTCGCGCAGCACCCCGTTGATGCGATAGCGGATGCGCGTGCCCTTCTTGTCCGGCTCGATGTGGATGTCGCTGGCCTTGTCCCCCACCGCCCGCAGGAACGCCAGGTTCACCAGGTTCACCACCGGGCCGCCCGAGGCCTGCACGTCCAGGTCCGCCGCCGGGCCCTCGTCCACCTGCTCACGCTCCACCACCTCGACGTCCGACTCCTCCAGGCTGCGCAGGAACGCGTCCACGTCCACGTCGCCCGTCGAGTACTTCTTCACGAACTCGAGGATCACCCCCTCCAGCGCCAGCACCGGACGGATCCGGCACCCCGTCACCTGCTTGAGGTGGTCGATCGTGGGAAGGTTCTGCGGCTCGGCCATCGCCACCGTCAGCTCCCCGCGCACCTTGAACATCGGCATCACGCGCAGACGCTCGGCCTCCTCCACGCCCACCAGCTTCATCAGCGTCGGGTCGATCAACCCGTGGCGCAGGTTGCACCCGGAGACACCCAGCACCTGCGCCAGCGCCCGCACCAGCACCGCCGCCGAGATCACCCCCTGGCGAACCAGCACCTCGCCCAGCATCCGCTTGGTCCGCTCCTGCTCGCGCAGGGCCTTCTCCAGCTGGTCGCTGGTGATGTCCCCCTGCTTGACCAGCAGCTCGCCCACGCGGACCTTGGACGACCCGCCCGGGGGATCCGGCGCCGGGCTGGCGGGCACGACCGTCACAGGAAGCTCCTCGCCGCCGCGTTGGCGTCCAGGTAGAACTCGAACCGGTCCGCCAGCCCCGTCAGGTCCAGCACCTCACGCAGCAGGTCGCTGGCCCCGCACACCCGCAGGCACCGCCCCCCGTGGGCCAGCTCGTCGCTCATGTCCACCAGCACCTCCAGCCCCAGGCTGTCCACGTAGCTGATCCCCGACGCGTCCAGGGCCAGGCGCCCCAGGCTGCGTCCCACGGCCTCGCGCAGGCGGGCGCGCAGCTCGTCGGCCTCGCCCAGCGCCAGCGAGCCGATGGGACGGATCACCGTCACCGCGCCATGCCGTTGTTCCTGGATCTGCACGTCCGTCCTCCGCCCCTCACGCCGCGCTCTTCACCGCCACCGGCGCCGCCAGCGGGAGCCACAGCGTGAACTCGCTCCCCCGGTCGGGCTCGCTGCTGACCTCGATGTCCCCCCCGTGCAGGCGGGCGATGTCGCGCGCCAACGTCAGCCCCAGCCCCGTGCCCGTGATCTGCGCCACCCGCTTGTCCTTGGCCCGGTAGAACTTCTCGAAGATCAGGCCCTGCTCCTCGTTGCGGACTCCGATGCCGTTGTCCACCACGTGCACCAGCAGGCGGTCGGGGGCCTCCTCCACCCGCAGCGTCACCGTCCCGCCCGCGGGCGTGTACTTGATCGCGTTGCTCAGCAGGTTGTGCAGCGCCAGCCCCAGCTTGTCGCGGTCCCCCTGGATCACCGGCAGCTTCGGGGGCAGCTCGAACAGGTACCGCAGCTCCTTGTCCTCCGCCGCCGCCCGGTAGTCCTCCTTGAGCTCCTCGAACAGCGCGTCGAGGCGGACGTCCCCGCGCTGGATCCGCAGCGTCCCGGCCTCGATCTCCGACACGCTCAGCATGTCCGCCACCACGCGCTCCAGACGCCGGACCTCCGTCGAGATCACGTTCATCGCCTTCCCGCGCAGCTCCGCGTTCTCCGCGTCCTCCAGCATCGACTCCACGTACAGGCGGATGTTCGTCAGCGGGCTGCGCAGCTCGTGCGTCACCTGGGCCACGAACGAGTTGCGGGCCTCGTCCGCCACGCGCTGCTGCGTCACGTCCTCGATCATCACCATCGCCTGCCCGCCCTCCTCGCGGCGCAGCAGGCGCACCGTGCACCGCAGCACGCTCGACTCGTTGGGCTCGCTCCCGCGCGACCACTCGATCGTCGCCCGCTGGCGGCTCTTGCCCGCCAGCGCGTCCTCCACCGCCGACACGATCCGCCCCTCGCCCACGCACGCCCCCAGCTCCTTGCCGCCCATCTCCTCGCGCTTCAGGCCCAGCAGCGTCGCCGCCGCCCCGTTGGCATACGCCACCCGCCCCCGCGCATCCACCAGCAGCAGGCCCTGGGCCAGCGCGTCGCACGCGCCCGCCAGCTCCCCGGCCCGACCGTCCGTCGCGCCCCCCGCCGTCGCCTCCCGCGCCAGCAGCATGCGCCGCATCTGCTCGCGCTCGCCCATCAGGCGATTCCACACGCTCGCCTCGGGCCCGAACCGCTCCGCCACCGCCAGCTCGCCCTCCCCCGTCGCCCCTCGCGACGCCGCGCCCAGCGCCCCGCGAAAGGCCTCCAGCGCCCGCACCGATCCCCCACCCATCCGGTACGCCGCCAGCAATCCCACCAGTCCCGCCGACAGGGAGACGACCGTCAGCCCCCGGGCGGCCTCCAGCCCGCTCGCCGTCCCCCCGGCCCGCCCCGCCAGCTCCAGCGCCAGCTCCCCGCGATCGGGCACGCGCACCGGGAGCCGCAACTCCGCGACCCCCTCGGCGCCCACGCCGCTGTCCGAGCGCACCGTCCCGCTCCACGCGCCCTCGGGCAGCGACACGCGGTTCTCGGCGCTCATCGCGTCGTAGATCACCGTCCCATCCGGCAGCACCAGCCGGCAACGCGTCAGGGCCAGGTCCGCCACCGCCCCGCTCGCCAAGGAACGCAGCGGCCCCGGATCGTCCGCCGTGATCAGGCCCCTGGCGGCCTCGCTCAGCAGCAACCCGCCCGTGCGCAGCTCGCCCACGCGCGCCTCGGTCCGCGCCCGCGCGTCCACGCGCATCGCCCACCAGCCGCCCGCCCCCGCCGCCAGCAGGATCGCGCCCGCGCCCCCGATCCACAGGCGCGCGCCCAGTCCCAGGCGCAGCAGCGCTCGGGGTTGGCCGGTTCCGTCACTCCGGACTTTGTCCGCGTCTTTGGTCTGCATGGGCACCGCACATTCGCCGAGCGCAGGCACCATCGCGCGCTCGCGCGTTGGATATCGGTCACGCGCGGCCGCACTTGAGCGCCCCGCCCGCGAAGCACGACTCCACGCCACTTCCAACCCCCGCGGCGCGGTTATCGCCCCTGTTATTCGGGCCCCCTACTCGATCTTGAATCGGCTCGGATCGAACCTGGCAGCCGGCAGCCTGGGAGCCCTCGCTTCCATCGCGCGCACGATCGCGCCCGAGACCAGCGCGTTGCGGTACCACTTCTTGTCCGCCCGCACGATGTGCCACGGCGCCCACCGGGTGGAGCAGCGCTCCAGCACGTCCTCGTACGCCCCCTGGTACTCATCCCAGAGCTTGCGCTCTTCCAGATCCGCGGGGTTGAATTTCCAGGCCCGCCTGGGGTCTTCCAGGCGGCGCCTGAGCCGCTCCAACTGCTCCTCCTTGCTGATGTGCAGGAAGAACTTGAGCACCAGCGTGCCCTCGGCGCAGACCATCTTCTCCCACGCGTTGATCTGCTCGTAGCGGGCCTCCCACGTGTCCTTGGGCGCCAGCCGGCGCACCCGCTCGATCAGCACGCTCTCGTAGTGCGAGCGGTTGTGCACCCCGATCTCCCCACGCGGGGGCAGCCGCTGGTGATGCCGCCACAGGAAGTCGTGGGCCGCCTCCTCCGCCGAGGGGGCCTTGAACGAGTGCACCTTGATCGCCACCGGATTCACGCCCTCGAACACGTCGCGGATGACCCCGTCCTTGCCCCCCGTGTCCATGGCCTGGAAGATCACCAGCACGGCGCGCTGCCCCTCGGCGTGCAGCAGATACTGCAGCTCGTCCAGCCTGCGGCGATGGACCAGCAGCAACGCCTCGCCCTCGTCCTTGCTCAGGCCGGGCGTCGCCGCCGGATCCCAGCCCTTGAGCTTGATCTTGGAACCGGGTTCCACTCTGAAATCGTCGGGGATCTTCATCGCGGGCCCTCCGGTGCGAATATACACGCCGCCCTCCTCTCCCCGCCGCCGCCCCTCTAGACTTGCCCCCTTGGGAGTGGCGCGTGACCGACCCGAACACCCTCCAATCAGCGATCCCGCAGGGCGCGCAGGCGTTGCGCCCGGCCTCCGAGGTCGAGGCCAAGCCCGCCGACGAGATCGAAGTCTCCTTCGTGATGCCCTGCCTCAACGAGCGCGAGACGATCGTCCGCTGCATCCAGGCGGCGCAGCGTTGCATCTCGGCGCACGCGCTGCGGGGCGAGATCGTGATCGGGGACAACGGCTCGACGGACGGCTCGCGCGATCTGGCCCGCCAGGCCGGGGCGCGGGTGATCGAGATCCCCCAGCGCGGGCTTGGCGCGGCCGTCATGGGCGCCGTCCACGCCGCCCGCGGGCGCTACATCATCCTGGGCGACTCGGACCTGCAGCACGACTTCGAGGAGTGCTTCCCCTTCGTGGAGGCCCTGCGCACCGGGCGCCACGACCTGGTGATGGGCTCGCGCCTGCGCGGCGTCATCAAGCCCGGCTCGATGCGCACGCTCAACCGCTACCTCGGCAACCCCATGCTCACGGGCATCGGACGCCTGCTCTTCCGCACCTCCGTGAGCGACTTCCACTGCGGGCTGCGCGCCTTCCCCAGGGACGCCTTCCTCCAGCTCGACCTGCGCACCATCGGCTTTGAGTTCACCACCGAGCACATCGCCAAGACCGCCCTCAAGGGCCAGCGCATCACCGAGATCCCCATCACCGTCTACCCCGAGGGACGCAGCCGCAAGCCCCACCTGCGCCCCTTCCGCGACGGCTGGCGCACGCTCCGCTTCATGCTCCTGCTCAGCCCGCGCTGGACGCTCGCCGTCCCCGGCGCCTTCCTCGCCACCCTGGGCCTCGTGCTGACCGCCCTCACCGCCGCCGGGCCCGTCACCCTCGCGGGCTTCGAGTTCGACATCCACACGCTGGTGCTGGCGTGCATGATGCTCCTGGTGGGCTACACCGCCATCACCATCGCCGTCGCCGCCCGCCTCTACGCCCTCAACGAGGAGATCGGCCCCCCGGCGCCCGGGCTGCTGCGCCTCACCTCCCGCTTCACGCTCGAACGCGGGCTGGGGTTCGGCGGCGCGCTGCTCGTGGCGGGATTGGGGTTGGTGGGCATCACCGTCTACCAGGCTTTCACCAACCGCCTCCACCTCCCCACCATCAACACCACCCTGCGCCCCACCATCATCGGCGCCACGCTCGTCGCCCTGGGCGCGCAGACGCTCCTCATGAGCTTCTTCTACAGCATGCTGGGCATCCGCCATCGCCCCGCGGTTTCCCCGCCCTCCGACTCGCCATGACCGCCCTCGACCAATTCCTGCGAGACCAGCGCGTCGCCCTGGCACGGCGCTACGTCCGCCCGGGCGACCGCCTTCTCGACGCCGCCTGCGACGACCGCACCCTCCTGGAGCGCTCCGCCTTCGCGTCCAAGCGAGCGGCCGGCATCGCCCGCGAGGCCCAGCCCTTCCGCCAGGGCAAGATCGACGTCCGGCGCGGCTCGCTGCCCGCGGACCATCCCTTCGCGCCGGGCGAGTTCGACACCATCGTCCTCCTGCACGCCCTGCCCGAGCAGCGCGACGCTCTCGCCCGCGAGTGCCTCCGCCTGCTCTCCCCGGGCGGGCGCGTGATCCTCGTCCTGCCCGACGCGCTGGCCCCGCGCCTGCACCCGCTCCTGCGCGCCCTGCACCTGAGCGAGGCGACGCCGCCCCTCCCCTCCCCCACCGACCTGCTCGACCATCGCGGGCCTTTCCAGCTCGCCGGGCTGCGCCTGCTCCACCACGGACGCTCGCGCCTGGCCCTGGCCCGGCTGTTCGTGTTCGAGAAGGCCCGCGGCTGGCCGTCCACCATCGAGGTCAAGCCCGTCCTCGCCGCCACCACCCTCCGCGCCATCCGCTAGCCCAACGAGCGCACCCATGCCCGACGCCTCGACCGCCGTCGCTCCCCACCAGCGCGCCGACCACCTCCGCTGGCTCCTCGAGCTCTCCCAGATCCCCACCGCCGCCGGGCGCGAGCACCGCGTCCTGAGCTGGATCGACGCCTGGTGTGCCGCCCGCCCCGACGTCGCCGTCGTCCGCGACGGCGCCGGGAACCTCACCCTCTCCCTGCGCCACCGCCCCCACGCCCTCCCCGACCGCCGACCCGTCTACTTCACCGCCCACCTCGACCATCCCGCCTTCGTCGTTGAACGCGTCGTCGCCCCCGGCGTCCTCCAGCTCTCCTTCCGCGGCGGGGTCATGGACGATTACTTCGTCAACGCCAGGGTCGCGGTCATGGCGAGCGCCGACTCCCGCCACCCCGGCACCCTCACCGGCGCCGCCGACGCCCCGGGCCCCTTCAAGCACTACCTCTGCGAGCTCGCCGCCCCGCCCCGCGGCGTCTCCTTCGCCGTCGGCGACGTCGCCGTCTGGGATCTCCCCCCCGCCGAGCTCATCGACGGCATCGTCCACACCCACGCCTGCGACGACCTCGCCGCCGCGGCCGCCGCCTTCTCCGCATTCGATCGCCTCCGCGAGCTCGCCCGCGCCGGGCCCACCGAGGACGTGCGACTGCTGCTGACTCGCGCCGAGGAAGTGGGATTCGTTGGCGCCATCGCCGCCGCCCGAGGCGCCGCGGGCTCACCCCCCACCCTCCCCCGCAACGCCCGCATCATCGCCCTCGAAAACTCCCGCAGCTTCCCCGCCGACTCGCCCATCGGCGGCGGGCCCATCGTCCGCGTGGGCGACCGCCTCTCGATCTTCTCCCCCACGCTCACCGACGCCGTCGCCAAACGCGCCGAGGAGTACGCCGCCACCTTCGGCGGCACCGGCGCCCAGCCGACCGCCCAGCAGAAGCTCGCCGATGGACCCCGGTGGAAGTGGCAGCGCAAGCTCATGGCCGGCGGCGCCTGCGAGGCCTCCGTCTTCTGCCACAGCGGCTTCGAGGCCACCTGCGTCTGCCTCCCCCTGGGCAACTACCACAACATGGGCGACCTCGCCAGCGTTCAGGCCGGCACCAACACGCGCCCCGCCACCATCGAGCGAGAGTTCATCGCCCTCGCGGATTACGAGGGCCTCGTCGACCTCCTCATCGCCTGCGGCCTGCGCCTCCCCGAGGCGGGCCTCGCGCCGGAGAAGTTCGACAAGCTGTGGAACGAGCGGGCGTTCGTGCTGGGTTGATCACGTCTCTCTGATCTGCCTCGCATCCAATCGCCGCCGCTCGGCCTGCCTGTAGCGCATCCGCACCATCGGGATCAGGCTTCCCAGCACGAGCGTCCCGATCCCGCCGCCCAGCACCAGCGGATACCACACGTGGTGCGCCTGCGTGTTGGCCACCGCGTAGATCCCCGCGCCCAGCGCCGCCAACGAGCCCAGCGCCAGGACCCACATCCCCCCGAGCACGATCGCCTTGCCCTTGCCCCGCGGCGCCAGCACGCCCGCGAGCGCGCCGAGTGTTCCGCCCACCACGCCGAGCACGCTCCCGCCGATGCCCCCGATCAACCCCGCCTGGGCCTGCGTCCACCAATCGCTCATGGCTGTCCCCCTGTCGGTGGCGGCGTCGCGCGCGCCGCCGCGGCACGCCTCGCCGCCTCGCGGATCGCCAACGCCGCACCCGTGCTCAACTCGCCCCGCTCGACCATGTCCCCGAGCAACTCGCTCAGGGCGTCGGGCTTGCGCCCCGCCATCACGCCTTGGAGGCGCTTGATCACCCGGTCCAGACGCTGACGCATCGTCGGGTAGCTCACGTCGTACGTCGCGGCCAGGTCCTTGATGGACCCCGAATGAATTACGAACCGACACGCTAGATCCAAGTCCTCTGCCGAGAGGCTCAACAGTGGATGACGATCCACCGCAGACTCGTGCTTGATAAAATCGAGGCCCATATTGATATTTGTAACCAATTCTTTCGATTTGTCAAGTGAAACATCAATAAATAAAACACCTGTCAATTGCACCCTGCCGCGTCTCCATCCTGTCCCCGGCGGCGGAGGCCTCGCCTCTACCCTTCCCCGCCATGCCCCAACTCAGCGTCAACATCGACCACGTCGCGACGATCCGCCAGGCCCGCTACCGGCCCTCGGGGGGTCGCAAGGACCAGGCCGACTACGGCGAGCCCGATCCCGTCCGCGCCGCCCACGAGGCCGAGCTGGGCGGGGCCGACGGGATCACCGTCCACCTTCGCGAGGACCGGCGCCACATCATCGACCGCGACGTCGAACTCCTCCGCCCGATCGTGCGGACCAAGTTCAACCTGGAGATGGCCGCCACCGACGAGATGGTCCGCGTCGCGTGCCGCCTCAGGCCCCACACGGCGATGCTCGTGCCGGAGGGGCGGATGGAGGTGACGACCGAGGGTGGTCTGGACGTGCGCGGGCAGGTCGGGCGACTCAAGGGTGTGGTGCGTCGCCTGCGCGGGGCGGGGTGCGTGGTCTCGGCGTTCATCGACGCCGACCCGCGCCAGGTCGACGCCGCCCACGCCGCCGGGTTCCACGTCTGCGAGATCCACACGGGCCCGTACGCCGAGGCGTTCCGCGTCGCGGGCGGCGACATGCTCGACGAGCGCCTGCAGGCCGAGCTCGAGGGGGTCGCGCTCGCGGGCGGGCAGGCGCGGGCCGCGGGCATGCGCTTCAACGCCGGGCACGCCCTGAACTACGCCAACGTGACGCCGGTGGCCAGCATCC
The DNA here is from genome assembly GCA_044221985.1 of Phycisphaerales bacterium. Classification (GTDB taxonomy): domain Bacteria; phylum Planctomycetota; class Phycisphaerae; order Phycisphaerales; family UBA1924. The sequence continues at coordinate 25,913 of JBGAOG010000035.1, forward strand.
CCGGGGTCGCGGAGCTGCACATCGGACACGCGATCGTGTCGCGTGCGATCTACGTCGGGCTGCGGGCTGCCACGCGCGAGATGAAGGACCTGCTCGTTCACGCCGAGGACTCGCCGCACACCACCTGAGGGATTCCCGCCATGCCGACTCGCTCCATGACGATGCCGATCCTGCTCGCCGCCGCCCTCGTGCTCGGGGCGTGCAATCCGACGATCCGTCGCAACGAGGCCAACGCCATGCGCTCGACACCCGTCTGCCGCGGGCTGCTCTTCCGCACCTCCCAGATCGCGGGAGAGGCACGCCGCTACGCCCTGTACGTCCCGCGTGAGTACGACCCCGCGCAAGCCTGGCCGCTCGTCGTCTTCCTCAACGGCAAGGGCGAGTGCGGGACGGACGGCGTGCGCCAGGCGTGCGTCGGGCTCGGCCCGGCCATCCTCGCCAACCCCGAGCGCTGGCCCTGCGTCGTCCTCTTCGCCCAGAAGCCCGACCCGCAGAGCGCCTGGGGCGACCACGACGCCATGGTCATGGGCCTGATCGACGCCGTGCGAAGCGACGTGAACATCGATCCCGAACGCATCACGCTGACGGGCCTCTCCCAGGGCGGCGCGGGCACCTGGGCCATCGGCGCCAACCACGCCGACGTCTTCGCCGCCCTCGCGCCCGTCTGCGGCTATGGCGAGCCCGGCCAAGTCGCCCCGCGCGCCGCGATCGTGCCCATCTGGGCCTTCCACGGGCTCAAGGACGACGTCGTCAAGCCCGAGCTCACCCGGCGCATCGTCGACGCCGTCAAGGCCGCCCAGGCCGGTGGAACCAGGGGACCCGAGCCCAGGCTTACGCTCCTGCCCGAGGCCAACCACAACGCGTGGGATCCGGCGTATCGCAACGAGGAGCTTCCCCGGTGGCTGCTGGCCCAGCGCCGCGCCCGTTGACAACGCCCAGCCTCGGGCAGACTCTGCTTCCGGCCCCGGCCCGCGCGGCCTCGATCTCGGAGCTTCCCATGAACGACCCTCGCTTCTCCCGTCGCGATGCCCTGAAGCTCTCCGGCCTGGGATTCCTCGGTGCGGCGGCCCTCTCGTGGGGCTGGCCACCGGGCGCCCTCGCCCAACCGCCCGCCGCCTCGGGCATGGCGCGCAAGCGGTCCGTCCGGTTGGCGCACCTCACCGACATCCACGTGCAGCCCGAGCGCGGCGCGGGCGAGGGGCTCGCCGCGTGCCTCGGGCACGTCCAGTCGCTCAAGGACAAGCCCGACCTCATCATCACCGGCGGCGACCTGGTCATGGACTCCTACGGCGCCGACGACGCCCGCACCGCCCTCCAGTGGGAGCTCTTCAACAAGACCTTCAAGGACCACTGCTCCCTTCGCGTGGAGCACACGCTGGGCAACCACGACGCCTGGGGCTGGGACAAGAAGCCCAGCAAGACCACCGGCGAGGAGAAGAACTGGGGCAAGCAGCGCGCCCTCGACGCCCTGGGACTCGCCCGGCGATACCACTCCTACGACCTCGCCGGCTGGCACGTCGTCCACCTCGACAGCACCCACCACGACCCCAACAACCCCGACGGCTACATCGGCATGCTCGATCAGGAGCAGCTCGACTGGCTCAAGGCCGATCTGGCGAGCGTGAGGCCGGGCACGCACACGCTCATCGTCTCCCATATCCCCGTCTTCAGCGTCACCGTCCTGGCCGACAAGCCCAACAAGCACAACCACTACGACGTTCCCGGCGGCGAGATGCACGTCGACAGCCCCGCCCTGCGCGAGCTCTTCGAGAAGAACGCCACCGTCCGCGCCTGCATCAGCGGGCACATCCATCGCCTCGACCAGGTCCGGTTCCGCGGGATCGAGTACCACTGCAACGGCGCCGTCTGCGGCAGCTGGTGGAAGGGCCCCAACCACGAGGCCGTCGAGGGCTACGCCCTCCTCGACCTCTTCGACGACGGCACCGTCGCGAACCAGTACGTGACCTATGGCTGGAAGGCGCGCGAGTAGGCCCGCACGCGATGGCCCTGATCCCGCCCACCACCGCCACGCTCAAGGACGGCACGCGCGTCGCCATCCGCGTCACCCAGCCCGGCGACGCACCGGCCTTGCACGCCCACCTCGTGGCGAACGCGCGCGAAGGCGAGTTCGTGGTCTCCTTCCCCGACGAGGTGCCCTCGCCCGAGGACCTGGCCCGGCGCATCGCCAGGCACAACGCCGCCGCCAACGACCTCAACCTCCTCGCCCTCACGCCCGACGGCGCGATCGCCGCGGACCTGCTGGCGCATGGAGGAAGCCGGCGACGCGTGGCCCACAACGTCCACTTCGGGCTGGGGGTGGCCGCCGCCTGGCGAGATCGGGGCCTGGGGCGCGCGCTCATCGGCGTGCTGGTGGCCTGGGCTCGCGCCCATCCCCACGTCGAGAAGCTGTCCCTGTCCGTGTTCGCAAACAACCCGCGTGCCATCCACCTCTATGAGGGCCTGGGGTTTGTCGTGGATGGGCGCCGCCCGCGCGAGGTCCGAGTGGCGCCCGGCGTGTACATGGATGACCTCCAGATGCACCTCTCAATAGAGCGTTGAGCCACCGGGTGCGCCAGAAGCCACAGGAACGCGACGCAAGTCCCGTTCTCGCCAGCGACTGGGACGTCGTGGCGTTTTTGATGGACCCAAATCAACCCTTCGTGGGTACACTGCGTACCTACGGAACCAATGCCAGCGCGCCCCGAACCCAAACCAGCCCCCAACACTCCCGCCGCGAGCGCCGCACGACCGTCCGTGCGCCAGGGCGTTTCCCGGGGCCTGGCGACCTTCGACGATGCCGTCCACTTCCTGGATGAGGGCGACGCGCTTCTTCTGGTCGTACTCGACGTCGTACTGCTTCAGCAGTTCGTCGACGCGTGCGTTCTTGAAGCCGGTGATGTTGTTGTTGGAGT
>JBGAOG010000036.1:0-28276 GCA_044221985.1 Phycisphaerales bacterium
GCGGCGGGGGGTTTCGGCACGCCCATGAAAAAGGGCCCCGGCGTGCAGGCCGGGGCCCCGAGAGATCAAGGCGTGAGCGGGATCAGCAACCGGCCTCGTAGTGGGCCAGGAAGAACAGCAGGTCGTTGATGTCGACGCCGCCGTCGGGCGTCCACGTGCCCGAGCCGTCATCGAGGTCGGCGCCGGCGAGGCCGGCCTCGTACTGGGCGAGGAAATAGAGGAGGTCGTTGATGTCGATCCCGCCGTCGCTGGTGCCGGTGCCCGAGCCGTCGTCGAGGTCGGCGGGGCAGTCGCAGGCGTTGCCCAGGCCGTCGCCGTCGGTGTCGACCTGCGAGGGGTTGGCAACGGTGGGGCAGTTGTCGCAGGGGTCGATCAGGCCGTCGCCGTCGGAGTCAGCCTGGCACGAGTCGGGGACGAGGTTGTTGTCGCAGTCGGGGCTGAAGGGAGCCCAAGTGCCGAGGTAGACCACGATCCCGCCCGAGGCGCCGCCCGCGACATCGGGCTGGCCGTCGAGGTCGAAATCGGCGACGGCGAGGGAGCCAAAGACGTTTGCCGCGGCGGGGAAGCGTGCGGGAAGCGCAGCGAAGCCCGCGGGGCCGGCGTTCCGCAGGACCATGAGCGGGAGTTGGGACGCCGGCGGGGTGTTGAACACGCCTGCGCCGAGAAGGTCGGGCAGTCCGTCGCGATCGATGTCGGCGAGGGCCACTCGCCATCCGCCCTGTGCGACCTGGGAATAGGCCGCGGCCGGTGCCAGCACGCCGCCGAGATTGAGCAGGAACGACGAGTTGGTGACGACGTCGAGAGTTCCGTCGAGGTTCAGGTCCCCCAGGGCCACGCTGGCCGCGGTGCCCGCGGGCGAGGCGAGCGGAGGACCGAAGGCGGCGCCGAAGTTGAGGCGGAGCTCGACGTCGCCCGTGCCGGCGTTGCCGGTGACGATGTCGAGGTCCCCGTCGCCATCCATGTCGGCGATGGCGACACTTGAGCGAGAGCCCAGGACGCCCACGGGAAGGATGAACGGGAACGCGAACGCGATCGGTCCCGCGGGGCCGGGCGTCGTGTTGGAGATGGTGTAGACGCCTCCGTCGGCGTGCGCGACCACGACGTCGGGATCGCCGTCGCCGTCAAGGTCCGCGACGGCAAGGTCCAGGGCGTTGGCGCCGAAGGTGGGGAATGGACCAAGGGGCGCGAAGACGCCCGGCCCGGCGTTGACCAGGACGTACATGTTCGCCGGGATGCTGTCCGAGACCGTCAGGATGTCGGTGTCGCCGTCGACGTCGACGTCGGCCAGGATGAGGTTGCGCAGGGACGTGGCCGGGGGAAGCGGGACCGGGATGGGCGTCTCGGCGCCAAAGACTCCCGCACCGGCGTTGAGGCGGACCATGACGGAAACGGCGCTGGGCGAGATGTACGCCAGATCGGGCAGGGCATCGGCGTTGAGGAGGCCCGAGACCATGTGCTCGGCGGAGGCGGCGCCCGCGTAGAACGTCGGCGGGGAGAAGGAGAGGGGGTGGATGTCCTGCAGGTCGATCACGCCGTTGAGATTGCAGTCGAGGGCCGGGTTGGCGGCGATGTCGCACGAGTCGGGGATGGCGTTGGCGTTGAAGTCGGGCACCGTCTGGCTGGCGACCTCGCAGGAGTCGGGGACGCCGTTCCCGTTGCAGTCGAGCGAGACGCCGGAAGCGATATCGCAGGAGTCGGGCACGCCGTTCCTGTTGCAGTCGGGCGAGGTTCCCCAGGCGATATCGAGGTTGTCGGGGACGGCGTTGGCGTTGCAGTCGAAGACGACGTCCAGCGCATCGATATCATCGGCGACGAGGTAGCCGGCTCGCATGGTCTGCAGGCCGAGGGACTCGGCGGGGATCCAGATCTGCGGGGGAACGCCCGGGGCGAAGGGGGGCATGAGGATGTCGCCCGGCTCGATGGGGAAGCCCGCGCATGGCCCCGGGCCGGAGGCGGGCAGGCCGATGACCGCCGAGCCTCGCCGGACGGAGAAGAAGATCATGTCCGTGGGGACCGGGAAGCTCCAGGAGAAGGGCGCGACCGGGGGCGAGTAGAGGAGGTCGCCGTTGTCCCAGTAGATCAGGGCGTCGAGGTCGTCGGTATCGGGCCCGGCCAGGTCGAGGCCCAGGAGCGGCGCGGGGATGAACGGGGCGGCCGGCCCGCCCAAGGTGGAGGACATCACCCAGCTGCCGGCTGTGCCCGGGAAGTTGGCGGCGGCGGACCCCGAGTTGAAGAGCCCTTCGAGGGGATTGAAGAACGCGGAGTCCATGGAGAAGTAAGTGGTGGGGATCGGGCCTCCCAACAGGGTGGTGTCGATGTCGAGCGAATCGAGGTTGCCGCCCGTGTCGGGCACGCCCGCCAGCGGGAAGAGGATGGGCTCAGGGATCCCGAGGCTGGGCATGCCCGGAAGGGGCGGGCCGAACCCGTCGCCGTCCAGAAGCAGCGTGTTGGTGCCGAAAAGCGACGGGCAGAGGATGGGGCCGACGCCCGGGGTGGAGGCGAAGACGTCCGCCGCCACATCGGTGGCCCCCGGGACGGCAGCGCCCTGGATGAAGCTCGCGGAGCCCGGAAGTCCCGTGGAGAACTCGTCGAGCGAGAAGAGCCACAGAACCTGGGACGGGGGCATGGCGGGGGTGATGGGCGTGTCCGTGCCGAAGGAGTGCGCGTCGAGTTCCACGGCGGCGCCCGGCGGGAAGATCAGGCCCGGAACCGGCGGGGCGGCGACGACGATGGGGTGGAGCGGGATGGGGATCGGGGTGAGCATCGAGGGCGACCCACCGCCGGAGATGAGGACGCACGGGAACGGTGCGCCGGGAAACGGGGTACCCGGCGGGAAGGGTGACACGCCCAGGATGTCGAACTCGGTGATGAGTCCCGGGAGGCACCCGCTCAATCCCCCGCGCGGCGGTCCGTGCCAGTCGATGGAGAAGGATGGCTGAGCGCCGGCAATTCCGGCGGCGGCCAGGGCTGAGAGGGCCACGATCCGCGGGTCCAAACGCCGTCCGTCAAGGTGCGCCGTGCGCATGTTCTACCTCGCTTCCGTGTTTTCCAGCCGTCGTGCGAGTCGCGGGCCACCGCGACGCGAGAGAGACTCCTGGATGCCGCGAGTGACGTTGAAAGGTCGGCGTGGTTGCACCTCGCCTTCCGCGCGCCCAATGTACCACCAAGTGTTCGAAACCGCCATCGCGGGCCAGCCGGATTGGAAGGAGAGAAACCGTTCCCCGGGTCGCGGGGCTACGAACAGCGGGCAAACGTCGGGCGCGGCGGGGGGTTTCGGCACGCCCATGAAAAAGGGCCCCGGCGTGCAGGCCGGGGCCCCGAGAGATCAAGGCGTGAGTCAGCAACCGGCCTCGTAGTGGGCCAGGAAGAACAGCAGGTCGTTGATGTCGACGCCGCCGTCGGGGATGCCCACGCCGCTGCCGTCGTCGAGGTCGGCGGCGACGTCACCCGCCTCGTACATGGCGAGGAAGTAGAGCAGGTCGTTGATGTCGACGCCGCCGTCGGGGGTGCCGGTCGCGCTCCCGTCGTCGAGGTCGGCCGCGCACGGCGGGATGATGGTGACGAACTGGTCGCCGGCGATGGCGGCGAAGCTGATGGCGCGGACTTCGCCCAGGTCGGGGCTGGCGGTGGCGGGGTTGCCCTCGACGAATCCGGGGATTCCGCCGATGAGCTGGTTGCTGACGTAGTCATGGGCCGAGCCGTTGATGAACCCGGCGACCTTGATGGGTGAGGCGTGGTCCCAGCCCAGCTCGCTGAGCTTGATCCTGAACTCCACGCCGGTGGCGACGGCGTCGGCGCCAATGACGCTCGGGGCGGCGTCGATGCCCGTGACGCCCGCGACGTTGTTGTTGTTGATCGAGACTTCGATCAGGCCGGGCGTGGGGATGCCGGTGGGGTTGTCGGCGATGAGGCGCGTGGTGCGCGGGCCGTAGTTGCACTGGATCTGGTCCGTGACGGACTGGTCCTGCACGTCGCGGCGCGGGCCGGAGAAGGTGATGGGGTTGTGGGTGGACTTCTCGCCCCCGTCCCACGCGGCGTAGTCGAGGATGAAGAGGCTGGCGTCGCGGTCGGGCCCGTTGAGGCGCAGGACCGAGCAGTCGGCGTAGTTCTGGGCGGGGTAGCCGCCGTTGCCGATGGAGATCCAGTAGTCGGCGGTGAAGCCGGTGTCGAAGGTCAGGCCGTTGCCGGGGGCGAGGAGGTCTTCGCCCATGCGGTTGAGGGCGTTGAAGCTGACGTCGACGTTGTCCCCGCGCAGGCGGTTCTGTCCCTCGGGCGAGACCTGGGTGGAGTCGGCGTCGAAGAAGAGCTCGAGGTGCTGCCAGCCGGTCTCGAGGTTGCCCGACACGAGCAGGTAGAGGCTGTCGCCGCGGACCATCCCGTACACGGCGTCGATCTCCGACCCGTTGGCGTAGTCCGGGTGGGGGAGGGAGAGGCCCGAGGGCGACCCGCTGACACCGGCGACGTTGGAGTTGTCCATGGAGCAGAGGAGGGCGGGCATGCCGACCGCGCCGCCCGCGACCGCGCCGCCGGGGTTGTTGACCGCGGAGCCGCTGACGGGCACGGTCGCGAGCGTTCCGGCGCCCACGTACCCGCCGATGCCCCCGCCGGCGGTGAGCAGCTCGCCGTAGTTCACGTAGATGGTGTCGTCGGTGGCGGTCCCGCCGTGGGTGCAGGCGACCCAGAAGTCGGCCTCGAAGCCGGCGTCGAAGGTGAGGCCGTTGCCGCCGGTGCCGGCGGGGAACTCGCCCATGCGGTTGAGTCCGTCGTAGTCGACGTTGGGGTTGATGCCGAGGAGGCGGTTCTGCCCGCCGGCGATGGTGTCGAAGAAGAGGTCGAGCTTGTTGAAGTTGCTTTCGAGGTTTCCGGCGACGACGACGTAGAGGACGTCATCGGTGGCGTCCGCCTCGGTGTTGTTGTTCCAGACGCAGGCGAAGACGGCGTCGATCTCCGAGCCGTTGGCCTTGATCCCGTTGGCGGTGTTGTTGTTCCCAAAGCCGGTGAAGTTGTTCTGGACCCACTTGTACCCGCCGTAGTAGGCGGCGTCGGGCCCGGCGGAGTCCCCGTCCATCGTGGGGGCCGGCAGGGGGCTGGCCACCGTTCCACCCACGGTCGCCGGGGCGAGGTTGATGAACTGGTTGCCGGCGGCGTTGGCGCTGGTGGCGAAGTTGACGTTGCGAGGCTCACCGAAGTTGCCCGCGTTGGTGGTGGTTCCGCCGATGACCTGGTTGCTGAGGTAGTCGTGCCCGCCGCCGTTGACGAAACCGGCGAGCCTGATGGCGCCGGGGGCGGGGTTTCCGATGGCGGCGAGCGGGATCGCGAGTTCGACGCCCTTGCGGACGTTCTCCGGGTCACCGAGGGTACCGCCGGGCCCGGCGACGTTGTTGCCGAAGCTGGTGGGCTGGTTCTGGGCCCAGAGGGGCGCGCCATACCCGTCCGTGCCAACCTGACCGTCGATGACGGGCAGGGCGAGGGCGGCGCCCGAGCAGGTCGCCAGGATTGCGGGAACGATCAAGGAGCGCTTCATTGAGGATCCTCCGAAAGAGCCGCGCGCGGCGCGGCGAAGACCAGATTCGCGGATCGCGCAGACTCGGCGCGATTTCCGCCGGGGCGTCGCACCAATGCGAGCGCCGCGGCACGAACGAACCACCCACGAGTGCGGGGCGACGACACGCTCGCCGCCAACCGGAGATGCTAGCGTGAAGGAGGCGGCGATGCCAGAGTGAAAGCGACTCAAGGCCGAGAAACGCCGATGCTGAAAAGGTTTTCATTTTGCGTGCCTGAGCGCCGACTCCCGGCATCCACCGGCTTTATGCAGCGTTCGCCCTCCGTCCTGCTTCCTCGCGGCATGCGTGCGGCACGAAATCAATTCGCGCTCGGACGATTGGGTCATCCTTCGTTCCCGGACGTACGAAGGTACCTGGGGAAAGAGGTCTCTTCTCTCGACGGTCGCGGGCCCGCCGGGCGCGGACAGAGCGGCCCGGGACGGGCGCGGCGGCCCCATCGCGCCAATGATCCTCTCGGGCGGACGCCTTACCGCCCAGTCAAGGAAGCCCCAATGAACACCACCCGAGTCCTGGCTCGACGCGCCTTCACGCTCATCGAGCTGCTGGTCGTGATCGCCATCATCGCCCTGCTGATCGGGATCCTGCTGCCCGCGCTGGGCAAGGCCCGCGAGGCCGCCCGCGTGGCCAAGTGCCTGTCCAATACGCGCCAGATGGGCGTCATCATGACGTACTACGCGAACGAGTGGAAGGGGTGGTATCCGCTCAAGCCGTTCAACGCGGCGGCGCAGGCGGCATGGAACCAACCCAACGGGTACCTCGATCAGCAGTGGGCGCAGGGAGGGCTGGCCGGGCTGTTCAGCCTGAACCAGGTGGGTGATGGAACCAACACAGGCTTCGCCGGATCGAGTTTGACTGCGACGGGCGACGATGACGCCAACGAGAGGTACGCCGACGGAAACAAGGTCCCGCTGATGCGGCCGTACATCGAGTCCGGTCTATCGGTCTTGGCGTGTCCGTCGGACAAGGCCGATTACTATTGGCAAGCCGCGGGAGGCTCGCCCGCGCCCGGCGCGGCGCATATCACGCCATCCACGAAGCTGCTCGTGCCCAAGCCGCCGGCGAGCGAGAACGACGTGATCTCGTACAACATCAGCTATCTGTATTTCGCCGGATTGAACGCGGACGATCCCAAGGTGCTGTCCGCCGTCCCGATGTGGGGCGACGAGACACTCGGCCCGGACGTCAGCACCGACGCGTACTACGGCGGCGGCGGTGGATCGACCGACAACGCCACCGCGGTGGGGACGCAGCCGGGCAACTTCGCGAAGAACGACAACCACAGCACCACCGGCGGCAACTACGTCTTTTCCGACGGGCACGCCGCCTTCTTCAAGGGGCGCATCCAGGACACGTTCTTCGCGGCTCCCAGCGCGACGGGGCAGGTAGGCCCGTACTCCATCAACGCGATCGATCCGAATCGCAGCCGCAGGACGCAGACCATCGATTGAACGCGGGCGTGCGGAGTTCCCTTGGGGATTCGGCCGGCTTCGCCCTCGGTTCGAACGCTCGGCGAGGGGGCTTGGAGGATCGCGTTGGGCGTGGGTGAGACTTCTGCACAATCCGGGGCCGGTTCCATCTGGCGGCGCCTCGCCACGGCCCAGGAGGCCGGGCTGGTGCTTGTCATCGCCCTGCTGATGACCCTGCTGACGGTGCTGGGCGGACTGCCGACCTACGCCAAGCCCAAGGACGCCACGTTTATCGCCCTGTCCGCCGGCGTCGTGGAGCGGATCGAGAGCGGGCTGCTCGTCCTCACCACGGATTCCGACGCGCTCGCGCGTGAGGTGTCGTCCGAGCTGCCCGAGGGCCAGGACGGCAACCTCGTCATCGAGCAGGGCGGCACGCGGAAGGTGTACGAGAGCGCGCGGCGGCCGTCGGTGGCGTCGCAGGGGGGCGAGGCGAGCCAGCGCCGGCTCGTGGTGTTCCCGCCCGGCACGACCAACGCCTTCCTGAACAAGACGAACCTGTTTTTGGTGCTGGTCTTTGCCAGCTTTATCGCGATCATGGCCGTGGGCATGACCGCGATCATCACGATGGGCGGGATCGACCTGTCGGTGGGGTCCATCTACGCGCTGGCGGCGATCTTCGGCGCGGTGTTCCTGCGCTACGACTGGTCGCAGGGGCTGCCGGGCGTGACGCTGCTGGGATCGGGCTTGTACGCGAAGGTGGTGGGGGCCCTGGCGGTCGTGGCCCTGCTGGCGGGGGCCCTGGGCCCGCGCGCGGTGGGGACGGCGTCCCCGCGCACGCGGACGATGGGCAACGTCGCGGTGGGCCTGGGCGTGGCGCTGCTGAGCGTGCTCTTCTGGCGGCTCAGCGCGGGGCTGATCGACGCGGGCGAGGCGCAGACGACCCGCACGGTCCTGGGGCTGGGCCCGTCGCTGGCGATCGGGCTGGGGGTGTGCTGCGCCCTGGGCGCCGCCGCCGGGTGGCTCAACGGCGTGATGATCGTGGGGCTGCGCGTGCACCCGTTCATCATCACGCTGGGCATGATGGCCGCGGTGCGCGGGCTGGTGGCGATCCCGACCAAGGCGCAGAGCGTGGGCGATTTTCCCGAGTCCTTTACGCGCGACTTCTTCCAGTCGGCGTACCTCGACGTCAAGCCGGTGCCGGTGGTGGTGATGGTGGGCACGGTGCTGGCGGGCATGTTCATCCTCAGCCGCACCGTGCTGGGGAGGCGTCTGTTCGCGATCGGGGGCAACGAGGTGGCGGCCCACTACGCCGGGATTCCGGTGGGGCGTGTGAAGATCATCGCGTACACGCTGATGGGCCTTCTGGCGGGGCTGTCGGCGTGCGTGTACCTGGGCTATTTCGGCGCCGCGGAGACGAACGCCGGCAACGGCTACGAGCTGCAGGTGATCGCGGCGGCGGTGATCGGGGGGGCATCGCTGTCCGGGGGCCGCGGTTCGGCGCTGGGGGCGGTCCTGGGTGCGATCCTGGTGCAGCTGCTCAATAATGGGATGTTGATCATCAAGATAGACCAGAACTACGTGCAGATCGTGATGGGCGCGGCGATCATCCTCGCCGTCGTCCTGGACCAGTTGAAGGCCCGCCTCATGCCCCAGGGCAGGTAGGGGCCGCGGATGAACGCCTCGGGTCGTCCGGGCCCGTCGCGCGAGCAGCACACCCCGGACGAGAACGGAGCACGAAGATGAAACTCGGAACGATGATTCGCGTGGCCGCGGTGGCGGCGGCGGCCCTGGCCTTCTCGGGCGCCGCCAGCGCTCAGGGCAAGGGCGAGAAAACGTACCGCTTCGGCGTGATCGCCAAGAGCCAGGGGAACCCGGTGTTCCAGGCGGCCCGCACCGGCGCGTTCGACGCGGGCCGGGAGCTGGGGGAGAAGGAGAAGGTGAAGATCGAGATCATCTGGCGCACGCCCAACAACGAGGACGCGCAGCAGCAGGCGCAGTACCTCGAGCAGCTGGTGGGCCAGGGCGTGGACGGGATCGCGGTGTCGTGCTCCGACGCCAAGGTCCTGACCAGCGCGATCAACAACGCGGTGGACAAGGGCGTGCCGGTGGTGACGTTCGACAGCGACGCGCCGCAGAGCAAGCGGTTTGCGGCCTTCGGACTCAACGACTTCGAGGCCGGCAAGATCCTCGGGCAGCAGATGGTCAAGGTCATGGGCGAGAAGGGCACGGTGGCGGTGCTCGCGGGGAACCAGAACGCGCCGAACCTCCAGGCCCGCGTGAAGGGCGTCCGCGAGGAGCTGGGCAAGTTCAAGGACATCAGGATCATCGACACCTACTACCACGCGGAGACCGCGCCCGAGGCCGCCGCCAAGGTGCAGCAGGTCCAGAACGCCAATCCCCAGATCACGGGCTGGGCCATGGTCGGGGGCTGGCCGCTGTTCACGGAGAACGCGCTGGACGGGGTGTACAGCAACGCGAAGGTGGTGTCGGTGGACACGCTGCCCCAGGAGCTGGAGTACGTCCGCAAGGGCCAGGTCCAGGCCCTGGTGGGGCAGGATTGCTACGGGTGGGGCTATGAGTCCGTCCGCCTGCTGCTGGACAAGGCCCACGCCGGCAAGACCCCGGCGAGCCAGATGAACTACTGCAAGGTCGACATCGTGACCAAGGCGAACGTGGAGGAGTTCTCCGGGCTGTGGGACAAGTGGCTGGGCAAGAAGGGCAAGGACGGGCCCAAGCCCGACAAGAAGTAAGCTGGGGCGGCCGAGCCTGGATTTTCCGCGGGAGCCCGGGGCGCCGGGCTCCCACGCTTTCCGATGTCCCAGGACGACAACATCCTCCTTCGGGCCCGGCACGTGTCCAAGCGGTTCGGGCCCACGCAAGCCCTCGACGACGTGAGCGTCTCGTTCCGTCGCGGCGAGGTGCACGCGCTGATGGGCGAGAACGGCGCGGGCAAGAGCACGCTGGGCAAGGTCATCGCCGGGCTCCACCGCCAGGACTCGGGGACGGTGACGATCGCGGACGCCTCGGGAAGGGCGCGGGACCTCGTGCCCGGCTCGCTGCACGACGCGTTCGCCGCCGGCGTGCGCATCGTCCACCAGGAGCTGGCCCAGTGCCCGAACCTGAGCGTGGCGGAGAACTTGTCCCTGCACGACGTGCCTCGCACGCGGCTGGGGCTGGTGGACCACCGGGCGATGATCGAGCGGGCCGCCCGGCTGGTGCACGCCCTGGACCCGGGGATCGACGTGGAGGCACCGCTGGGCGCGTTGTCGCCGGGGCGGCGTCAGATCTGCCAGATCGCCGCGTCGCTGGAGGATCGCGGCGCGGGCAGCCGCCCGAGCCTGATCGTCTTCGACGAGCCCACGAGTTCGCTGTCCGTGGCCGAGGCCGATCGGCTCCTGGAGATCACCCGCCGCCTCGCCGCCGGGGGGCTCACGATCGTGTACGTGAGCCACCGCATGGGTGAGATCTTCCAGGTCTGTGATCGTGTGACGGTGCTTCGGGACGGGAAGTTCGTCGCCACGAGCGTGGTCAAGGACATCGACGAGCCCGCGCTGGTGCAGCAGATGATCGGTCGCCGGATCGAGACGGCCGCCCACGGGCAATTCAGCGCCTCCGCGCGGGGCGAGGACGCCCCCTCGCTGCGGGTGCGCGACGTGTCCTCGCCGGGGCTGCTGCATGGCATCTCGCTGGAGGTGCGTCGGGGCGAGGTGGTGGGTCTGGGTGGGCTGGTGGGCGCGGGGCGCAGCGAGCTGCTCTCGGCGATCTTCGGGCTCGACGCGCTGGCCACCGGGCACGTCGGCGTGCAGGGGCAGGAGCTGGCGCGGGCCAACCCGCGGGCGGCCATCGCGGCCGGCGTGGGGTACGTTCCCGAGGACCGTCGCAACCAGGGCCTGTTCTTCCAGCTGACGGTGGGGGAGAACACGGTGCTGCCCTTCATGCCCGCGCTGGCGCGGGCCCTGGGCGTGCGTCGGCTCGACCGGGAGCGCGCGCTGGTGGCGGAGAAGTTCGCGGAGTTTCGCGTCAAGGCCTCCGGCCCGGGGAGCCTTCCGGGCGAGCTCAGCGGGGGCAATCAGCAGAAGCTGCTGATCGCGCGGTGGATGGGGCGCGGCACGAAGGTCCTGCTGCTGGACGAGCCGACGCGCGGGATCGACGTGGGCACCAAGAACGAGATCTACCGGCTGATCCGCGCCGCCGCCGACGCGGGCACCGCGGTCCTGCTGGTGTCCAGCGAGATGCCCGAGCTGCTGGCGCTGTCCGACCGGGTGCTGGTCATGTGCGAGGGTCGCCTGAGCGGGGAGCTGCGGGGCCCGGAGATGACCCAGGCCAACATCCTGCGCCTGGCGACCGCCAACGAGTCGGCCCGGATGAGGGCCCGCGCCTGATTCAGTTCAGCTCGCGGCACACCCAGGCGGTGCGGCCATCGGCTTCGAGGCTCGCGAGGAAGTGCAGGCGCACCCCGCTGTCGAGCAGGCGCCGCACGCCCTTGGGCTCGTCCGTGAAGAGGTGGAGCGTGGTCTCGGCGCCCTCGGGGCTCAGGCGTGCCGCCGGAACGGCCAGTCGCAGCAGCGCCAGATGATCGGACACCCATCCCGCCACCGAAACCAGGCGCGAGATCACCTCGCCCGGGGATCGGCCTCCCTCCACGCGCGCCAGGACGTGGACGATCCCCCTGGCGTCGGCGGCCAGCTCGGTATCGGCCGCGTACGGGCAGGTGACCGGCAGCGGCGCCAGCCCCGCCAGGTGCCGCGAGAGGCGACCCCGATCGGTGTCGCCGGGGGCGCCCGCCGGCGGCGGAGCCTCGGGCGCGGTGCGGGAGGGCGTGGGGCCGGGCATGGTGTGGATCATGGGAGGAACCGCCGCGTGGACGTTCGGCAACACCGGCCCGATGCGGCTGGCCGGGGCGGACGCCACGCCCGCTCGGCGTGCCATCGCGACGACGTCGGCAACCTCGGGCGCGGGCACGGGCTTGCACAGGGGCGAGATCGGGGTGGGCCCCATTTGGCGCGGGCCCACGACGATCTCCACGGGCTCGCCCAGGAATCGCAGCGTCGTCTGGCGCAGCTTCTCGCACGCCTCGTGGGCACGCGGCGCATCGGCTCCCATGAGCACGACCCGCAAGGCGGGGGGCTGGGCCTCGTGCGAGCGCACCTGCTCGTGCAGGAACTTGAGCGTCCGGTACGTCGACGTGAGGGCCGCCTGGTCCGCCCCGGAGAGCACGCTCACCCGGTCGATCCCGCCCACGCCCGCGAGCGCGGCCTCGTTGAGCTCGTCCACGCGCACCAGCCACGACCGGGCCAGCGAGCCGGCCCGGGACATCGCTCCCTCCAGGTCGTCCACCGCGTCTACCTTCTCGGCGACCCCGACCAGGTCCAGCGTCGTCTTACCACCCTGCATGCGCACCAGGGCCACCGGTCCGCCATGCTCCTCGCCCAGGTGCCTGGCGTACTGCGTGGCCCATGGCGCGGCGTACACGGGCAGGTGCCCGAGGATCACGGCCTCGACCGTTGCGGGGCGCGACGCGGGCCCGGGCCAGCCCGGCACGGGGGCCGCAGACTCGGGGGAGCGCTGTGAGCCGGGCTCCGCCGCCGGCGAGGCTTCGGGCGCGCCCTTGGGCGCCAGTGGGCCGGCCAGCATCCCCTCGGAGAGGAAGAGGTCCGCGAGGGCGTCGTAGTCCGTGCCGCTTACCATCGCCTGGCCTCCGCGGGATCGGTCATGCCTCGCCGGGCACGTTCACGATGCTGTTCAGCTCGCCGAACGGGTTCATCTCGACGTTCTCGTTGAACTGGTCGGCGGACCAGACGCCGTCGACGATCAGGCGATACCGGTACCGCCCTGGCTGGAGCCGCAGGCACAACTCGAAGACCCCCAGCGTCTCGTTGCGCTTCATGGGCGAAGCCCCCGGGGACCAGCCGTTGAAATCCCCCGCGAGGCCGACCTTGGCCCCGGCCGTCAGCGGCTGGACGAACAGCACGCCCTGTCGCGTCGCCCGCACGCCCAGCAGCGTCTGCGTCGCGGTGCTGAGCGTGGCGGGCCCCATGTGAGCATCTTCCAGGGTTCGCAGGGTGGGGTGGGGCGCGTCCACGTGGTGCACGGGTGCCGCGTGCGGCACGGGCTCGGCGAAGGGAGCGGCCACCGAACCCCCGCTGACCATCGCCGCCGCAGCCGCCCCGGCGCTGGTGGTCCCGCCCGTGGCGATTCGGCGCAGGAACTGCTGGGCCCTGCGGGCCACGTCCTCGGCGCGGCTGACCGACTTGATCTCGGTGGCGCCCACGCTCACGGGCGTGGCGGCTCCGACCGAGACGCCGCTGGTGTCGCGGACCGCGGAGTCGCCGGTGGTGCGCGGGACCAATTCGCCCGGGTCGCGGGGCAGGACCTCGATGAGCGCCGGGTCGGGCTCGGGCGTCAGCTCCAAGGCGTCGGCCGGTGAATCGCTGAGCGCGGGCGTGGTGCCCAGCATCGACACCTGATCGAGCATCCAGGTCGCGAGGTTGGTGTAGTCCTCGGCGCCCGTGCTCTGCGCGTCGTAATCCACGATGGACTGCCCGAAGGAGGCCGCTTCCTTCAGGCGGCTGTCGCGTCGGATCACGACCGGGGCGAGGCGTTCCTTGAACCGGCGCCGCAGTTCCTGCAGCAGGTCTCCCGCGACGGAGTTCGTGTCGTCGTGGATCGTGGGCAGGAGCCACACGGGCACGGTCCGTCCCAGGCGCTTGGAGAGGGTCCTGACGGTGTTCACCTGCCTGGTCGCGCCCTGGAGCGAGAAGAAGCTCGTCTCGACGGGGATGATGACCAGGTCCGCCGCCACCAGGGCATTGAACGTCAGGAGGCCGATGGCCGGTGAGCAGTCGATCAGGGACAGGTCGTACTCGCGGCGGAACTCCTCGAGCACGAGGGCCAGCCGCCGCTCCTTGTCCGCCAGCGAGCTGAGCCCCCCCCGGGCGGCCTCGAGGCCCGCCAGTCGCATCCGGCTGGGCGCCAGGTCGAGGTTCCGCCCGGCCTTCCACAGCAGGCGCGAGGCGTCGATGGGGCGCCCGCCCACCGCCAGCATCGCGTCCCCGATGTCCATGTCGATGCGGTGCTCGGGGATGCCCAGCCCGGCGGCGCAGTGGCTTTGCGGGTCCATGTCCACCAGCAGCGTTCGTCGCCCAGCCCGGGCGAGGATCCCCGCCAGGTTGATCGCCGTCGTCGTCTTCCCGCAGCCGCCCTTCTGATTGATGATCGCGATGGTGCGCACGGTCGGTCCCCGACGTGTTCGCCCGCCGGGGCGGCCCGCGCCCGTCCTGAGCGCGTGGAGGCCAACCCGGCCCGTGATGACCCACGGCGGTCACTCCATCGGACCAAGCCGCAATTTCGCTTGAAAGGTCGGTGGCCCGGGGCGATCGCACCCACGGGAGGCCTTCCAATCCCCTGGCCCACGCCCCTGCCGGGGGGGCCAGCGCTCCGGGGCTTGGATCCTTCAGCACCCGGTCTCGTAGTGCCCCAGGAAGAACAGCAGGTCGTCGATGGGGACCGCGCCGTCGTGCACGCCGGCGCCCGAGCCGTCGTCGAGGTCGGCCAGAGCGTCCCCGGCCTCGAAATGGGCCAGGAAGAAGAGCAGGTCGTCGATCGTGACGGCTCCGTCGTGCGTTCCGTTGCCGCTCCCGTCGTCCACGTCCGCGCCGCAGGGGGTGGTGCCCCCGGCCAGGCTCAGGACAAATCCCTCGGTCTTGCCCTGGGCGTTCTTGCCGAAACCGGCGATCGTCAAGCCATCGCTGGATATCGCCGTCGCACGCTCGAGCTGCCAACCCTCGGGCAGCACGCCCCCGAGCCCGGTGAACGCCGCGTCGAGCCGGCGCATCCCACCGGCCGCGTCCCAGATGAACGCCCGGAGCACGGCCTGTCCCCCGATCGCATCCACCGTCGAGGAGTATCCGACCACCACCGATCCATCCGCGGAGACCGCCAGGGCCTTGGAGAGATCGACGCCCCCGACCAGATCGCCCAGGTCCTGGGCCTGGGACGAAACGCCGCCCGCCACGCTCCACCGGACGGCCTTCGAGAACGCGCTTGTCCCAGGGCTGGCCCCGCCCACGACGATGGTCCCGTCGGCCGAGCACGCGACCGCGTCGGCGTTGACGTCCCCTCCGGGCAGATCGGGCAAGACCGTGAAAGTCGAGTTCGTCCACGAGAACGCCTGGTAGCCATCCTCGAACCCACCGACGCCGTCGTCGTAGCTGCCCGAGCCGACCAGGACGGCCCCGGAGTCGGAGCACCCGCCGGTGATGGCGTCGCTGGTCGAGCCGGCCAGGTCCCCAAGGTCATCGACGCCATTGCCGACCCAGCGCCAGGCGATCCAGTCTCGCGCGCCGAAGACGATCGAACCGTTGCTCGACGCCGCGGTCGCGAAGGCGTTGGGGCCGGCGGCCAGGTCCTCGACGGTCGAGCCGATCCAGCGCACGGCGCCCGTGGTGGTGTCGTTGAGGGCCGACAGGCCCACGGCGGTGGTTCCATCCCGCGACACGGCGTGGCACACCGACGACACGTCTCCGGCGAGGGGCGCCAGCCCGGTCATGACGCCCGCGGCCCACCGGAAGCCGCGCGTGCCGGTTCCCCAGGCGCTGTTCCCGACGACGATGCTCCCATCGCCGGAGATTCCCGTCGCACGGCTGAGCAGGGTCCCGCCCGCGCCCTGGTCCAGCGTTCCGAGCGGGGCGAACGAGGGCGCGGCGCACGCGGAGCCAGCGCAGCAGGCCAGGACGCACGCGACACGGATCTGCATGGATCATCTCCAACTCTGCCCGGGGCCTGTCCGTCAGCACCCGACTTCGTAGTGCGCCAGGAAGAACAGCAGGTCGTCGATGGTCACGGCGCCGTCGGGGACGCCGTTGCCCGAGCCGTCATCCACGTCCGCCGCGACGTCGCCCAGGTCGTATTGCTGAAGGAAGTACAGGAGGTCGCTGATATCGATGCCCCCGTCGGGCGTGCCCGATCCGGAGCCGTCGTCGATGTCGGCGGGGCAGAGGGGGCCCGAGGAGGGCTGGGCGATGAAGATCGCCGAGGTCCCGTTCGACAGCAGCGCGTTGAAGGCGATCTGGTTGGAGTCGTTGATGGCCACCGAGCCGCTCAGGGCGCGGCGTCCGAAGATCGGGGTGTCGAACCCGAGCGTCAGCGGGCCCAGGTCCGTCTGCACCGTGTCCCCGTCGCCGATCACGCGCGCCACGCCGGAAGAGTCGGCGACGTACAGCGCATCGCCGAGGACATCGCGTGCGACGAACGCGACCACGCCCGAGGCGTTGATCGACGGGGGTTCGGAGCCGAGCCCGTCCACGATCCCCGCGTCGCCAGGCTTGGCCAGGCGCACGCTCGTCGCGCCGTCGAAGAGCATCAGCTGGAACTGGCCGGTGGCCGCCAGCTCGACGAAGTAGGCCACCTGCCCGGCGTCGTTGATGTCGAGCCCGTCGGCAAGCCCCGAGTAGGTGGATCCGATGGCGGCGAGCGTCTCGACCGGGTTCCCTAACGCGAGGCGCAGGATCTCCGCGCCCCCGTCGGCGCGGTTGGCCGCCACGCCCATCTGCCCGGTGCTGTTGGTCGCGGGGGTGAACAGGAAGTTGTACGTCCCGTCGTTTCGCAGGAGAACGGTCTGCACGCGTGTCGGCCCGGCGAGGCGATCGATCACGAGCTTGTGCACACCGAGGTTGTTGCTGCGATAGGCCACCCCGTCGCCGGAGGTGAGCCGCACGCCCGCCGTCTTGGCGATGTCCTCGGGCCCGCCCGTCGGGTAGCTGGTCACCAGCGCGCCGGCGAGGTCGCGGACCTCCAGCCCCCCCCCGGCCAGCGACAGCGCCACCAGGCCCGCCTTGATGTCCAAGGTGCTCTGGTAGTCGGGGAGCCCGGAGGCGATCACACCGCCCGTGCCGTCGCCGGCCCCCAGCCACAGCGATTCACCCGCCGGCTTGAACAGCCGGCAGGCCACGTGCCCGGGCCCGTCAAGGTCCGGGCTTTGCGCGAAGAGCGAGCACTCCGCGTCCATGTTGTGGGCCGGAATGGGGGCATTGGCGTCGCGAGCCTGGAGGGCGAAGGACGCGTAGGTGGGCAGGGCGTGGACGCACTGGACGCCGGCCAGCACCACAAGACTCCCTGCCACAATACGAACAACCCCGGCCTTGGCGTTCATGCGCGTCGCTCCGTTTGAAAACCACCCGAATGCTCGACTCCTCGATACTACACCAAAGCCGAGAAATTGCCACAATTCGGGAGGATTGGCAGCGAAACGGACCAAGTTCCACTCGCCGGGAGGGGGTGTGAGGCTGGGACCGCGGCGGGATGTTCGCCCGGGGTCGGCGGGATCGCCCCTTGCGCGGGCTCCGCCGCGGCCTGGCGGTCCTTGCAACGCGTCCCCGAGGCCCGAGAACCTCAGGGTGGAAGGTCCCGGCGCGAGATCGACGCAATTCCCGGAGGCCGTCGTCAACCGAGGGTTCGGGGAGGTCGATTCCACCTGTCGGGAGTATCGCCGATGCGTGAGCAGCCAACGGTCCCATTGAAGAGCACGTTCGCACACGACCCGGACATGCGGGAGCTGGTCGACGTCTTTGTCGGGGAACTCCCGCAGCGGATCGAGTCGCTGTGGCAGGCCTTGGCGGCCCAGGACGCGGCCGGCGTTCGCACGATGGCCCACCAGCTCAAGGGGGCGGCGGCCGGGTACGGGTATCCCACGATCGGCAAGGCGGCGGCGCGGGTGGACGAGGCCCTGAGCCAGGCCGAGGCGCTGGACAAGGTCCGCGGATCGGTGGAAGAACTGCTGACATTGTGTCGTCGTGCGGCGAGCACCAAACCGTGAGAGCCAGGCTCGCGTTGCGAAAGGGTGTGCGAGGAAGGTGAGTTTCGCGAACGTAGTCATGAGTACCACGACGCCTGGCACCGACGAATCCAAGCAGATCGTCCTCATCGTGGACGATTCGGTGGACGTCCATCGCCTGCTGAAGGCCCGCCTGCGCCAGGAAGACCTGGAGTTCGTGAGCGCGGCCAACGGCGCGGAAGGGCTGGAGATCGCGCAGAAGCGCCAGCCGGGCGTGATCCTGCTGGACCTGGACATGCCGGTCATGGACGGGTTCGAGGTGCTGCGTCGCCTCAAGGCCGATCGCCTGACGCTCGACATCCCGGTGATCGTGCTGTCGGGGTCGCAGGGGGCCAACGACAAGGTGACGGCGTTCGACCTGGGCTCGATCGACTATGTCACCAAGCCGTTCGACCTCTCGGAACTCCGGGCGCGGGTGCGTTCTGCGCTGCGGGTGTCGCAGCTGGTCAAGATGCTGGCCCAGAAGGCGCAGGTCGACGGGCTGACGGGCCTGTGGAACCGGGCGTTCTTCGACCGGCGCTGGACCGAGGAGATGTCCCGCTCGTCGCGGTACGGGCACCCCCTCAGCATCGCCCTGCTGGACGTGGACCACTTCAAGAGCGTCAACGACACGTTCGGACACCCCGCCGGCGACGCGGTGCTGGTGGGGCTGGCCCGCCTGCTGCGGCGCGAGCTGCGCACCAGCGACCTGGTCTGCCGCTACGGGGGGGAGGAGTTCGTCATCATCATGCCCGACACCCGCCCGGCGCCGGCGCGGGACATCTGCGAGCGCCTCCGGCTGGCCCTGGAGTCGCTGAACTGGCCGCGCCACCCCGAACGCAAGATCACCATGTCCATCGGCGCCGTCGGGGCCGAGGGCGTGTGCGCGATCACCGCGGAGCGCTGGCTGGAAATGGCGGACCAGAACCTGTACACGGCCAAGCGGAGCGGGCGGAACCGGGTGATGGCCACGTACGTGGACGGCAACCCCGTGGAGCAGCCGGCCCGGGCCGCGGGCTGATCGCGCTCAAAACGGAATAACGATGGCGAAATACGCCATGATCCCGTCGCGGGAGGGGTTGTCGGCGTCGCCCAGGATCCGCGCGTTGGAGACGTGGGCCCAGCGCAGCCCCAGTTGCAATCGCCAGCCCTCGTCGTTGATCTGGCGGGTCAGGCCCAGCCCGACGCGCGGGGTGGCGTCGAAGGACGTCCCGCGATCGGGGACGTTGTCGGTGGAGAAGAGCAGCCCGATGCCGGCGTCGACGTAGGTGCTCCAGCGCCGGTCGTCGGACACCCAATAGTGGTACCGCATGACGAAGCAGGGGTTGAGGCCGATCGCGTCGTCGCCGTCCTGGTGGAAGTACCACCCGCCCAGCTCGCCCGTGACCTCGAAGTTGTCGACGAGGAAGTAGGTATAGCTGAACGTCGCGTTGAAGTCCTGGGCGTCGTTGCGCAGGCTGTGGGCTCCCCCCCCGCCGAAGGAGATCTGGTGGGAGCCCTTGGTGGCGAACGCGTGCCCGGGGGGATCGCCCAGGGCGGCGGCGTAGGACAACTCCGCGGGCATGAACGCCAGAGAGTCGCCCGGGCTCTGGGGGTCCGCCCCGCCGTCGCGTGCCAGGGCCGGGGCGCCCAGGGCGCCGGCCAGGAGGAGGGGCATCCATGAAGGGCTTGGGCGCATCGGGCGGTAGGATAGAGTGCGCCGCGCGTCGAATCGACGGGGAGGGGCGGAATGTGCGATGAGGTTCAGCAGCGCCTCGGGCGTCTCGAAGAATCGCAGATGTTCGCCGAGCACAGGGCGGACCAGTTGGACGAGCAACTGGCCGCCCTGGAGCGGGTGATCGCGGCTCTGACGGCGCGACTCGACGGCCTGGAGCGCGGTGTGGAGCGGGTGGGCGAACGGGTGCGCCGGCTGGGGGAGGGGGTGGACTCCCAGGGGCCGCCGATCCAGCCCGGGTCAGGCGAGCAGTGACGTCCCGGTCATCTCCGCCGGCTTGGGCAGGCCCATCATGTCCAGGGCGGTGGGGAAGATGTCCGCGAGGCGTCCGCGGGCCTCGCGTGCGGCGGGCTTGAACCAGCCGGCCCCGTCGGTGTCCCCGCGCAGGCGTCGCCCCCCCAGCGCCGCCCCGACGACGATGAGGGGTACGTCGTAGGTGGTGTGCGCCGTGTGCGGCGCGTTGGTGCCGGGGTCCCACATCTGCTCGCAGTTGCCGTGGTCGGCCGTCACGATCAGCGAGCCCCCTCGCTTCAGGGTCGCGTCGACGATCTGCCCGACGCACGCGTCGACGGTGGCGACGGCCTTGACGGCCGCCTCCAGTACGCCCGTGTGACCCACCATGTCCCCATTGGCGAAATTGACGACGATCAGGTCCTCGCAATCCGGCGCCGCCAGGCGGCGCAGCACCGCGTCGCGCACGTGGTCGGCGGACATCTCCGGCATGAGGTCGTAGGTCGCCACCTTGGGGCTCTGCGGGTTCTCCCGGGCCTCGCCCGGGAAGGGCGGGTCGCGGTAGTCGTTGAAGAAGAACGTGACATGGGGGTACTTCTCGGTCTCGGCGCAGCGGAACTGGCGCAGCCCCAGCGCGGAGAGGTACTCGCCCCCGATGTTCTTCATCCTGGGCGGCTTGGGGAACGCGACCCGGACGAACGGCAGGAGTTCCTCCCAGTACTCCGTCATGATGACGTAGTCGATCTGGAGCCTGGGCCCGCGATCGAAGCCGCGCTTTGCGCTGTCGGGGCTGGGCTTGACCTTCGCCCACGTGTCGTCGGGGAACACGAAGGCGGCGGAGATCTCGCGCGGGCGGTCACCGCGGTAGTTGTAGAAGATGACGGCGTCGCCGTCGCGGATGGGCGCGGGCTGCCCGACCAGTCGGGGCGTGACGAACTCGTCGCCCTTCTGCGAGTCGCCCGTGGGATGGTCGTAGTAGTCCTGGATCGCGGCGCCCGGCGTCGGGAACGCCGGCGGCGCACCGCGGCCAGTCAGGGCTTCGAACGCGAGCTTCACGCGCTCCCAGCGATTGTCGCGGTCCATGGCGTAGTACCGCCCGCAGAGCGAAACCACGCGCCCCACGCCGATGCCCGCCAGCTCGTTCTCGATCTGCTCGATGTAGCCCTTGCCCGTGTAGGGCCCCGTGTCGCGCCCGTCGGTGAAGAGGTGCAGCGCGACCCTCTCCTGCCCGGCGGCCCTGCACGCCCGCACGACGGCGTACAGGTGCGTCAACAGCCCGTGCACGCCCGCGTCCGACGCGATGCCCATCAGGTGCACCGTGCCCCCGCGGGACCTGGCTCCGGCGATGGCCCCCGCGATCGTCGCGTTCTTGTCGAGGCCCGCCCGGCAGGCCTTGGTGATCGCGACGGACTCCTGGTCCACGATCCGTCCGGCGCCGATGTTCTGGTGCCCGACCTCCGAGTTGCCCATCGTGCCCTCGGGCAGGCCCACGTCCTCCCCGCTGGTCTTGATCAGCGTCCAGGGGTACTCGCGCATGAGCCGCTCGGCCACGGGCGTCAGGCCCCGAGCCTGGGCTACGCGGAGGGCATCGAACTTGGCGTGTTGGGGATTGGGATTCAGACCCCAGCCATCGCGAATGATGACGACCAGCGGCGAGCTTCGGAGCGTGGGTGCCATAGTCCGATCATATCCGTTCGGGTTTTGGAACCCATGGGAGGTTCGCCAGTTCCAGCTTGACAAGTCGCTTAGTATACGCTAGCTTATAGTGAGCGGGCACTTACTTGGAGTCAAGCCCGCCAACGGGAGGTGTCGGATGCGTCGCGGGAAACTCGGAACCTGGAAGCGCGTGCTCTTGGCACTTGGTCTGGGCGTGACCGTCTCGGCGTTGGGTGGGTGCGCCTTCAGTTGGACGGTGGCGGACTTCGGGCATGGCGGAGGGCGGCACGGGGGCGGTGGGGGTTGGGGCCACCACGGCTGGGGCGGGCATGGCGGCGGCTGGGGCGGCGGGTCCTGCCGCAGGTAGGCGGGGCTCGGGCCGCGGGAGCGATCTCGCGCTTCTGAGGGGGAACGTGGGTCGTCCTGCCAAGAGGCGGCGCTGCTGGTGCCGCTCCTCCCGCCCGGGAGCGTTGGCGACGTGCACGCCGGCCTCCGGAGTCACGGGCACCATCTTTGGCCCGACCTGGTGGCTGCCTCGCGGTCGCGATGGAGGTTCGCGGCGGTGGGTGCGTGGGTCATCATCGGTCCGCCGCGCGACAGGTCCGGGCGACGAGTCGACTGGCGGTGTGGGCCAGGCCAGTTCTGCCGCGCGTCGGGAGTGATCGATTGTGCCCGCGCGCGCCGATGAGGAACACCCGGCCGCCCCGGGGTGCGGCGTGTGGATTGAACAACGGGAGGCGGGACATGGATTACCGGGTGAAGGTGAGCCTTGGTGGCGCCGCGATCGCGTTGGCGCTGGGGTGGGTGGTGTCGCTGGTGGCCAGCACGTACGTGGCCACTCGGGCGATCGAGAAGCGCGAGGCGCTCCGGGCGTCGGCGTCGCGGGACATCTGCGTCAAGGGGTTCGCGCGCCTGCGGATCGCGTCGGACGTGGGGGTGTGGGACGTCGAGGTGCTGGGCGAGGCGCCGACGCTGCGCGAGGCGTATGCGATCCTGGACGCCGGGCAGTACGCGGTGCGCCAGTTCCTGGGGGAGAAGGGGTTCGTCCCGAGCGAGATCGCCACCAGCGCGATCCAGACCCGCGAGGTGCACGGGCGGGACAAGGAAGGGCACGAGCTGCACGCGATCGAGGCCTACTCGCTGCGCCGGACGGTGACCGTCACGACGCCGCAGGTGGACAAGGTCCTGGGGGCGGCGGGGGAGATCACGGCGCTGATCGGCGACGGCGTGCGCCTGTCGTCGCAGCGTCCGGCGTTCTACTACAGCAAGCTGGCGGACCTGAAGATTTCGCTGCTGGGGGAGGCGTCGCGCGACGCCCGGGCGCGGGCCCAGGAGATCGTGAGCAACAGCGGGGGCCAGGTGGGGCCGGTGCGGGACGCGCGGATGGGGGTTCTCCAGGTCGTGCGTCCCAACTCGACGGACATGAGCGCGGAGGGGATCTACGACACGTCAACGATCGAGAAGGACGCGACGGCGGTGGTCACGGTGACGTACGCCCTGGAGGGGTGAGCCGGGGCTACACGCTCGCCAGCACGTCTTCCCACTTCATGGCCTGGCTGGGCGGGCGGGCCTGGACGAACTTGACCTTGCCCGTGCCATCGGGGGATTTGCCGATGACCACGGTGCCGCGACTGGCGACGTTCATGTCGGGCCAGTAGAGCCCGTAGCTCTTGCAGACGGCGCGATGGAGGTCGGAGAGGAGGGTGTGCTTGAAGCCCTCCTTCTCGGCCCAGGCCTTGTTGGCGAACATGCTGTCGCAGGAGATGCCCACGACCGTGGCCCCCTTCGACGCCCAGGTGGACATCTCGTCGGTGATGCAGCGCATCTCGACGGAACAGACGCCGGTGAACGCGAAGGGATAGAAGCACAGCACGACGTCTCCCCTGCGGATGTGGTCGCTGAGCTTCCATGGGCCCTTGGACTGGTCGGAGAGCGTGAAATCCGGCGCGCTCTCGCCCACGCCGATGGGGGAGGGGCGGACGGTTGGGGCCTGGCTCATGGGAACCTCACTTTCGTCACAAGGTGGCTCGAGGGAGACTGTACCTCGCTCCCCGCCTCCGGCCCTTTCCATCCCCGGGTCGCCCGTGGAGCTCCCGGCCCCATCCGCCATCGCCGCGGGGTATGCTTGGGGGAGCGCCCGGCGGAGCCGGGCTGGATGTGTGCGAGGCTCAGGAGGAGCGTCATGACCATGGCCGTGCCGGCGAAAGAACGCGTGCAGCCCGATTCCCTGGAAGATCGCTACGCGCGGGTCGTGGATCGCATCGCGCGGGCGGCCCGCCAGGCCGGTCGCAATGCGGCGGACGTGCTGCTGGTGGCGGTGACGAAGCACGCCCACAGCGACCAGATCCGCAAGCTGGTGGAGATGGGGCACCGCGACCTGGGCGAGAACCGCGTCCAGCAGCTGCTGCAGCACCAGGCGATGGTGGAGGAGTACCTGGCCCGGCTGCGGGTGCACTCGACCGCGTCGCGGGTCCGGCGCGGCGACGGCGAGTCGCTCTTCGCGGCCCGCCCTCGCGTGGACCTGGGCCCGACCCGGTCCGCGGGCGTGCCCAGCCCGGTGCGCTGGCACATGATCGGGCACCTGCAGCGCAACAAGGCCAGGAAGATCGTGGATTTCGTGCGCCTGGTCCACTCGGTGGATTCGCTGCGCCTGGCCGAGGAGCTCCAGGGCATCGCCCTTCGCCGCGACCAGACGATCGAGGTCCTCATCGAGGTGAACTGCTCGGGCGAGGCGAGCAAGCAGGGCTGCCCGGTGCCCGCGGCGATCCCCCTGGCCGAGCAGATCGAGACAATGGTGAACGTGAAGGTGCGCGGGCTGATGACGCTGGCGCCCTACAGCGCGAACGCGGAGGATGCGCGGGGCACGTTCGCGCGCTGCCGCGAGCTGTTCGAGGAGATGCGCACGCGCTGCTTCTGCGACGGGAAGTTCAATATCCTGTCGATGGGGATGTCGGGCGATTTCGAGGTGGCGATCTCCGAGGGCGCCAACATCGTCCGCGTGGGCTCGGCGATCTTCGGGCAGCCCCTGGGCGTCGAGCCGGGCGCGGAGGAGGACGAGGACGATTAGGCGGCAAGGCGCAAAGCGAAGAGCGAAGAGCGAAGAGCAATAAGAGACTGTTTCAGAACATGAGTATCGACCGATGAACCATGCCGTCAACACCAGTGCGAGGAGGCACGATCATGGCGGCGGAGCTGCTCCCGGAAGCGTTGTGGGAAGAGATCGAACCGTTGCTTCCGCCGCCGTCGCGGGCCGAGACGGGCCGCCCGCCGGTGGACAACTAGAAGGCGTTGCGCGGCATCATCTTCGTGCTCCGCTTCGGCGTGCCGTGGCAGGCGGTGCCCACCGACGCCTTCGGCGTGAGCGGAAGTTCTTGCTGGCGACGATTCAGCGAGTGGACCAAGGCGGGCGTGTGGCCGGAGGTGCACCGTCGTCTGCTCAACCGCCTCGGGAAGCAGGGCGGGATCGACCTGCAGCACATGGTCGTGGACTCGCAGTCGGTGCGTGCCATCAAAGGGGGGATCACACCGGCCCGAACCCGACGGACCGCGGCAAACAGGGCTGCAAACGCCATGTGCTGAGCGACGCCGAGGGCAATCCGCTGGTTGTGCAGACCGCGCCCGCCAATGTCCCCAACCAGAAGCAACTGCCCGCGCTGCTGGAGGCGCGGCCGGCCGTGCAAGGCCCGCGTGGACGTCCACGCCGCAACCCCGACGCCATCATCGGCGATCGCGCCTACGGCACCAAAGAGATGATCGCGCTCGTCGAGAGTCAGGGCATCGACAGCCTGCTCGCCGAACGCGCCGACGACACCCACGGCAGCGGGCTGGGCGCGCTGCGGTACGTCATCGAACGAACGCTCGCGTGCTTCAGCCACTTCCGACGCCTCCGGCTCTGCTACGAACGCTGGGGCAAGCACTTCCAGGCCTTCCACGACCTCGCCGCCGCCCTGCTCGTCTGCTCACGGATCAAGTCGTTGCAACTACCGTTCTGAAACGGTCTCTAAGAAATGTCAGGTGTCGCAACCCCTCATCGATGCACTGAATGATGCTGGTATCAAGTGGGAGTATGCCCCCGGTTTCGGGCGTTGAGGATACGTATTCAGACGTTGCGGAGGAATTGCATGACTAGAGCTAGACACGCTGCTTCCTACGTGCCGTGGAAAGACGCCGCACTGTGCGACTATCAGTAACGCTCTGTCGTGGAGTCTGGTGAGTATGTCCACCAATATTGCGACCTCTGCCATGACCGAGCAGAGAGAGTCGTTGCACATATCAGGAGATCCAGGGGTTACCGCACGTTCTCCGTAGACTGGTCGAAACCATCCTTCCAACGGCTGGGTCAGTGGGTACTCAAGAACATCCGCCTTGAATACCGGCTCCCAAAGAAGGTGGAGATCTCTGGAAACCATTTGTCGCCAGAGATTCGAGCGCACTTCAAAAAATGGCAAGAATCGGAAAAGGACTATGAGATCGCCGATGCCGACCTGCCGCTCGTGCTCGACATTGGATTCCTTGTGGCGTGCGAACTAATGCGGCGATTCCCTTGGCTGGGCTGGAAGCGGTGCTCGGCGCGTTCGTCCTTCTACTTCAACCAGCCGATACTGCCCGCTCGCGGCAATTACGGCTTCGCGCCTCTCTTTGAGGCAGAATGCGTTACGTTTGCCGTTCTTCGTCAGCCCGATGAAGTCATGGAGTACTGGCAGTGGTTCGCCGATTGGCTGACGGTGTTCAGGGCTCGACGGCCTCGCTCCAACCGCTGATTGGTGAGCGATCGGTGAACCGCACCCCTCACACCGGCGGTGGGGCATCGCGGCGTTTCCATTCGTCGGGGAGCCAGCGATCGAGCTGGCTGGTCGGCGTGGCGGGGAGGTTGGTGAGCAGCTGCCTGAAGTAGCGCTGCGGGTCGATGGCATGGCGGCGGCAGGTGCTGGTGAGGCTGGAGATGATCGCGGCCGTGCCCCCGCCACGCTCGTTTCCGGCAAAGAGACTGTTCTTGCGGTTCAGCACGATCCGCTTCATCTCGCGCTCGCTGGCGTTGTTGTCGATGGGCACCTCCCCGGCGTTGGGGGGCGTCGCCGGCGAACACGCTCAACTCGTTCCACTGGTTGAGCGCGTACGCCGCGGCCTGGGCCATCGGGCGCTGCTCCGTGACCAGCCTGGCCAGATCCGCCACCCCCAGCGCCTGCACGACCGCCGCGATGGGCCGCCGCCTGGATCGCGTCCGCCTCACGCAGCTTCCCCACGATCTGTTCCGGTGTGTGCCTCGTCCGCTTCATCTTCGAGAGCCTCCAGGACCCCGCCGGGGTCCATCGCGACTCTCATAGGCCCGGATCAGTTTGCGGGGAGCAGGTCAGTTACCCCTGTTCCTGTTCCCCTCTCCTGGGGAGGGTGTGTGAAGAGCCCGACGCCGGCGGCACGGGCTCGTGCGCGTCGGGTTGAACGGGAATTCGCTGCGGCTCTCAAACTTCCTGCACTTCCTTGATCTTGGCCTCGACGGCCTTGTCGATCTCGTCCTCGTACTTCTTGAGCAGGCTCTGGATCTCGGTCTTGAGGTTCTCGAGCTCGTCCTCGGGGAAGTGGGCCCCGGGCTGCTTGTTGAGGTTCTCGGCGTGCTTGTTGGCGTCGCGGCGCACGTTGCGGATCGCGATCTTCTGCTCCTCGGCGTTCTTCTTGCACTGCCCGGCGAGCTTGAGGCGTCGTTCCTGCGAGAGGGCGGGGACGTTGATGCGGATCTGCTTGCCCTCGGGCATGGGGTTGAGCCCGAGCCCCGCCTGCTCGATCCCGTGCTTGATGGCCATGATCGCCCCCGCGTCGAAGGGCCTGATCAGCAGCTGGGTGGGCTCGGGCACGGAGACGGAGGCCAGGGCCTTCAGGTCCGTCATCGAGCCGTAGTAGTCCACCTTCACGAACTCGACGAGGGCGGGGTGGGCCCGCCCGGTGCGGATCCCCCGCAGCTCCTGCTTGAGGTAATTCAAGGCCTTTTCCATGGCTTCTTCGGTCTCGAGCAGGATGGTGTCGGGGTCGGTCATGATGTCGTGCTCCCGTGGATGCCCGCCAGGGGCGGGGCGTTGCGCTCAATATAGGAAGGCCGCGGGGCGTCGGGCACGCTCGCGGCGCGGGTGCAACCCGCCCTCACGGCGCGGGTACAACCCGCGTGGAGGTGGAGGCGTGCCAGGGCGGATCAGGGGGTGACGAGCGTGCCGATGGGCTCGCGCCGCACGACGGCGGCGATGTTGCCCGGCTTCTTGAAGTCGAACACGACCATGGGGAGCTTGTGCTCCCCGCACATCGCCAGGGCGGTCATGTCCATGACCCGCAGGCCCTTGGCGAGGGCCTCGGCGAAGGTGAGGCGCTCGTAGCGGGTGGCGGACTTGTCCTTGCGCGGGTCGGCGGTGTACACGCCGTCGACCTTGGTGGCCTTGAGCAGCACCTCGCAGGCCAGCTCGGTGGCGCGCAGGGCGGCGCAGGTGTCGGTGGTGAAGAACGGGTTGCCCGTCCCCGCGGCCAGGATGACCACCCGCCCCTTCTCCAGGTGACGCAGGGCCCGCCCACGGATGAACGGCTCGGCCACGGCTCGAATCTCGAGGGCCGACTGCACGCGGCAGTCGACCTTCAGCGAGAGCAGTTTTTCCTTCAGGGCCAGGGCGTTGATCACGGTGCCCAGCATCCCCATGTGGTCGGCCGTCGCCTGCTCGATGTGCCCCGAGGCGGCCAGCTCGGCCCCGCGGACGATGTTTCCCCCGCCGACGACGACCGCGAGCTGGACGCCCGTGGCATGGGCGGCCCTGATCTCCCCGGCGATCGAGCCCAGCTCGTCGGGGTCGATCCCGAAGGAGCCGGGCTTGCAGAAGGACTCCCCGGAGATCTTGAGCAGGACGCGGTGGTAGGGTTTGGC
>JBGAOG010000037.1:0-26781 GCA_044221985.1 Phycisphaerales bacterium
GACCTTTCCACTGGGGGTGACCCACTGGGCGAGGTCGAACGCCGCGTGCCCCGGGCCGCAGCCCACGTCGAGCGCGCGCATGCCCGGGGTAATCCCTGCGCGCCGCCACAGGGCGTGCGCGGCATCGCCCCACAGGCGGTGCTGGAGCGCGAGGCGTGCCAGCTCGTCGTCGCCCGTTCCCAGGACATATTCCGCCGGTTTCGTGGTGCTCATCGCGCGAGCGTAGGCCCCGTACCATGGCGCCCCATGCCCCACCGCGACCCCATCGCCGAATCCGTCCTCGCCGCCCTTCGCACGCGCGATCCCTCCATCGCCGACCTGATCGCCAAGGAGTCGCGCCGCCAGGAGACCACCCTCGAGCTGATCGCGAGCGAGAACCACACCTCGCCGGCGGTCATGCACGCGATGGGCTCGTGCCTCACCAACAAGTACGCCGAGGGCTATCCGGGGGCGCGCTACTACGGCGGTTGCGAGTTCCACGACCAGATCGAGACGCTGGCCATCGAGCGCGCCAAGCAGATGTTCGGCTGTCGCTTCGCCAACGTTCAGCCCCACAGCGGAGCCCAGGCCAACGCCGCCGCCTTCATGGCCATGATGAGCCCGGGGGACACTTTCGCGTCCCTGCTCCTCAAGGACGGCGGGCACCTGTCGCACGGCATGAAACTCAACTTCTCCGGCGTCTACTACAAGCCCGTCCACTACCCCCTTCACTATGCCGCCACCCACCCCGATCACGAGCGGATCGACTACGACGCCCTCCGCAAGGTCTGCCACGAGCACAGGCCCAAGGCGCTCCTGTGCGGCTACTCCGCCTACCCGCGCGTCATCGACTTCAAGCGTTTCCGCGAGATCGCCGACGAGGTCGGCGCCCTGCTCATGGCCGACGTCGCCCACATCGCCGGGCTCATCGTCGGCGGCGCCCATCCCAGCCCCTTCCCCCACGCCCACGTCGTCACGACCACCACCCACAAGACCCTGCGCGGCCCGCGCGGCGGGCTCATCATGACCAACGACGAGGACCTCGCCAAGAAGATCGACAAGGCGGTCTTTCCCGGCATCCAGGGCGGGCCGCTCATGCACGTCATCGCCGCCAAGGCGGTCGCCTTCGGCGAGTGCCTCAAGCCCGAGTGGAAGGCCTACGCGGCCCAGGTTGTCGCCAACGCCAGGGCCCTGGCCGCGGGGCTGACCAGGCGCGGCTTCCGCATGACCAGCGGCGGCACCGACAACCACCTCATGCTCGTGGACCTTCGCGCCAAGAGCGACAAGCTCACCGGCGCCGACGCCGAGAAGTGGCTCGAAAAGGCCGGCATGGTCTGCAACAAGAATGGCATCCCCGACGATCCGCGCCCCCCGCGCGTGACGAGCGGCATCCGCCTGGGCTCCCCCGCCACCACCACCCGCGGGCTCAAGGAACCCCAGATGGACCAGGTCGCCGGCTTCATCGACGCCGTCCTCTCCGCGGGCGTCAAGGGCGAGAGCGACCTGGCCAGGGCCACGGCCGACATCCGCCAGCAGGTCATGGCGATGTGCGAGAGGTTCCCGCTGGATTGACGCGGGCCCCGACCGACCGCTCCAGCGAATCGAGCAGTGGCGCCTGGGCCGGCAGGATCTTCTCCCGCGCCCGCGCCAGGGAGAACCACTCCGCGCGGTCCGCCTCGGGCACGGTGAGGAGCCGCCCGGACTTGGGAGGCCATTCCACCTGGGTGGTGATGCTCACGATCGCGGTCGCGTCGCAGTCGCCCGCGAACGCGAACGCCGTCACCCGCTTGCCGCTCTTGTGCCGGATCTCGCCCAGCGGGGTGTAGGGCCCCTGGGCCACCACGCCCGTCTCCTCGCGCATCTCGCGGATCGCCGCCGCCAGCACTTCTTCACCCGCCTCGATCTTGCCCTTGGGGATCGACCAGCTCGCCAGGTCGCGCTTGGCCCAGAACGGCCCGCCCGGGTGGATCAGCAGGACCTCCAGCGGCCCGTTGGTGCGTCGGTACATGATGAGTCCGGCGCTGTGCGGGGCCATGCGAACCTCCGGGGCCAAGCGTACACCCCCGGAATCAGCAGGGCAGGCGAAGAGGCGAGCAGGAGACGGACCACCCCGCGCGATGCCCCCAATCGTCGCTCCACCTGCTCTCCTCCTCGCCTGCTCCCCTGCTCCTCTTCTCCATCTCTATCCGTCTCCAACCACCTTCCTCCTACCCTCCGCCATGGACCACGAACGCTGGATGAGCGCCGCGATCGATGCCGCTCGCGAGGGAATCCTGGCGGGGCAGTCTCCCTTCGGCGCCGCGATCGTGCGCGGCAACGAGCTCGTCGTCGCCGCGCACAACGTAGTTTGGGCGACCACCGACCCCACCGCCCACGCGGAGGTGAGCTGCATCCGCCAGGCCGCCGCGATCCTCGGGACCATCGACCTCTCCGGCTGCCGGATGTACACGACGACCGAGCCGTGCCCGATGTGTGCCGCGGCGATCCACTGGAGCAAGCTTGACGATGTCTGGTTCGGCGCCTCGATCGCCGACGCGGAGAAGGCCGGATTCAGCGAGCTGCACCTGCCCATCGAGGAGATCTACGCGCGGGGCAGCGGCGTGGGGGTGCATCGCGGGCTGCTGGCCGCCCGGTGCGCCGACTTGTTCCAACTCTGGAAAGGCAGCGCGGGCCGGGCGTATTGACACGCCCGGGCGCGCCTACGCCTCCACTCGCCACGCTCTTCCATCCGCCGCATCGCGCACGACGCGCCGGTAGAGCGTGTCCCGCTCCACGGGCGTGAACCCGGCCTCGCGGATGGCGCCCTGGAGCGTCGAGACGCTCGTCTCCTGGTGCGTGCCGCTCCCGCCCACCTTGGTGATGTCGTACCAGACGACGGTGCCGTCGATGTCGTCGGCCCCGCTCTGGAGCATGATCTGGGCCATGGGCAGGGTCTGCATGATCCAGAAGGCCTTGACGTGCGGGAAGTTGTCGAGCATGAGGCGCGCGACGGCCATCGTGCGGTAGTTCTCCAGCCCGCCGGGCCCGGGCAGACGCTCGAGGTCGCAGCCGTCGGGGAAGAAGGGGAGGGGGATGATGGTCTGGTAGTAGCCGCAGGAGAGCGACGAGGTTCCGGAGAGACGGGGAGACGAAGTGGAAGCGGCATGACGCGCCCCCGGGGGCGAGAAGGCCACGCGCTCGGGCAGGGGCGTGCCGGGCCTGGTGAGGGTGATGACGGGCGCGGCGGAGTCATCGCCGTGATAACCCAGGTGCCCGTTCCCGCCCTCTCCGCCCTTCGTCTCTGCGTCTCTCCGGAACTTCGTCTCTTCTCCCTCGTACCCCATCCGCGCCAGGGCCTCGTCCTGGGCGCGGCGCAGCATCTCCATGTGCACGAGGCGGTCGCGGCGCGACTCGACGTGCCCGTACAGCAGCGTCGCGTTGGTGTTCAGCCCCAGCTCGTGGGCGACGCGGTGCACGTCCAGCCACACGTCGCTGCGGATCTTGCCCTTGAAGGCCTCGTCGTGCACGCGGTCGTCAAAGACCTCCGCGCCACCGCCGGGCAGGGAGCCCAGGCCGGCCTCCTTGAGGCGTGACAGCACCCAGCGAATCCCCTCACGCCGCGCGGCCCGCCCCTCGGGCCCGGGCAGGCTCGCGCCCTTGTACTGCCGGGCGATCTTCGCCAGGTGCACGATCTCCACCGCGGTGAAGGCCTTGACGTGCAGATCGCTGCCCAGGCGGCGGGCCTCGTCGCGGAGCGTGGCGACGAGGTCGGTGTAGTAGGAGAAGGGCAGCGTGGGGTGCAGCCCGCCGACGGAGTGGATCTCCGTTGCCCCCGCCTCGACGGCCTGGCGTGCCTCCTCGCGGATGTACGCCAGGTCGCGCGTGTAGGCCTTCGCGTCGCCGTCCCTGGCGTAGAACTCGCAGAACTTGCACGACAGGGCGCACACGTTGGAGTAGTTCAGGTGCCGGTTGATGTTGTAATACGCGACGTCGCCGTGCAGACGCCGGCGCACCAGGTCGGCCATCTCCAGCACGCCCCAGACGTCCGCGGTGGTGAACAGCAGCTCGCCCTCGGCGAGGGTCAGGCGCTGCCCGCGCACGACCTTCTCGCGCAGCGGCTCGAGGCGCGCGTCGCGATTGGGGATGGAGGGGCGAACGAATGGGACGGCGTGTGCGGGCATGCCCAAGGATAGCGGCGGCCGGGGCGCGATCGTCGTGCCCCGTGGGGGAGGCCCCGCGCTCGCTTCCCCTGTTCCGCCCGCGGCCCGCCCTCTTCACACCCCGGGCAGGTTCTGCTCGATCCAGTCGTCCTGGCGCAGGACGGCCGCGCGGTTGGCACGGTCGTGGCGCTCGCCGCGCCGCTGCGCCAGGCGGAAGAGCGCCAGCCCCGCGCGCCAGAGCCCGCCGCCCGGGGGCAGCTCCGCGTCGCCGCTGAACCGCAGCCCGGCCCGGGCCTTGAGCGCGTGCGCCAGCGTGGGCGCGTGCTTGAGCACGAGCTCGTCGTCGAGGGCCAGGAACATCTGGGCACTGCCGGGGTCGCCCTGGCGTCCGCTGCGCCCGATGAACTGGCGGTCGATGCGCTTGGCCCCGTGCATCTCCGTCAGGATCACGTGCAGCCCGCCCGCGGACCGGGCCGCATCGTCGAGGCGGATATCCGTGCCGCGCCCGGCCATGTTCGTCGCCACGGTCACCGCCCCGCGCCGGGTCCCATCATCCTGGCTGAGCACGCACCCGGCGTGCTCGATGATGGCCGCCTCTTCCTTGTCGTTCTTGGCGTTGAGGACGTGGTGCGGGATTCCCCGTGCTTCGAGCAGGCGCGAGAGCATCTCGCTGGCGGCGATGGAGCGAGTCCCCACGAGCACGGGCCTGGGCCCCCCATGTCCCGCCTCGTCGCGGCTCACGTGGTCGATGCTCTCGACGATGTGCTGCCACTTCTCGCGCCCCGTCCGCAGCAGGCGGCTGGGCCAGTTCACCCGCGCGATCGGGCGGTTGGTGGGGATCACCGTCACCGGACGCGAGTACGTCCGCTCCATCTCGCGCGTGGCGTCCTCGGCCGTGCCCGTCATCCCGCACAGGAACGGGAAGCTGCGATAGAACCGCTGGAAGCTCATGCGGGCGAGGGTCTCGCGGTCGGCGGTGACGTCGAGCCCCTCCTTGGCCTCCACGGACTGGTGCAGCCCGTGCTCCCATTGGCGATCGGCGAGGAACCGCCCGGTGTACTCGTCGACGATGACGACCTTGCCCTCGACGACCTGGTACTGCTGCCCGTGCTGGTAGCAGTGGCGCGCCACCAGGGCCTGGCGGACGAGCTCCTCTCCGCGCCGGAAGGCCTTGAAGATCGCGCCGCCCTCCTCCAGCGCCACGTCCGCGAAGAACCGTTCGAGGCGCCCCTCCCCGCGACGCTTGATCTCCGCCCGGCGCAGCACCTTGTCCACCTCGTAGTCGGGCCCCTCGTCGAGCCGCTCGGCCAGGCGCGCCGCCACGCGGTACGTGGGCGACATGTCGTCCTCGCGCCGCGAGCGAGCGATGATGAGGGGCACGACGCCCTCATCGATCAGCACCGCGTCGGCCTCGTCCACCAGGGCGGCGTGCAGGCCGGGCACCATGGGGGCCAGGCTCAGGGCCACCTCGCCGCCCACCTGCTCCATGACGTGGCGTCCCATCCAGGGGCTGGTCACCCGGGCCATTCGGATCTGGTCGCGGAGCCAGTCGGCGACGATCTGCTTGGGCGTGCCATAGACGATCCCGCGCGCGTAGATGGCGAAGCGATCCTGGGGCTCGATCTCCTGGGTGATGGCCCCGACGCTGCAGAGGCAGCGTTCGTAGATGGGGCGTCGGCTCTGCGCGTCGCGCGAGGCCAGGTAGTCGTTGACGGTGAAGACGTGGACGTGCCGGTGCTCCCACGCCAGCAGGGGGGCCACCAGCGAGCCCGTCAGCGTCTTGCCCTCGCCGGTCTTCATCTCCACGATGTGCCCGTGGTACAGCGCCAGGGCCCCCATGAGCTGGACGACGAAGGCCTCCTCGCCGGTGAGGCGCCGAGCGACCTCCCGCGTCAGAGCCAGGGCCCGGCGGATGGTCGCCTGGTCGTGGCGGGCCCGGACGAACGCCTCGCGCACGGCCGCGATCTGGTGGTCCAGGGCCGCGTCGCTGTGCGCGCGGAGCTCGGGCGCCAGCGCGTCGGTCAGCTCGGCCTGGCGTCGCAGCCAGGCGCGGGTGATCGAGCCATGACGCACGCGGACTCGGGCCACCTCGGCCAGCACGTCCAGCCCGCGCAGCAGGCGGGGGCGTCGACGCCGGCTGGCCATCGACTCCCACAGGACCTGGTATCGCGTGAGCGCCTGCGTCATGCTCAGACCCTCGCCCGTCCGAGGATCAGCTTGTGGAGGCGGTCGACCCACTGCACCGCCAGGGGGCGGTTGGGCAGCGTGAACCGCACCTTCACCCGCTCGCCCGGGCGCGGCGCACTGGGCCAGTCCTCGGGGCGGACGGCGCACTCCACCTGGAACGTCGGTCGCTTGGCCAGC
Organism: Phycisphaerales bacterium; assembly: GCA_044221985.1. Taxonomy (GTDB): domain Bacteria; phylum Planctomycetota; class Phycisphaerae; order Phycisphaerales; family UBA1924. The sequence goes on from JBGAOG010000037.1 coordinate 6,483, forward strand.
CGCCCGCTCCGATCGCGCGGATCGGACTCGACGCTGCCCCCGCCCAGCAGCCCCAGCGCGGGGTGTTCGAGCTCGTAGATGCCGGCCTGGGGGACCTTGCTGGCCCGCGCGGGCACGACGCGCCAGGGGTCCGCGTAGCGGCGCAGCTCGACCTGGAAGCTGGAGGCGGGCAGCTCGTTGAGCCAGAGGACCTCGGTCTGGGCCAGCCCCGCCGTCACGCGGAGGTGCTCGGGTCGATCGTCCACGACATCGCAGACCTGCTGCCCTTCCTTCACGAACGCGCCCACGACGCGCGCGGGATCCTCGCCCACCACCACGCCGTCGTGCGGCGCGCGGACCACGAGCTTGTCGATCTTGTCGCGGACGTAGACGAGCTGCTGCTCGAAGGACTCGAGCTTCTCGGTGGCGACCTGGGCGGCGGCCTGGTTCCTGGCGATGGCGCGGAGCTGGAAGGCCCGGGCCTCGTCGAGCTGGGCGACGGCGGTGCGCAGCTGCTCCTCGAGCACGTGGCTCTCGAGCGTCACGATCGGCTCCCCCGCCCGCACGCGCTCGCCCGGCCGCCGGTGCGCCCTGACCACGAAGCCGGACGCTCCGAAGAACACCCCCGCGCGGGCGTCGGAGGTCACCACCCCGCCGGCGCTGCGCCGGTCGGGCATGGGCACCAGCCCCACCAGCCCCGCGATCAGGGACGCCAGGAGGAGGGAGACGACGACGGCGCGCCCGCGGCGCTGGGCGATGCCGCTCCCGGTAGCCAGCCAGTGGACGAACTTGCCCAGGGGCAGGATGAACCACATGGCGGCCGTCCACACCGCGAGGATGAGCCCGACGGCGAAGAGCTTGCCCATGACGGCGAGGGTGATGCTGAAGAACAGGAAGACGCGGTACGCCAGGGCCAGCACGCCGTAGACGTGCAGGATGGCGCTCTCGCCCGGGTCGCCCGTGGGCGGACGGACGCCCTGGGCCCTGTAGAGGTGCTTGAGGGCGTGGTACTGGAGCATCTGCGTGGCGCGCTGCATGAGGTTGGGGATCTCGAGCAGGTCGCTCAGCATGTAATATCCGTCGAACTTCATGAGGGGGTTGGCATTGAAGAGGACCGTGGAGACCCCGCTGGTGAGCATGATGTTGAACGCGAGCTTGTTGGAGATCTCCCCGTCGTGGGTGCTGGTGAAGACCAGGGCGGCGCCCGCGGCGACGGCGAGCTCGAAGAGCATTCCCCCCGCGCCCACGAGGGTGCGCTTCCACTTGCTGGGCAGCGCCCACGCCGCCGAGGCGTCCACGTAGGGGGCGGGGACGAGGACGAGGATCATGGCGCCGAACTCGGGGACCTGCCCCCCGAAGCGCTTGCAGATCAGCCCGTGCCCGCTCTCGTGGATGAGCTTGATGGCCACGAACGCCACGAGCAGCAGCGGGAGGTTGCCCATCCAGTTGGAGGGATCGGTGGCGGTGTCGAAGGCCGCGCGCAGGCGCGTCCAGTCCCCCACCGCCAGGCTGATCCCGAAGCCCACCCACAGGACCCAGAGGACGAGCCCCGCGCGCGAGAGGAGGGGTCGGGCGATGGGCTCGAGCCAGGCCAGCAGGCGATCCGGATTGAACAGCCGCACGCGGAAGTACATCAGGCCCATGGCCTGCTGCACGAGCCGCTTCTTCAGGCGCTCACGCCCGCGCTTGAGCAGCTGCTCGGTCTCGGGCGGAACATCCGCCGCCAGCAGGTTCGCGGTGTACAACTGCGACAGCAGCTGGATGACCTCGTTCTGGGTGGGCGCGTCGTCGGCGTGGGCGGCGAGGCAGCCCTCCCAGACGTCCTCCACGCTGCGGGTGCCGTCCAGCAGCGCCACGAACTCGTACGACACGGGGCTGAGGCGGTAGAAGGCGTTGCTCGCCGGATCGTGCAGCACGTGCCAGCGCCCCCCGCGGTAGTGCTGGCGGGTGATCTGGACGTGCGGCCGCAGGCGGGGCTTGAGGGCCCGCACGCGGTGCCAGAAGGGGGAGAATGTGGCGCGGTCGGACATGCGTCACCACCACAGCCAGAGGCGGAGCTGGTCGACGATCCGCCGGCTCGCGATGCGGATCAGCGACATGCGCTCGGCGTTGAATCGGGCCTGGCCCTCCACGCCGGGGCGGAAGCCCTCGATCTCCTGGGGAGCCGCGGGCTTGAGGCGGGCGCGGACCTCGAAGCTGTTCACGCCGTCCTTGGGCTGGGCCAGCGGGACGATCTCCTCGACCTCGACGGGCACGGTGTGGGCGGGATCGCTCTTGGCGGCGATGTCGCCCGCCTGGCCCAGTCGCACGAGCGAGATGTCCCGGTCCTCGACCTTGGCCACCGCCACGAGATCGGACAGGTCCGCCACCTGGAAGATCGCGTCGCCGAGCTTGACTTGCGATCGCACCTTCTCGCGCACGTCGGCGGAGATGATGGTCCCGGCGATCGGGCTCACCAGCTTCGATCGCTCGATCTCGTGCCGGAGGCGGGCGACCTTCGCGCTCGCCTGCTCGGCCTTGGCGGCGGCCTGCTGGGCCTGGCCCACCTCGCCCTGCTTCATCGCCTCGTCGCTCTCCTTCTCGTAGCGGAGCACCTCCGCCTGGGAATCGAGCATGCCCAGGCGCATGGTGGTCGTGTCGAGCTCGCCCAGGAGCTGCCCGGCCTCGACCGTCTTGCCCGGCTCCACGCCCGGGGCCAGCGACCACAGCACCGCGTCGAAGGGGATGCTGACGGTGCGGATCTCGCGGGGCCGGACCTCCATGGGCGCGCCGACGCGATAGTCGGTCTTCACGAACGTCACGACCAGGGACAGCACGAGCAGCGCCGCGCCGGCCAGCTTCCACGTCGTGTGCGTCGGGCCCACCAGCCAGGCCCCGGTGCGCACCGCCGAATCGCGCGCCCGCGCGGGCAGGCTGCGGTCGTCGCTGCGCCGCACGAGCAGGACCGGGGAGAGAAGGTCGAGGGTGGCCTGGAGCAGCTCCACGACGGCGATGTCGACGCCGCCCGTCGGGCTGCCCGATTCGATCGTGAGCACGCCCACCACGCGCTCGCCCCGCTCGTCCCCCGCCCGAAGGGGAATGCTCGCGACCTTCACGCGCGCGTCCGTCGAGGCCAGGTCGCGGTGGGCGTGGGTCACGGCGCGGGACAGCACCGCGTCGGCGTCGCCCTCGTCCCCCGGGGGCGGGGGCGGGAAGAGCACCGCCTGGCGCTGGTCCATGCACTCGTCCATCGCGCCCTCGAGCTTGCGGACCATGCTCATGCGCCGGTCCACGTTCTCCGTGTCGCTCAGGGCCGCCAGGCGGCACTCGCGCCGGGCGCCGGGGTCGGGGTCGCTGGCGCCGGGCCCATGCACCCACCCCAGGGCCACGCGGTCCAGGGCCAGCTGGCGCGAGAGGTCGTTGACCAGGCGCATCGCCGCGCCCTTGAAGCTGGGCGTGGTGTTCAGCCCGGCCAGCAGCCGCCCCGCCAGGTCCAGCGACGCCGACGCCGCTCGTGTGCGATGCAGGGCCTGCATGGCGGTGTAGGAGTACGCGTACCCGGCCAGTACCTCCACCAGCGCCAGCGTCGTCTGGAGCGCCTGACGCGAGCGGTGCTCGAGCTCCAGCGCGATCACGCCCCGCAGCGGGAGCGTCGGCGCCTCGCCGGGCAGCCCCGCCGCCACCGGAACCGCCAGCAGGAAGCCCTTGCCCGAGTCGCCGTAGAACGTCGCGTCGTTGTCCAGGCCGAAGACCCTGGGCTGGCGCGCGGCAGCGGCGGCGAGCGCGGCGGCCTTGGCGTCGTTCAGGCCCTCCGTGGGCGGCGTGCTCTCCGCCCCCGCCCGCGTCACCGTCCCCTCGCCCCCCGCGCCGGGCCACCAGAATTCCGCCTTCGCGTCGGGCGTTTGCTGCTCCGTCTCTCGCTGCCCGGGGATGGAAAAGAAGACCGCCCGCCGCGCCGACGCCACCTGCGCCAGCACCGAGGTCATCCGCACCAGGAACGCGTGGTCGTCGCTCGCGGGGGCGGCCAACTCCGTCACCACGCGCTGCCACCCGGGCGCCTTGAGGCTCGACAGGTCGATCATCGAGCGGGCCCTCCTCCGGTCCCGGCGGCGCTGGCCTGGGCCCCCAGCTTGTCCATCGCGCCCTTGGTGGGCTCGGTGAAGCGGACCCAGGCGGGCTCACCCGCCACGATCTGCGAGGCTCCGGACGCGTTGGGCACTTCCACGCGGACGCGGCGCGTGCGGCTGGCCGGATCGGCCACCGGCGCCACCTCCACGATCTTGCCCACCACCACGCGCGCTTTGCCCGCCACCTCCACCAGCACCCAGGCCGGGTCATTCACCTTGGCCGCCAGCGTCCCCGCCTCCTGCATCTGCGCCGGCACGTCGATCCACAGCGGATCGACCTTCACCACGCGCACGATCTTCTCGTTGTCCCCCACGCTCTGGCCCACGTCCACCTTCACGTGGTCCACCAGCCCGTCGAAGGGCGCCGCCAGCATCAGGTGCTTCAGGCGCGCCTTGATGCGATCCAGCTGCACCTCCTCCTGACGCTGCGTGAGCATCGCCTTGTCGTAGTCCAGGCGGTACCCGTCGTACGCCAGGCGCGCCCGGTCCACCTCCTGCTCGGTCGCCGCGCCCTTGCTCCGCGCCTGCTCGAGCTTGTCCCATTCCAGCTTGGCCAGGTCCATCGACACCCTCGCCCGCTTCACCGAGACGTCGCTGTCCACCACCAGTTGCTGGAGACGAAGCAGGGCCTGGTCCTCGGCATCGTCGCCCCGGATCAGCGAGTCGCCCTTCTTCACGTCCTGCCCGCCCTTGACGAAGATCTCGGCCACCTGCGTGGGCAGCGAGAACCCCATCACCGCGTCGCGGCTGGGCTGCGTGAACGCGCGCACGCCCGCGAACTCGCGCACCATCGACGCGTCGCCCGTCGCCTGCACCGCGGGCTGACCCAACGCCGAAACTACCGCCGCCAGCGCGGCAAGACATGCCTTGACCTTCACGGGTGCTCTCCGATGTGCGTCGGCCTCGCGGTCGCGCGCCGACGTGCTCCTTCCACTATACGAACAAATCGCCCGCCCCAGTTGCATTCTCATGGGGTACAGAGCCCGAACGCGCGCCCACTTTCTCGCCACGCCGCGCGTAGGATCGCCCTCACCACCCTGAGTTGAAGGAGCACCTATGTCCACCTCCACCCTTGCCCCCTCCAAGCTCGCCCTCGACGGCGGCACCCCCGTTTCCGCCAAGCCCATCCCCTTCATGTCCACCGCCCTCAGCCAGGGCGACATCGACGCCGCCGTCGCCGTCCTCAAGTCCGGCATGCTCCGCGCCGCCAAGAAGTGCGAGGAGTTCGAGCAGAAGTGGGCCGCCATCACCAACGCCAGGCACGCCATGACGTGCGCCAACGGCACCGTCGCCCTCCAGCTCGCCTACGAGCCCCTCTTCCAGCCCGGCGACGAGATCCTCGTCCCCGCGTGGTCCTACATCGCCACCGTCTCCATGGTCGTCGCCCGCGGATGCACCCCCGTCTTCGTCGACGCGCTCCCCGACACTTTCCAGTTCGACGCCAAGGACGCCGCGAGGAAGGTCACCAGCAAGACCCGCGGCATCGCCGCCACGCACCTCTACGGCTGCCCCGTCGACATCGACGCCATCGGCGCCCTGGCCGCCAAGCACAACCTCAAGGTCGTCTACGACGCCGCCCAGGCCCACCTGGCCACGTGGAAGGGCAAGGGGCTGGGCGCCTTCGGCGACGCCGTCACCTACTCCCTCTACGCCACCAAGAACCTCGCCACCGGCGAGGGTGGCCTCATCACCTGCAACGACGACGCCCTCGCCCGCAAGATCAAGCTCCTCCGCTCCCACGGCGAGACCGACAAGTACCTCCATGAGTCCATCGGGTACAACTATCGCATGAACGACATCACGGGGGCCATCGGCGTCTCGCGCCTGGAGCGCCTCGACGCCCAGACCAAGCAGCGCCAGGCCAACGCCGCACGCTACGACAAGATCCTCCGCGAGATCCCCGGCCTCTCCGCCCCCATCACGACCTCCGGGGGCGAGGCGGTGTACCACCTCTACACCGTCAGGATGGACACTTCCGGGGGCAAGTTCCGCTGCACCCGCGACGAGTTCTGCAAGGCCCTGGGCGCCGAGGGCGTCCCCACGGCCACGCACTACCCGCGCCCGCTGCCCATGCAGCCCGCGCTCGCCAGGTGGAACAAGAAGGACTGCCCCGTCAGCGACAAGCTCGCGACGCAGGTCTTCTGCCTGCCCATGCACCACGACCTGACCGACGACCACTTCCGCATCGCCCAGGACGCCCTGCGCAAGGTGGCGAAGGCGTACGGGGTGTGACGAGCCCGGAGCGCCACGAGCCCGACGTGCCAGCGAGGGTTCTTCGAATCCTGAATGCGAGCCTCGACCTTTCCGGGGGTGAGGGAGGGGTCACGAGCCCGACGCGCAAGCGAGGGTTCTTCGAATCCTGAATACGAGCCTCGATCTTTCCGGGGGTGAGGGAGGGGCCACGAGCCCGACGCGCCAGCGAGGGTCCTTCGTGGCGTCAGAGGTCAGTGCATTCGTGCCACCGACCGCGCTTCGCCCCCGGGGGTCAGTGCGATGGTCTCACAACCCCCGGAAGACACGGAGCGTCAAAGCACGCGAGGGGGCACGGCCGCGGGTGATTTTCGGTGCCACCTGCCGGAAGGTGCAGCCTCAGCCTGCCCGAGCCTCACCGGTAGCTAGCCGGCAAGCCCTCGGAGTCAGCGTAGCAAACTCCTGCGCCGTGGCAAGTGACAACTGCAGACCGACAGCCTCGGCCTATCGGGTCGAGTCCTTCGGCGTGCGAATCGCATCCTCCAGTTCGCAGGCCCGGCGGCTGATCTCGGCGCCCAGTAGACCTGCGGCCTTGCAGATCACGCCGAAGAGGATGCAGGAGTCGGCGAGACCGGCAATGGCCCATCCAAGCACGCCGTCCACGCGGAGGACCAGTAGCAGGGCGATGAGGAAGAGGACGAGGCTGATCCACAGAAGGATCGTGCCCCAGGTATTCAGGCCGGCGGTTCGTGCACGCCAGCGGTCCGTCGCCTTCGCCCGAGTTTCCGAGTCCAGCCTGTCGCGTTGCGCCTGCAGCGCCCGCGTGTGTTCTTTGGCTGCGTCTTCTTCAGCCTTCTCGGCTTGCTTCTCCCGGCGCTTTCGTTCCTCTGCCTTCTCGGCGGCCAGGCGTTCTCGCTCCAATGACAGATCGGAAATTCCCGGAACAACGCACCGACTGCCGCAGCTTGGGCAAAGTTCTTGTTTACCCGCGTCCTCCAGATCGAAGTTGATCGGATCGGCGCACTTTGGACACTTGAAGTGGACGCGCCGCGTGCCGGTCAGCGGTGTCCTCTTCACGGTATATGGAGTGTCCATTCCGCCAGTGTCCCCTCCTCGGGGCAGCCGTGCAAGTCGCCCGACCCACGTCAAGCAGGACTACACCGCCTCCCAAACCGCCCGCGTGGGGAATTGGTACACGTTCGACCCAAGCCGCCCGCATACCTCGCATGCCGGCCAGGGCGGCCCGCGCGCTCGCGGCCGGTGGCATCGAACTGCCCTCGTCCCGTGCCACCAAAGTCCGGTTCCTCCAAACTCTGGTGTTCGGGCAGGTGCCATCGACGTGCCGCTGAGGTTCCGCCCCCGGGGAGGTTCGACGAAGCAACTTCAGCGTCTTCGCGCGGGCGGGGCACGGATTCCCTGACGCCTTGGCCCTCCGAAGAACCCTCGCTGGCGCGTCGGGCTCGTGGCGCGTTGGGCTGGTCACGCCTTGCGCTCCTCGCGCCTCGCTCGTGTCACCCCACGCCCGGCAGCCGCACGAACAGCACCGCCAGCTCGCTGCCCTCCCTCGCCCGCAGCGTCCACTCGCGCCCGCACGCCGCGGGCGTCAGGCCCGTGTCGCCCGCGCGCACCGCGTGCTCGCCCTTGCCGCGGCGGGCGATCTCGCCCTCGCCCCCCAGCACCATCCACGGCGAGCCGGGCTCGCCCGCCAGCGTCATGCCCTGCTCGTCGATCGTGCAGCGCGAGAGGAGGAAGTAGTCCGTCCCCATGACGCCGTTGTAGAACCCCGGGCGGTCGAAACGCATCGCGGGCAGGGCCGGGGAGAAGTCGATGCACTCCAGCGCCTGCGCCACGTGCAGCTCCCGCCCCACGCGCCCCCAGTCGTACACGCGGAAGGTCGTGTCGCTGGGCGTCTGCACCTCCGCCACCAGCACCCCGGCCCCCAGCGCGTGCAGCGTCCCGCTGGGCAAATTGTGGCACTCGCCGGGGACCGCGGGCACGGCCTGAAGGCAGTCCAGGATCCCCGCGCGGTCCCCCCGGGCCAGGGCGGCCTCGAACACCTCCCGCGTCACGCCCTCGCGCACGCCCTTGTAGATCAGCGCGCCCGGCTCGGCGTCGAGCACGTACCAGCACTCGGTCTTGAGGTGCGCCCCGGGGTGGGCCGCGGCGTAGTCGGGGCTGGGGTGCACCTGCACCGACAGGTCCTCGCGGGCGTCGAGGAACTTGATGAGCACCGGGAACTCGCCCGCCCCCGTGCGCGAGGCCGCGGGCAAGAGAGCCTCGCCCCACTGCGTCATCACGTCGTGGAGCGTCGTGCCGCCCAGCGGGCCGTTGCGCACGACCGAACGCTTCGCCCCCCCGCCCGCGCCCGAGGCGGACGTGGCCGAGAGGTCCGCCAGTTCCCAGCTCTCGCCCACGCGATCGCCCGGGGCGACCGGCTTCCCGAACCGGGCGAGGCGCTCGCCGCCCCAGACTTTGGGCAGCAGGATCGGCTCGAAGAGGAGGGGATAGGGGGCGCCGTGCATGGGCTGCTCACCCCTCGAGGCACATGCCGCTGAGCTCGGCCTCGAAGGTCACGCGGTCGCCCACGAGCCCCTGCACTCGCGAAACGAACCGTCGCTTCTGCCACTTGATCTCCTGGCACAGCACGTAGAAGTCATCCCCGGGCACCACCATCGAGCGGAAGACGCAGTTCTCGATGCGCAGGAACACGGCCAGCGACGGGGTGCCCTTGCGCACGACCCACTGGTAGCACGACAACTGCGCCGCGGTTTCCACCTGCAGCACGCCGGGGAAGACGGGCTTGGACGGGAAGTGCCCGGGCACCCAGAACTCGTCGGCGCCGACCCGGCGCATGGCCACGCCCTGCGTCATGCCCGCGTTGACCCAGACGACGCGATCCAGCAGGAGCATCCGCCCGCGATGCGGGATCCACTTCTCGATCGCGGGCCGGTCGGCATGCGTCGCGCCGAGGTCCACCCCCGAAATGTCGAAGAGGAGCCGCGTGGGGGCTGGGGCCGCGTCCGGCCCCGCGCCCGGAGACTCACTTCTGCTCGCCGGCATCCCGCAACTCCAGGATCTTCTGGCGGACTTCCTGAGCCACCTCTTTGATCTGCTGCATGAACTGGCGGGCCCGCGTGCCCGCCGCCTTGTTCCCGCCCTCGGCCTTCTTGATGTCCTCTTCGGCCTCGACGATGATCTGCTTCAAGCGATCGAAGGATTCCATGCCCCTGCCTCGCATTCTCGTCGCGGGTGTGCCGCCCCGCCTCGGGCCGCACGGTTCCCTCGGGCCCCTCCCGGGACTTGCCCGTGCGTCGGCGGATGGTAGCCGCGGGGGACGCGCCCGGCGTTCAGGTGTTGTCCGGTGTCGGAGCGGTCAGTGGGCGGCCTGGTGCAGGTTCCGCTCCAGCACCTCGTGGGCCGAGTGAAGGTACCGGTGGTTGCCCTCGCGGTACGCCATGGCGGGCGCGGACGCGGCCATCAGCACGCGCCGCACCGCCGCCAGCTCCGCGTAGTCCCCGTCGGCGGGAAGCCCGCGCTGGCGCCGCTGGTGGGCCAGCTCGCTCACCGGCTTGACCCCGTGGAGCATCGCCTCGTGCCCCCAGTACTGGCGTTCGAGATAGACGGCGTCCTCGACCCAGTGCCCGGGGTGGACCAGCGCCAGGTCGATGAGCACCCCGCGCCGCACCGTGCCGTCCTCGCGCCAGCGGTGCATCAGATTGCCCGCGTGGAGGTCCCCGTGGCACCAGGCGTTCACGTGGCGCCGATCCCACTTGGCCTTGAGCACCCCCAGGGCCTTCTCCACCTTCTTGAGAACGTCGTTCCACTTCTGCGACTCGGGCAGGGCGTCGTCGTGGCAGGCCTGGCGCCCCTTGTGGATCAGCGCCCCCCAGTCGGGCGTCTTGCCGTGACCCTCCACCGTGGGGTTGGCGATCACGGCCTGGCGTTGGAAGTCCGCGGCGGCTTCCAGCAGCTCGCGCACCTGCGACGCGTCCATGTGCGTGGGCGAGAGCGGGAGCCTGAGCCGCTCGACCACCAGCCACGCGAAGTCGTACCCCCCCAGCATGGTGCCCGCGGCGAACACTCGCGGCACCGGGCAGCCCTGGGCCCGGGCGTCGTCCCAGACCCCATCCCCGTTGCCGCCCAGGGCCAGCGACCAGCGATGCTCCACCGGTCCCACCGGCAGCTTGACCATCACCGGCACGCTCGCGCCGCCCTCCTCGCGCCAGGTCGAGAACCCGGTGGCGGCCCCGCCGTGCTGGTGCGTGGAACGGAAGAAATCGATACGCCCCAAGCGTCCCCCGCACGCCTGCGTCAGGCAGGGCGCGAGGGACTCACCCAGATCGTGCGCGTCGGTTCCTTCCACAAAGCCCGGCGGGTGCATCGCCCACCAGCGTACCCACGCGCGGCCCGGTTGTGGAGGGCCTTTCTCGGTTATTCACGGCGCCCCCATCCCTCGGCTCATCGCCACGAACTGCTCCACCGTCAGGTCCTCGGCCCGCATCGTCGGGATCACGCCCGGGGGCCAAGGGAAATCCCGCCCCACCACGCTGCCCAGTTGCTTGCGCCGTTTGGAGAGCAGGTGCTGGGCGTGGTCGAGCAGGGCCCGCGGGTCGGCGCACAAGGGCCGCTCCCGCCGACGCACCGCCACCATCGCGCTCGTCACGTCCGGGCGGGGCCAGAAGCACTCGCGCGGCAGGGCGGCCAGCACCTCCACCTCCCCCACCGCCTGGGCCAACACGCTGACGGGTCCGAATTCGCCCGCGCCCGGGCGAGCCGCAATGCGATGGGCCACCTCGCGCTGGATCGTCACGAACAGCCCGGCACAGCGGGCATGGTCCGCCAGCAGGATCGACATCACGCTCGTCCCCGCCCCATAGGGCAGGTTCGACACCAGCCGGAAGCTCCCGCCCGGGCCCGCGGCCTGCCCGATCGCCTCCACCAGCGCCGGCGCCAGCGACCGCTTGCCATCCAGGCAATCGCCCTCCACCAGCGTGAAGCGATCGCCCGCGAACCGCTCGCGCAGCAGCTCGCTCAGCCCGCGGTCGATCTCGCCGGCGACGACGCGACAGCCGCGCGCCAGCAACTCTTCCGTCAACGTCCCCGTGCCCGGGCCGACCTCCAGCACCACGTCGCCGGCGCCCGCACCCGAGGCATCCACCAGCTTGCGGATCAGGTTGTGGTCGATCAGGAAGTTCTGCCCGAACCCCTTCCGCGGCGCGAGCCCCCGCGCCTCCAGCATGGCCTTGATCTCGCTGAGCGTCTGCATCGTCGGTGGTCCGCCATCCGGACCGGCTCTCTCTCTTGCCCGCTTCCCGGGCCCAGCCCCTGGTGCCTTCTTCTCACCACTCCCCCGACAGGATCTTCGTGATCGCGTGCGCCACCCCGTCGTCGTCGTTGCTGAGCGTGCACCGGTCGGCCTTCTCGCGCACGGACGCGATGGCGTTGCCCATCGCGATGCCCAGGGCCGCGTGCTCGATCATGTCCAGGTCGTTGACCTGATCCCCTACGGCGGCGATGCGCGAGAGTGGGATCCCCAGGTCCTGCGCCACCACCTCGATCCCCGACCATTTCCTCGCGCCGGCGTCGAAGAGCTCCAGCACGTGCAGCGTGTCGCCGTCCTCCGTGCGCGACGCGTCGTCGGGCGCGACCACCGCGGGAAAGTGGTGGATGATCGCCCGCTCACCCGCCGCCTGGCGCAGGTCCCGCATGATCGCCGCGCACGCCGAGGCCTTCCCGCACGCGCCCACCCGCACGGTGTGCTCCGGGTGTTGGTCCTCCTCGAGCGTCCGGGCGTAGCGCACCCGCACGTTCATCGCCTGGAACCACCACATCGTCACCGGATCGAGCGGAACCTCAGCCTCCCCTCGCACCACCAGATAGTCGTACCCCGCCTCCAGCGGGTCCTTGAGCACGAGGGCCGCGTGGTCGTGCGCCAGCAGCGTGCCCACCGCGCGGCGCACCAGGTCCAGGTCCACCGCGAAGCGATGGCGCGTGCGCCGGCTTCGCGGGCAGGCCACGATCGCCCCCCCCGCCACCACCACCGGGTCGGTCTGCCCGATCCACTCCAGCGCGTGGGCGCACTCGACCAGCCCCCGCCCCGTGCAGATCGTCGTCCGCAGGCCCTGGTCGCGGGCCGCGCGCAGCGCCGCGCGGTTCGCCTCGCTGACACGCCCCTTGCCGTCAAAGAGCGTGCCGTCCAGGTCGATGGCCAGCAGGTCGTACCTCCGATTCGCCACGGGGTCAGGGTAGACGCGGCCCGCCGAAACCCCCCGTCCGCTTCCGGGTATAACAGGGGCATGAAACCCCGGCCGTTCCTACGCCTCGTGCCGTTCCTGTCCGCCCTGCTGCTGCTCGCGCTCCAGGCCCGGGCCCAGGAAGAGCTCAACGCCGTCCTGCACCCCATCACCCAGCGCACCATCGAAAAAGCCCGGGCCATCCTGGACCTCGACCCGGAGCAGGCCTCGCTGGTGCGCGACCTCTACCAGGGCTACCGCACCGCGTTCAAGACCGCCATGGAGGATGCCCAGGCCAAAGTCCAGGCCCTCCACGAGAAGGACGACGACCCCAAGCAGCGCGAGAAGGTGCGCGAGCAAACCCGCGGGCTGGTCGCCGCCACCGAGAAGCTCGACGCGGGCCTCCTCGACGACATCAAGTCCCTGCTCGGGCCCGGGCAGGCCGCCCGGTTCAGCGCCGTGGAGCGGGCCCACCGGCGCGACTCGATGCGGTCGATGCGCATCGTCGCGGGCGACAACGTGGACCTGATCGACCTGCTCGAGGCCCAGAAGATCGCCTGGCGGGGCGACAAGGCCCTGGCGCCGATCGTGGACGAGTACGACCTGTCCCTCGACCGACTCATCACCGAGCGCCAGGCCGCCCTGCGCGAGCTCTTCGACATGATCATGAAGGTCGAGAACCCCATGGAGCTCAACGAGAACTCCTTCAAAGGCACCGTCACCAGGATGTACGACCTGGGCAAGAAGCTGCGCGACTGCAACCGCGGGGCGGCGCGCCGAATCGGCGAGGCCCTGCCCCCCGACGCCCGCGCCGCCTTCGACGCCGAGATCCGCCGGCAGACCTACCCCCGGGTCTATGGCCCGTGCAAGGCCACGCGCATCCTCGCCGCCGCCGCCAAGTTCAACGACCTCACGGAGTCCCAGCGCGCCGAACTGGGCGCGCTGGCGTCGGGCTATGAGCGCGAGGCCGCCGGCGCCAACGCCGCCTGGGTCGCCGAGATCGACCGCGCCCACGACGAGTTCATCGCCGACCCCATGAAGGCCCTGAACGACGAGATCTCCAACCAGGACGCCCTCGTCCAGGCCCGCGCGGCCCGCGACGATCTCGACAAACGCTACGCCGAACGCCTCGAACGCCTGCTCAGCAAGGACCAGAACGCCCGCCTGCCCGCGCCCCCGCGCGCCTCGCGCCGCGACCACAGGTCGGAGATCGAGCCCGACTTCGACGAGAACGCCGTCGAACGCTGGGTCAAGGGCGAGGACGAGCAGGATGAATGACCTCGCCGGCCCCCCGCCCCGGGGCGGGCAGGACGCCTAGATTCACGGCATGAACCCGCCCCCTATCGCCCGAATCCTGCGCACCCTCGCCCTGGGCATGCTCCTCCTCGCGTCGACGGGCCTCGCCCGCGCCCAGGGACAGCTCGACGTGCTGCTCCACCCCGCGTCGCGCGCGAGCATCCGGACGGCCCGTGAGATCCTGGGCCTGGACTCCAGGCAGGCGGCCCTGCTCGACGACGCCTACGCCAAGTACCGCACGACCTACAAGGGCACCATCGACGAGTTGCGCGCCAAGTGCTCGTCGCTCATCGACCAGGGGCGCGAATCGGGCAAGCTCGCCCAGGCCGAGCAGCAGGTGGGCCGGCTCTCCAAGGCCGCGCTCGACTCGCTGAGCGCGCTCGACGGCGCGTTCCTCGCCGACGCCAAGGCCCTGCTCACGCCCGAGCAGGCCCCGCGATTCGGCGCGTTCGAGCGCGCCCGCCGGCGCGAGGGGCTCCGCGCCGTGCGCGTGTTCGGGGGCGACAACGTCGACCTCATCGACGTTCTCGAGGCGCAGCAGGTCGCCTGGCGCGCCGACAAGGCCCTGGCCTCGCTGGTCGAGGCGTACGACTCGGCGCTCGATCCCCTGCTCCGCGCCCGCGAGGCGCTGGTCCGGGAGATGCTCGACCCCGCCGCCATGTCGCCCCAGGCCGAGGTCCTCCCGCGCCTCTACGCCGCCGCCGCCCGGATGCGTGAGTGCAACCGCCAGCACGCCAAGGCCATCGCCCCGGCCCTCCCCGAAGCGTCCCGCGCCGCCTTCCACGCCGAGATCTGGCGCCGCTCCTTCCCGCGCACCTTCGCCGATTCCAACTTCGCCCGCTCCCTGGCCGCGGCCCGCGCCATGACCGATCTCTCCGACTCGCAGAAGGGGCGGGTCGACGCCCTCGCCCGCGAGTACGAACGCGACGCCTCCCTCGCCAACCTCGCCCTCGCGCAGGCCATCGACCACGTCCATGACCTCCTCGCCGCCAGCCCCGAGAAGGTCCTCTCGGCCCGCGACGTCGACACCAGCGGCGTGACCAAGCCCCGCGAGGTCCGGCGCGACGTCGACAAGAAGGCCCAGGCCCGCCTCGAGGAAATCCTCGGCAAGGACCGACGACTCCCACCCCCGCGCCCCCCCGCCCGCGGCGGCGACTTCGAGCCCACGTGGGACGAGGAAGGCCTCAAGGCCTGGATGGACGAGGGCGCGAAGAACTAGCACGCCGGGCCCTACTCCCGGTCCAGGATCCCCACGCGCCCGATCCCCAGCCGCTGGCAGTGCTCGTGCACGCGGACCACGTCGTCGTAGGGCACATCCCCGGCCGGGCTCACCACGACCGTGAGGTTCCCCGGTCCCGCGCTCGAGGCCTGCGCGGCCAATCGCTCCAGCAGCGCGTCGACGGAGATCGCGGGCTGGTCGGGCCCGGCGAGGCGGGCCGCGGTCGCCTGGCCCTCGCGCGTGAGGGTGATCCGCATCGTCAGCGCATCGCGTGTGGTTCCCGTGCTCGTGAAGGGCTTGACGATGGGCACCGCCGACCGCAGGAACCACTCGGGCCCCAGGATCGCCGCGCTGGCCATGAAGAAGACCAGGATCACCATGACCACGTCGACCATGGGCGTCATGTTGGGCCCGTAGTGCAGCTCGTGCAGCGCCAGGGCATTGCGCCGGCGGAACCGCTGGAGGAGGCTCATCGCGAGCCCTCCTCTCGCTGGGTCGTGAGCAGCACGCTCTTGAGCCCCGCCTGGCGGCAGGCCCCGATCGCCGGCGCCACGCCCGAGTACGCCAGACGCCGATCGGCGCGGATCTGCACCGGGCTGGCGGCATCGGCGTTGTCGCCCGCGTGGTGCTTCAGACGCTCCAGCAGGGCCTCGGGCGAGAGCGTGCGCCCGTCCACCACGATCGACGCGCCGTCGCCCGCCGCGAGGATGTTCACCACCAGCGCCTGGCCCGCGGGCGTCGTCGCGCCCACGCGCGTCCCCGGCAACAGCACGCCCGCGGCCTTGTCGCTGGCCAGGCGGCCCACCAGCAGGTAGAACACGATCAGGCACATCACCACGTCGATCAACGGCGTGACGTTGATCTTGCCAACATGGTGCGCGGGCTCGTAGCGGCGGGGGCGCATCGTTCAGGCGCCCCTGGAGTCCTGCGCGGGCAGCTTCTCGACCAGGTCGGCCGTGATCAGCATCCCCCGCGTGCAGATGCGATCCACCATCGAGCGGTAGATCCCGAACACGAGCAGGCACGGGATCGCCAGGCACAGCCCCAGCAGCGTGTGGAACAGCGCCTTGGAAATACCCAGCGACAGGTTCGCCGCCTGCGTCTGCCCCCCCGCCTCGCCCAGGCTCGCGAACGCGAGGATCATCCCCCAGACCGTGCCCGCCAGGCCCACCAGCGGGCCCAGGTTCCCGATCACGTTGAGCAGCTCGATGCGACGGAACCAGCGGGCCGACTCCTCGCTGGCGCCCAGCTCGGCGGCCTCGCGCAGCGCCGTGCGGTCCTTGCCGATGTGCACCATCGCGCCCCGCAGCGAGCGCGAGACGAACGACGCGTCGGTCAGCACGAAGTCGCGGAAGTCCTGGATGCGGTTGTTCTCGAGCAGCCCGTTCAACCGCGAGACGCTGGACATGGGCAGGATCTTGCCCTCGCGGATCTCCATCAGGCACACGAACGCCACCGTGCACCCCACCAGCGAGCCCAGCACCAGCAGCACCGTGAACACGTCGAACGACTGGCGGAACAGGCCCCACAGACCCCCGCCCGCGGGGTCGGCGGCCAGGGCGGCGGGGGCGCAGGCCGCGACGGTGAGCACGCCAGCGAGGGTTCGTCGAATCATGGGGCGATGGTAAGCGACCGCGTCACGTCCCGCCCGGATCCTCGGGCTCGCCCCCTTCGCCCGGCGCCAGCGGACGGCTCGTGCCGTACGAGCCCGAAAACCAGCGGTTCAGATCCGCCAGACGCGCGCGATCGTCCGCGAAGGGATAGCTCGCGGCCGTGGGGGGGACCCATCGCCCCGTGATCCGGCAGCGCGTGGCGTCGCGCTCGATCAACTCCCGCATGCGCGCCCGTTCCGCCCACGCCTCGGGCAGCTCGAGCACGATCTCACGCGAGTCCTCGCCGTCGGGCGTGAATCGCAGCGTGCCCTGGTGCCCGGTCGCCTCGCCCGCGGGCGACGCCAGCGCCGAGGCGATCCGCCCGGGCCATTCGACGACGAGCACGTGCCCGTCCCGCGCCCGCCCCGCGACCGCGTCGTAGAACGTGTCCCAACCCAGCGCGTCCAGGTCGTCGGGCCCGTGCAGGCGGTACGCGTCCAGGTGCACCAGGCGCGCCGCCCCCGCGCCCGCGAGCTTCACCGGGTACTGGTTCACCATCACGAACGTCGGGCTGCTCACGAGCTTCTCGTCGGCACCCATCGCCCGCGCCAGGGCCCGCACGAACGTCGTCTTCCCCGCGCCCAGGTCGCCCTCCAGCGACAGCACATCCCCCGCGCGCAGCACCTGGGCCACCCCCGCGGCCAGGGCGGACGTCGCTTCTTCGCTCGATGCGTGCTTCACCGCCTTCAACATCGCCCTGCCTCACCAGCCGCGTCGTCCCTCTTCATGCGCCCATGGGCTCCACGCCAGGAAACCCCGCCCGTGCTTCGTGCTCTTCACCCATGCTCCCACCCCATCTCGCCCGCGGGCACCCGCTGCCCGTCCGGGGCCACGATCACGCTCCCCGCCTGCTCCTTCGCGCCCGGAGCGACCACCCGCCCGATCCGCGTGAACCGCGTGGGCGGCCCCTGGGGGGGGCCCGTCGCCGGCAGCTTCCCCCCAGCCCCCGCGTCGACGCAGAACAGCAGCTCGTAGTCCTCGCCCTCCCCCGCGGCCCGCCTCCAATCCGGGCAGTCGGCGTGCATCGGCAGCGCGTCGGCCCGCAGCTCCAGCACCACGCCGCTCGCCTCGCCCATCCGCCCCGCGTCTCTTCCTAACCCGTCGGAGACGTCCATCATCGCGTGCAGGTTCGCACCCAGGGCGTCGCACAACCACGCCGCCTCGCGCAGGCGCGGCTCGAAGGTCATGTGCCGCCCCGACGCCCGCGAGTTGCCCAGTTGGCCCGTCACGTACACCTCGTCGCCGACCCTCGCCGTCGAACGCAGCACCGGCCCGCGCAGCGCGTGCGGCCTGCCCACGATCGTCACGCCCAGCACCAGCGGGCCCGCCTGCCCCTCCGCGAGCATCGAGATGTCCCCGCCCACCAGAGGGCACCCGAACGCGCCCGCCCACTCGTGCATCGCGTCGAAGAGCGCATCGGCCTGCCCATACCCGTGCGGCAGCACCGCCCCGCACAGGCTCACCATCGGCGCCCCGCCCATCGCCGCGATGTCCGATACAGCGCGGGCAATGGCCTTGCGTGCGATCGCGTCCACCGGTGCGTCCGCGCCAAAGTGCCGCCCGCCCACGACCTGGTCCACCTTGAGCAGCAGCGGCTCGCCCCCCGGCGACTCCACCACCGCGCAGTCGTCCCCCGGCCCGACGACGATCTTCGCGCCCCCGGAAGCGGCCCCGGCCAGGCGCTGCGACCGCCCGTAGATGTGGGCCAGGAGTTCCGACTCGCGCATGAGGGATCGTAGATTCGCCGAGCGCCCCTCTCCCGGCTCGCCGCTCCCCTACTTCCTCTCCCCGTAGAACACCACCTGCGCCTCCGTCCGGTGCGTCGGCGCCCAGGTCTTGCCGCGGCCCTCGTTCACGTACGCATCCAGGATGTACTCGATCCGCAGTTCCTTCCGCTCGCTCGTGCTCACGTCGACTTCCCACGGGCGCACGATGTCTCCGGGCGCCCAGCCCGCCCGGTCGTACTTCCACGTCCCGCCCTGCGGGCGGCAGGGGTTCAGGTAGTTGTCGCTCTTCCACAGCGTGTTCACCCACGACTCGCCGTTCACCTTCAGCGTCCGCGCGATCGACATGAACTCACCCGCGTTGTTCGTGTTGGGCGACATGCCGTGCCCGCTCACGACGCTGCGCACCCGCGCGCCCGTCGCGCCCTGGGGCACGGGCACCGTGCGCGGTGCATAGAACGCCTCCACCGGCTTGTCGGGGTTGCCGATCTCGGGCCCGCCGCTCCACAGGTTCACCATCTTGATCGCGCACGGCGCATCACCCCCGGAATCCCCCGAACCCCCTCCCGCCGCCCTCGGGTAGTAGTCGAACCACATGCTCACCACCCATCCCTCGCCCTGCGTGCCGCACGCCTGCACGATCTTCTTCTTCCCCGTCAGCAGCGGGCGGAAGTCCGACACGTCCACCTTCCATTCATGCCCGCGGTGGTACGGCGTGATGTACCGGATCAACTCGAACACCTCGCCCGAATCGTCCACGATGTTCACGTGCGCGGCACGATCCCACGGGTCGAATCGCTTCTCCGGCTTGTCCAGACGCAGCGTGCAGATGATCCGCCCGTACGCGCTCGTGTCCGCCGGAAACTCCACCCTCGCCTCGTTGTTGCCGTGGTCCTTGTCGTTGAGCACGTGGTCCAGCCCCGTCACACGCAGCGGCGGCGCGGGTGCCTCCACCGCCGGCCCGCGCGCGATCGTCAGGTCGTCGATCAGCACGTCCCCCGCCGTCGCGCCGTTGCGAGCGCCCAAGACCGCCCGCCCCGCGAACGGCGTCATCCCCGCGACGAACGCCCGTTCGAACACCGCGTCGCCGTCGATCCACACGCCCGCCATCGCCCCGCCGGTGACAAAGTCCACCCGCACGCGCACCTGGTGCGGCTTCTCGTCGCGGAACTCGACGTTCGCCACGCGCTTGACGACCTCCATCCCGTCCCAGTGCAGCGAGACCTCCCGCTGCGGGCGGTCGTAGTTGTTCCCCGAGCCCTTGAACGGATCGCGGTTGGGTGCGTCCGACGCGTCGAACCCCACGCCAAACCCGCGCGCGAAATTCGGCGCCTCCCAGCCCCACGGCTCGAGCGTGATGGCCTGCGCGTTCACGCCCGGCCCGAACGCCTCCTTGGGTTCCGCGGGAATCCTGGGCTCGGCGCCGTGCGCCGACGTGTCCAGCCACGCCAGCCCCATCCCTTCCGTCCCCGTGTTCATCACGAGCGTGAAGCGGAACTCGACCCACGCCGCGGCACGCTCCCCCTCGGGCAGCACCGGCGCCGCCGCCACGCACGTCGAGTTGCTCCACGACTCGAGCAGGTAGAACTTGCCCCCCTCGATCTTGGGCTTGGGCATGCGCTTGGCCGCGTCGCCCGTGGCCGAGAGGTCCCAGCCCTCGAGCGACGCGGCATCGTCGAAAGCCCAGGCCTGGACGGGGCCGATCAGGGCCGGGGGCTGGGCCGGGGGCGCGACCGGGGGTGGGGACGCAAGGGCGAGAGCCGCGATGGCGATGAGCGGAGTCATGCCCTCACCGTACCCCGCCGCCGGGTTCGGGATCGCCCCCGGATGCCGACGCGCAGATCTCCCCGCCAGCCTAGGCCGAGATTCCCCACCAACCTCCCGCCTTGCCAGCAAGCTA
>JBGAOG010000038.1:0-26414 GCA_044221985.1 Phycisphaerales bacterium
CGCGTGAATGTCGAGCGTTCGAACCACTCCAAGCTCGATCCGCACACCTTCAAGCTCGAACGCACCGCCGCCCTGATGGAGGCGCTGGGCAATCCCCACACGAGCTTCAAGTCCGTCCACGTGGGCGGGAGCAAGGGCAAGGGCAGCGTTTGCGAGATGGCGGCGGCCAGCCTGCAGGCCTGCGGGCTGACCACGGGGCTGTACACCAGCCCGCACCTGATGGACATCCGCGAGCGCGTCCGCATCGGCGGACGCCCCATCCCCCACGAGGACTTCCGGATCCTCGCGCAGAAGATCGCGTCGATCCTGCCCAGGTTCCAGAAGGCCTGGGGCCCGCCCACGTTCTTCGAGTTGATCACGGCCCTGGCCTTCCTGTACTTCGCCGAGCAGGCCGTGGACATCGCCGTCGTGGAGGTCGGGCTGGGCGGACGTCTGGACTCGACCAACGTGATCACCCCGCTGGTCAGCGTCATCACGGCGATCCACCTGGAGCACACGGACCTGCTGGGCACGACGCACGAGGCCATCGCCCGCGAGAAGGCCGGGATCATCAAGCCCGGGGTCCCGGTGCTCACGCTGGAGCAGCCCGACGCGGGGGCGGGGGAGGCCATCCGCCGGGCGGCCGAGGACCGCGGCGCGCCGCTGCTGGTCCTGGGACAGGACCTGGACTTCTCGTCGCGTGTGGGGCCCAGCAGCGGGCACGGACCCGAGGCCCGCGTCTGCCTGACGACCCCGCGCTCCAGCTTCGAGCACATCGTCGTCCCGCTGCGGGGCGAGCACCAGGCGACCAACTGCGGGCTCGTGCTGGGCGTGCTCGACCAGCTGCGCCAGCACGGGTACACGATCCGCGAGCGCGACGTGGTGCGCGGGCTGGCGCAGACGCCCGGGCACGGGCGGCTCGAACTCGTCCACGCGTCCCCGCGCATCTTCATCGACGGCGCGCACAACCCCGAGTCCATCGGCGCGCTGCTCAAGAGCCTGGCCACCCACGTCCGCTACGACTCCCTCGTCGTGGTCTTCGGGTGCGCCAAGGACAAGGACGCCCCGGGCATGCTGCGTCGCCTGGGCGCAGGGGCCGACAAGGTCGTCTTCACCCGGGCGTCCAACAACCCCCGCGCCATGGAGCCGCGCGACCTGGCCCGACGCTACCTGGACCTGTGCTCGCGTCCGGCCCAAACGGCGCCCACGCTCCGCGACGCCCTCGTCCTGGCCCGCGGCGCCGTCGCGCGTGAGGACGCGATCTGCGTCACCGGCTCGTTCTACCTGGCGGGCGAGGCCAAGCGTCTGCTCCAGCCTCAGGGGGAGGCCAAGCCCCTCCGGGTCGCGCCCCCCAGGCACCGCTGAGGCGCCCCCGGGCGTATACTCCGCCCCATGAGGTTCGAGGTGCCTCGCTCGCTGCTTCGCCCCTTCGCACGTTCCTGACGCGCGAGGTCTTGATCCGCACACCCGGAGCCCCGCACGTCGGGGCTCTTTTCATTGCCCACCCGCCCGAGGTTCGCCCATGACCCAGCCGCCCGCCAGCCCCCGCGAGGACGCCCCGCCCCATCGCTACACAGCCGCCCTGGCCGACCGGATCGAGCGGGCCTGGCAGGAGCGCTGGAGCGTCCAGGGCACGTACCGCCAGCCCAACCCGGGCGAGCCCGGCTTCGACCCCGCCCGTCCCAAGTTCTACTGCCTCGACATGTTCCCCTACCCCAGCGGCGCCGGGCTGCACGTGGGGCACCCCGAGGGCTACACGGGCACCGACATCGTCTGCCGATTCCGACGCATGCGCGGGTACAACGTCCTCCACCCCATGGGGTGGGACGCCTTCGGGCTCCCCGCAGAGCAGTACGCGATCCAGACCGGCGTGCACCCCGCCCTCACCACCCGGAAGTCCATCGACACCTTCCGGCGCCAGCTGCAGCGATTCGGCTTCTCGTACGACTGGTCGCGCGAGTTCGGCACCATCGACCCCGAGTACTACCGCTGGACGCAGTGGATCTTCCTCAGGCTCTACGACGCGTGGTTCGACCCGCGGCGCCACGCCGCCGCCCCGATCGCCGACCTGGTCACCCACCTGGAGCTGGGCGAGATCCGCCCGCAGGTGAACCCCGACGCCGAGGAGGCCCAGCCCCTCTCGCCCGCGCCAACGTCGTGGCACGAGTGCTCGCCCGACCAGCGGCGGGCGATCGTGGACTCGTACCGCCTGGCCTACCAGGGCACGACCATGGTCAACTGGTGCCCCAGGCTCGGCACCGTCCTGGCCAACGACGAGGTGATCGACGGGCGCAGCGAGCGCGGCGGGCACCCCGTCCTGCGCAAGCCGCTCAAGCAGTGGATGTTCCGCATCACCGCCTGCGCCCAGCGCCTGCTGGACCAGCTCGCGTTCCTCGATTGGCCCGAGTCGACGCGGACGATGCAGCGCGAGTGGATCGGACGCAGCGAAGGCGCGGAGGTGGAGTTTGCGCTGGCGACGTACGCGGGTGGCGAGGCCACCCGGACCCTCCGCGTCTTCACCACCCGCCCCGACACCCTCTTCGGCGCCACGTACATGGTCGTCGCCCCCGAGCACCCGCTCGTCGAGGCCGTCCTCGCCGCGCCGGGCGCCCGAACGGACGCGGGCGCGGTGCGCGACTACGCCCGGCGCGCCCGCAACCGCTCCGACGTCGAACGCATGGAGAGCAAGGACAAGACCGGGGTGGACCTGGGCATCGACGCCATCAATCCCGCCACGGGAAGGCCCATCCCCGTCTGGGCCGCCGACTACGTGCTGATGGGCTACGGCACGGGCGCCATCATGGCCGTCCCCGCCCACGACCAGCGCGACTTCGAGTTCGCGGCGCAGTTCAAGTTGCCCATCCGCGACGTGATGTACAGCAAGACGCACCTGGCGATGCGCCACTTCGCGCTCCACGCCGCCCCCGAGGAACGCGCCGACGAACACTGGGCCGGCGTCCTGGCCGACCTGCTGGGCTGGACGACCTCCGGGCCCGCCGACGACTTCGACTTCGACGCCGCCCTTCGCGCCGTCCGCACCCGGCGCGCCGGCACGCCCGCCCCCGAGGCGGCCCCGACCCGGGCCGACGCGTCGCCGGGGTCCCTGGGCGAGCGCCGCGGCGTCACCGCCTCGATCTGGCGCGACGCCCTGGACGACCTCAAGCTCCGCGGCTTCGACGACCTGCGCGATCGCTTCCAGCGCTGCGCCTTCCACGCCGAATCTGGCGGCGCCTTCGAGGCGGCCGGGCACCTGGCCAACTCCGCCAACGCCGAGGTCTCGCTCGACACGCTGGGCGTGGAGGAGGCCAGGCGTCGCATGATCGAATGGCTGGAGATGAAGGGCGCGGGCACGCGCCAGGTGAACTTCCGCCTCCGCGACTGGACCTTCAGCCGCCAGCGCTACTGGGGCGAGCCCTTCCCGATCGTCTTCGACGCCCAGGGGCGCCACTACCCCGTGGGCGAGCACGCCCTGCCCGTGCGCCTGCCCGAACTGGCCGACTACGCGCCCGTCGAGAGCGACGATCCCCAGCCCCTGCTCGCCAAGGCCGGGGCGTGGGTCCGCACCACCGCCGGCGCCGCCGGCGTGGACCCAGCCCTCCTCCCGCCCGACACGCCCGTGACGCGCGAGTGCAACACCATGCCCGGCAGCGCCGGGAGCAGCTGGTACTTCCTTCGCTACTGCGACGCCCACCACGCCGCGGCCCCGCTCTCCCCCGCGGCCGACGCCTATTGGATGGGTCCCGTCGCGGGCACGCCCCGGAGCGTCGAGGACGTGCTCCGCGCCCCGGGTTGGGGCGTGGACCTGTACCTGGGCGGGAGCGAGCACGCGGTGGGGCACCTGCTCTACGCGCGGTTCTGGCAGAACGTGATGTTCGACCTCGGGCTGACGAGCACGCCCGAGCCGTTCCGCAAGCTCTTCCACCAGGGGCTGATCACCAGCTTCGCGTACCAGCGCCCCGACAAGACGCTCGTGCCCGGCGACGAGGTCGAGGAGCGCGCCGAGGGCGAGTTCTTCGAGCGCGCCACGGGCACGCGCCTGACCTCCATCGTCGCCAAGATGTCCAAGAGCCTCAAGAACGTCGTCAACCCCGACGACATCATCCGCGAGTTCGGCGCCGACACCTTCCGTGTCTACGAGATGTACATGGGCCCGCTCGAGGCCTCCAAGCCCTGGAACACCAAGGACATCATCGGCCCCTTCCGCTTCCTGCAGCGCCTCTGGCGCCTCGCCCTCGACGAGGAGTCCGGCACGCCCCGCGTCGCCGACGCGGGCCCGCCCCCGGAGATCGAGAAGCGCCTGCACCGCACGATCGCCGGCGTCACCGACGACATCGCCAAGCTCTCGCTCCACACCGCCATCGCCAAGCTCATCGAGCTCAACAACGAGCTGCTCAAGGTCCCCGGCGCCGCGCCGCGCCGCGCCGTGGAGACCCTGCTCCTCCTGCTCAGCCCCTTCGCGCCCCACCTCTGCGAGGAGCTCTGGTCACGCCTCGGGCATGCCGACAGCATCACCCGCCAGCCCTGGCCCTCCTTCGACCCCGCGATGCTCGTGGACCACGAGGTCGAGATCCCCGTCTCCGTCATGGGCAAGCTCCGCAGCCGCGTGCTCGTCCCCACTGGCGCCGACGCCAAGATCATCGAGGCCAAGGCCCTCGCCGATCCCAGGATCGCCGAGCTCATCGCCGGAAAGCCCATCCGGAAGGTGATCGTCGTCCCCGGCAAGATGGTCAACATCGTGCACGGGTAGACGCGGGCGACCGGTCGCTACACCTTCGGCCCGCTCTCCCCCAGCCTGGCGATCGCCTCTCCATACTGCTCGCGCAGCTGCCCCGCCACCTCCTTGATGAACCGCTCCGTCTGCTCCACGCTCCGCCCGACGTACCTCATCGGATCTAGCAGCCCGTCCCAGTCCAGCTCGGCGCTCAACGCCCCTCCGCGTGCCCCGCCCCAGAACGCCCGGTCCGCCCTGAGCCGCTCGAGCAGGTCGTTCTCCAGCCCCTCCTGCTTGACGCGCATCCCCGCCGCCTGCGCGTGCACGCGGATCCTCTCGTGGTACTCCTGGCGGTCGCCCCCCAGCTTCACGCACGCCATCAGGATGTTCTCCGTCGCCAAGAACGGAAGCTCGGCCATCAGGTTCTTGCGCACCATCGCCCCGTGCACGATCAGGCCGCTCGCCACGTTGTGCATCAGGTCCAGCGCCCCGTCGAGGGCCAGGAACGCCTCGGGCAGGCTCAGCCGCCGGTTCGACGAGTCGTCCAGCGTGCGCTCGAGCCATTGCGTCGCCGCCGTGTCGTACGCGTTGCCCACCAGGTTCATCACGAACCGCGTCAGCCCGCAGATCCGCTCGCAGCGCATCGGGTTGCGCTTGTACGGCATCGCGCTGCTGCCGATCTGCTTGTCCTCGAACGGCTCGTCGAGCTCCTTGCGATTGGAGAGCAGCCGAATGTCCGTGGCGATCTTGTGGAGCACGGCGGCGGCGGAGGCGAGATCGCCGAGGATGAAGGTGTCGATGACGCGGGGGTAGGTCTGGGTGGACAGGGAAAACGCGTGGGGCGTTTCGAGCTCGTCCATGACGGCGTCGGTGTCCCGCAGAAGGGCCGCACCGATGGATCGCAGGGCGAGGCGCTCGACCTCATCGACGAGCGTTCCGCCGTTGCCCGCGAGGGCCAGGAAGGAGGCCTGGGTCCCGGTAGCGCCGCGAAAGCCCCGCATGGACGTGTTGAAGGCCGTCATGCCGACGCGGTTCTGGACGACGTGGAGTTCGTGGGCCCACTGGGCGATGCGCCGCCCGACCGTGAGGGGCTGGGCCGGCTGGTAATGGGTGAACCCGAGCGCGGGAACGCGGAGGCTCTGGCCGGCGGCGTGCGCCAGGGCGAGGATGGTCCGGGCGAGCTTGGTAGTGATCAAGGTCAGGGCGCGGCGCTGGACGCAGAAGTCCGCATTGCACACCACATCCTGGCTCGTCATCCCCAGGTGAATGATCCCCTTCGCCTTCGGGCATGAGTCGCCCAGCGCGTGGACGTGCGCCATCACGTCATGCCGGAGCTCGCGCTCGTACTTCTCCGCAGCGCGGATCTCCTCGTCCGTGATCCCGCCCGGACGATCGACCACCGCCCGCAGTTCCTCGACCTGCTCCTTTGTGACCGGCAGCCCCAGCTCGTGCTGCGCCTCGGCCACCGCCAGCCAGATCCGCCGCCAGGTGTTGAACTTGTGGCGCGGGCTCCACAGGCGCAGCATCTCCTCGCTGGCGTTCCGCGTGGCGAGGGGGGACGTGTACGTGTCGTAGGGGGAGGTCATGGCGTGGTGCTGGTGCCGGGCGTTCCCGGCGGATTCGCGTCGAGGATCGGTTGCAACGCCCGGACCAGGGCCGGAACATGCGTCGTGGCAATGCGCCACACCTTGTCGTGGTTCAGGTCGTCATACTCGTGGGCAGGGACGTGGCGTGTCGCGATGATCGGTTGCCAGGGCACGTTCGGATGATCGGCCTTGAACTCGTCTGTGACGTGTCGCGCTTCGCCGATGATCTCGATCGAACGCTCCACCGCCATGCGAAGCCACTTCGTGTGTCCGTAGTCCGCCAACGTTCGCCCTGCGGTCCACTCCTCGATGGATCGCGCCGCGTCCACCCTGTCGCAGAGGTACTTGGGGTCCGATTTCTCAGGCCGCATAGAGCACGCGCTTGGTCCGTCGGATCGACCCGATCATGTACGGGTTTCGAACCGCGGGTTCCTCGATGACATCCACGCGACGCCCGAACATCGCCGCGAGCTCGTCGCGCCATCGCAGGACATCGAACAGATCCCACATCGAATCGGGCTGGAACGTGATCACCACGTCGAGATCGCAGTCCGCGTGGAAGTCCGGGCGCAGCACGGAACCAGTCAGCGCCAGCCGGCTGATCTTCCATCGCCGGCAGGGAGCGTCGAGCCCCTCGGTTGGAATCGGAAGGTGCTGCATGGGCAACATCCTAAGCGGCGCGAAGGGACGAGACATTGACCTCCTACCCCCCGCACTTGTCCCGCCAGATCCCCCGCAGGCACGCCTCGAACCGGCGCGCAAACGCCGGCGCGTCGCCCAGGGGAGAACGCTCCAGCCGCTCGCGCAGGCCCGCGTGGTACGCGCTCCGCCGCGCCGCGTCCCCGGCCAGCGCCACGCCCTTCTCCACGTACTCGTCCCTCGTCCGCGCGATCAGCTCGGGCGCCCCGATCGCGCTCATCAGGCTCGCCCCCACCCGCGACGCGTGCCGATCCCCCTCCAGCGTCATCACCGGCACGCCCATCCACAGCGCCTCGCACGTGGTCGTCGTTCCGTGGTACGGGAACGGGTCCAGCCCCACGTCCACGCGCTGGTACAGCCGGTAGTGCTCGGTCAGGTCCTGGGCGAACTCCGCCAACTCCACGCGCGACGCGTCGATGCCCCGGCGCGTCACCTCGTCCATGAACCGCGCCCGCACGTCCGCGTGCGACAGCGCCCCCGCCTTGAGCAGCAGGCGCGATCCGGGCGCCGCCTCCAGGATCGCCCGCCACAGGTCCAGCGTCGTGGGCGTGATTTTCGTCAAGTAGTTGAACGACCCGAACGTCACCGGGCCATCGCGCGCCGGAGCGTGGGCCCCGATCCCGCGCACCGCCTCGGGCGCCGCGAAGCACAGGAAGCACGGATCCAGCCGCACCAGACGCTCCGTCGCCAGCGCTTCCGCGCCCGGCGGATCCGTGATCGAGTCCACGATCCGCGCGTCCATCGTGCGCAGCCCCGTCGTGTTGGGGTACCCCAGGTAGCTCACCTGCACGGGCGCCGCCCGGGCCAGGAGCGTGTACTCGCGCATGCCCCGCGTCAGCCCCGCCAGGTCGACCAGGATGTCGAGCCCGTCGCGCCGCATGGCCCCCGCCGCCGCCAGCTGCGGTCCCATCGCCGCCTCGCTCCACCCCTCCGCCCATCGGCGCATTCTCGCCGTCGCGTCGTCGAAGGGCCCGGCGCTGGGGTAGAGCGTGTAGCGCACCTGCGCGGGGTCGTGCTCGCGCAGGATCGCCTCCAGGAACCTCGAGGCGGAATGCTCCCGGAAATCCGCCGACAGCAGGCCCACCCGCAGCGTGCGCCGGGCGTCCGCCGGCCCGGGAACCGCCAGGGGCGGGTCGTCCATCTCCCGCGGCACGCGCGCCCCCATCATGTGCGCCAGGCGCACGTGCTCCTCGAAGACCTCCTCGCGCGTCGCGCCGTCGCTGTAGTTCAGCAGGTACGGCATCTGGTGCTGCACGTCCACCACGTGCGGCGCCAGCGCCCTTGCCCGGCGCAGCGCCCGCAACCCCTCCTCCAGGCTCCACGTCTCCGAGCACGCGTAGGCGTAGTTGGCGCCGATGATCGGATGGTCGGGCAGCAGCGCGATCGCCCGCTCGATCGCCCGGCGCGCCACGTCGAACTGCCGCAGCTTCATCGCTGCCACGCACACCCCGTTGTGCGACGAGCCCATGCCCGGGTCCAGCACCACCGCCCGCCGGTACAGGTCCAGCGATCGCTGCGTCAGCCCCAGCATGTCCATCGCCCTTCCCGCCGAGTCCACCGCCACCGCGTCCTTCGAGGTCCCCGCGTGCTCGGCGAAGAACTTCGCCTGCTCGCCCTGCCCCTGCTGGGCCAGCACCTGGGCCAGCTCGGCGAACACCAACGCGTCCCCGGGGCGGCGCTTCATCACCGCCCGGAGGATCACCTCGGCCTCCTTGGCTCGTCCCGCCTCGGACAGGGCCTTGGCATTCTGGATCTGGGAGTCCTGCGCGCCCACGCACATTCGTAGGGACCCTGGGCCGCGCCCGCCTCGCACCCCACTACCCTTCTCCCTCGGTGCGTCCGACACCCCAAGGACCTGGCGTGCGAATCCCCCGGACATCTCGCGCTCTGCTGGGCGGGCTCCCCGGCAGCACGTTCGCCCTCGCCGGCGCCGCCGCCGTCGCGCTGCACGCCGCCGGGCTCGCGTTCCTCGCGGCGTCCGGACCCCCCCGCGATCAGCTCACCGACGCCTCGTCGGAGCGGGTCGTCAGCGTGCTGCAGATCGACGCCCCACCGCCGGTTCCTTCCGCGCCCGAAGAACCTGCCCCGCGGCCCGCCGAACCCGA
The DNA here is from genome assembly GCA_044221985.1 of Phycisphaerales bacterium. Classification (GTDB taxonomy): domain Bacteria; phylum Planctomycetota; class Phycisphaerae; order Phycisphaerales; family UBA1924. The sequence goes on from JBGAOG010000038.1 coordinate 9,081, forward strand.
GCCCCTGCCCGATCCGAAACCCGCGCCGCCAATCCGCGACCCCCTCGAGCCCCCGCGCCCGGCGCCGGTCGACCCGACCCCCGAGCGGCGCCCGCCAACGCCTCCCGCTCGCCCGGCCCCGGGCCCCGCGGCTCCCGAACCCACGCGTCGTCCCGCGGCGGCGCCCGACGAGTCCATCTCCTTCGCCGGCGTGAAGGCCAAGCGGGCCCGACGCATCGTCTACGTGGTGGACGCCTCGGGCCCGATGGTCACGTATTGGAAGTGGGTCGCCAACCAGGTCACGCTCTCGCTGGCGCGCCTGGGCCCCGGGCAGCAGTTCCAGATCATCGCGGTGCGCACGCCCCCGGCCCCCGACGATCGCCCCGACGCGCCCCGCGCACCCGAGGTCCTCTGCCCGGCCGCCGGGCTGCTCGACGCCGGACCCGCCGCCACCGACGACGCCAAGGCCTGGCTGGGCGACCTGCGCCCGCGCGGAGCCTCCGATTTCCTCCCGGGCCTGGCCGCCGCCCTGCGTCTGCAGCCCGACCTCGTCCTGCTCCTGGCCCAGGGCTACCAGCGTCCCGGCTCCTCCACGGTCGCGCACGATTCCGACACCCTGCTCGCCCAGCTCGATCGGCTCAACCCCCGCACGTCCGGCGGCCGCCGACGCGTCATCATCAAGACCGTCCAGTTCCTCGAAGATGACCCCACCGGGCTCCTGCGCGCCATTGCCGAGACCCACGGCGACGGGCCCGGCTCCTACCACATCGTCACCCTGCGCGAGATCCGCAACGGCGCGGGCGAGCGGTGACCGGCGGGCATTCCCGCCGCAACGGCGTGGGTTCCTGGGCGAGCGGGCGAGGCGTGCAATCTCCCCTCGCTCCAGACCTCTGCCGATCCGCCCGTTTGACTTCCTACGCTCGCCCCGTGCCCCACGCCGCCCCAACCTGGCTCCTCGCCCTGCGCGGGAAGTTCATCGCCTTCGAGGGGCCCGACGGCTCGGGCAAGACGACGCAGTACCGCCGACTCCTGGCCCTCCTCCACGAGCACGCCGTCCCCGTCTGCGAGGTGCGCGAGCCCGGGGGCACGCCCATCGGCGAGGCCATCCGCCAGATCCTGCTCCACACCAAGGACGACATGACCCTGCGCTGCGAGATGCTCCTCTACATGGGCTCGCGCGCCCAGCTCGTCCAGGAACGCATCCGCCCCTCCATGCTCCGCGGCGAGGTCGTGCTCGCCGACCGGTTCGTCGCCAGCACGCTGGCGTACCAGGGCTCGGCCGGGGGGCTCCCCCTCGACGAGATCCGCGCCGTCGCCGCCGTCGCCGTCCAGGGCTGCTGGCCCGACCTCAACCTCGTGTTCGACGTCGACGAGGACACCGCCGCCCGGCGCATCGCCCCCATCGTCGCCTCCGCCCAGCACCCCAGCCTCTTCCTCCCCGGGGGGCCCCACACGCCCCTGGGCGGCGGCGCGCCCTCGGGCGCGGGCGGATTCCCGTCCGCCACGCGCGAGCACCACGCGCCCGATCGCATCGAGAGCCGCGGACGCGAGTTCCACCGCAAGGTCCGCTTCGGGTACCTCGAACAGGCCCGGGCCCAGCCCGACCGCCACGCCATCATCGACGCCGTCGGCTCGCTCGATCAGGTCTGGGACCGCGTCACGCGCGAGCTGGGACGACGATTCGCCGCCAAGCCCGAGCGTCAGCACCCGCCCTCGTAGCGGGCCAGGAAGTACAGCAAGTCCTCGATGGTCACGGCGGCGTCCCAGGTTCCCGTCCCGCTCCCATCGTCCAGGTCGCCCTCGCGCGCGCCCTGCTCGTAGGCGTTCAGGAAGTACAGCAGGTCCTCGATGGTCACGGCGCAGTCGGGATGGCCCGTTCCGCTCCCGTCGTCCAGGTCGCTCTCGCAGACCGTCAGCCCCTCGCACGCGTCGGAGATCCCGTTCGCGTTGCAGTCGTGAACATGCGTGGGCACCAGCTTGTAGACCTCCCCCGCCGGACCGGGGATGCTCATGAAGTACAGCTCGCCCTGGCTGTCCTCGCCCAGGGAGGAAAGCCCCGCCAGCGGCGCCACGCCAAAGTCCATGTCCTTCGAAACCACGCCCCCCTCCAGGCGCAGACCACGCACCCAGGCCTCGCAGTAGTCCGAGTAGATGTACGTCCCGCGCAGTTCCGGGATGTCGCATCCGCGATACACGTACCCCCCGGTCAGCGAACAGCCCCACGGCGTCGTGCTCACCACCGGGTCCAACGCCCCATGATCCACGCACGGCACCGGCGGAACGCTGCACGTCCCCGCGTGCGTCGCCAGCCCCTCCCGGCACGGCCAGCGCAGGTTCTTGCCCGCGTCCTGCGGGAACCGGACCACGTCGATCTCCCCCGGCGTGCCATCGCCCACGTCCCCGATCCAGAACTCATTGGTCAACCGATCGAACGAGCAGCGCCAGGGATTGCGCAGGCCATAGAGCAGGATCTCCCCGTCCGCGCCGCAGCCGGCGAAGGGATTCGACGCGGGGATCTGGTAGTTCTTGTCGGCGTCGCCGGGAAAGCCATCGTCGTCGCTCGTGCCCGGGTCGCCGTCGGGACCGTTGACGTCCAGGCGCAGGATCTTCCCCCGCAGGTTGCTGGTCAGCACCTGGGCATTGGGCGAGGACCCGCGCTCGCCCGAGGCGATGTACAGCAGCCCGTCGGGACCGAAGCCCATCCACCCGGCGTTGTGGTTCGAGATGGAGCTGGGAATGCGAAGGACGAGGCGCCCGCTCGCGGCGTCGGCCACGTCGGGGTCGATCCCGGCGCGGAACTCCACCACCACCGTGGCGCCCGCGCCCCACGTCTCCGTCCGCGAGCTGAAGTACACGTAGAACCGCCCGTTGCCCGAGTAATCGGGGTGGAACGCCAAACCCAGCAGCCCGGCCTCGCCGCCCGAGAGCACGTCGCCGGAGAGGTCCAGGAAGGGCGTAACCCGTGTCTGCCCCGTGGCACGATCGATGACCCTGATCTTGCCGCCCTGCTCCACGACGAACAGCCGCGCCGCGTCGCCCGGGGGGCTGCACAGGAACAGCGCACGCCCCAGCCCGCCCGTCACCAGGCGCAGCGACACCCTCGGCTGGGCCCCCGCCACCGCGCACACCGCCGCCACCGCAACGCACATCGCCCACCGTCTCATCCGGACCTCCACCCCCGAACTTGCTCAGCAACCGCCTTCGTAGCGCGCGAGGAAGAACAGCAGGTCGCTGATATCCACTGCGTTATCGAACACGCCATTCCCGCTGCCATTGTCCAGATCGGCAGGAAGGTCCCCCGCCTCGTACGCCGTCAGAAAGAAAAGCAGATCGTTGATATCGACCCCGAAATCCACGTGTCCCAGCCCGCTCCCGTCGTCGAGGTCGGCCGGGCAGGGCTGGTTGGCCTCGGGCACGAGCTTGCGCACCCGCCCGTTGAGCTGGACGATGAAGAGCTCCCCGGTGTTATCCTCGCCGAACGACACGACCTCGCGGATCTGCAGCGTCGTGCTGGTCCCCAGATTGGAGAGCATCGTGGTCAGGTCCTGGAAGTCCGACCATTGCCCGTTGATCATCCGCCCCGACCAGACCCGCTTGCTCACGTAGTCCGCGAAGAAATACCGCCCGCGCCACGCGCGGATCGCGCTGCCCCGGTACACGCACCCGCCGGTGATGCTGAACCCTTCGGTCGTCCCCGCGCCGTGCGCGTAGACGTACACCGGATCGGTCAGGCTCGAGACGTCGAAGGCGCCCCCGGAAAGTCCCGTCGCCGCCAGCCCCTCGCGCACCCGCCACCCGTAGTTCCGCCCCGGCCCCCCGTTGCCCGGCACGAAGTCCACCTCCTCCCACAGGTTCTGGCCCACCTCGCCGATCCACAGGTCCCCCGTCACGCGGTCGAAGCTGAAGCGCCACGGGTTGCGCACGCCCCGCGCCCAGATCTCCGGCCGCCCGCCCCCGCCCGCGTACGGGTTGTCCGATGGGATGCGGTAATCCCGCTCGGGGTCGCCCGGAAAGTCGTCGCCCGAAGGATCGATCCGCAGCAGCTTCCCCAGCAACAGGTCTGGGTTCAGGGCCCGGTTGCCCGGGTCGTTCCCGCTCCCGCCGTCGCCCATCCCGATGTACAGCATCCCGTCGGGGCCGAACCGCAGGCACCCGCCGTTGTGGTTGGTGTACGGCTGATCCACCTTCAGGATCGCGTCGACCTGGGCCAGGTCCGTGATCAGCGGCGTGCTCGCCCGATTGGGATTGCCCGGGTCGCGCTGGAACTTGGCGATGTACGTCCGCCCCAGGTCCGTGATCGAGCACGTCGGGCTGCACCCGAAGGAGTAGTCCGCGCTCGTGGGCGTTGCCGGCGGCGTCATGTAGCGCCGCCCCACGAAATTCACGTAGAACGTCCCGCTCGTCGCGTAGTCGGGCGCGAAGGCCAGCCCCAGCAGCCCCTGCTCCCCGCCGCGCCCGAACGCGTACGTGTTCCCGCCGAACGTGATGGTCCCGCTCGCGGGCGTCAGCACCGCCGACACATCCAGGAACGCCTGCGCCTGCGCCACCCCGTTCACGAAGACCTTGATCTGGCCGCCGCGCTCCACCACGAACACGCGCGTGTTGTCCGAGGGATCGGTGGCGACGTCCAGGGGCGAGCTGAGCCCGGTGGCGAACTCCGACAGGTTGCCAAGGTCCGCAAACTGCGCCCGCGACAGACCAATGCACGCGCACACCGCCGACACCGCCGCCGCCCACGCTCCGCTCGCCATGGCGCCTCCAATCAAGAACCGTGCTGTCCGACTTCTCGGACGTCCCCCACCGAGGACGTACCCGCACCCACCGGTGCTCGGACCATCATCCCAATCGCCGAGCGTTCGTCAAGGGTTTCGTGGAAGTTCTTGAAACCCCGGGGATTTCACGCCGGCGCCGGTTCCCTGGGGTCCGCCCGCATGAACAGGATCTCGCCCTTGCCAAGGTCCTGCCCGGGTCTGAGGGAATGTGCCCCTGCGAACCTGGCCACCTCGGCCAGCGGCACGCCCGGCGTCGGTTCGCAGCCCCACGCCTTCCAGACCTGCGGCACGCGCGTCACCAGCGCCGGCGAGAGCAGCAGGCTCGCCACGCGCAGCGCCTCGGCGCAGTTGTACAGGATCGTCCCCAGCTCACCCTTCGCGCTCGGATTGGCCTCCACCGTCTTGGCAAGCTTGAAGGGCGTCGTCACGTTGATGTACCCGTCCACCGCGCGCACGATCTCTACGCCCCGCGCCAACAGCCCGCCCACGTCGAAGCTCGCGCCCATGCCCCGCGTCGCCGTCTCCACCGCGCCGGCGCACAGCGCCGGGAAGTCCGTCCCCGCGTGGGCGCCGCCCGCACCCAACGGCAGCTTCCCGCCGAAGTACTTGTCCACCATGTTCCCCACGCGGCTCACGCAGTTCCCCAGGCCGTTGGCCAGGTCCGCGTTGTACACCTCCACGAACTTCTCGTGGCTGAAATCCGCGTCCGTGTTCCCCAGCGGGCCCTGCGTCAGCAGGTACCAGCGCAGGGCGTCGAGCCCGAACTTGCCCGCGTACGCCTGGAGCACCTCCAGCGTCACGAAGTTCCCCAGGCTCTTGCTCATCTTCTTGCCTTCACGCACCCAGTACGAGTGCGCGTAGACCGTCCCCGGCAGTTCCCGCCCCAGCGCCATCAGCATGCACGGCCAGATCACCGCGTGGAACCACAGGATGTCCTTGGCGATCAGGTGCACCGTCGCCGGCCAGAACCCGCGCCGTTCGGGCGTGTCCACGGCGCTCAGGTAGTTGAACAGCGCGTCGATCCACACGTAGATCCGGTGCGTGGGGTCGTCGGGCATGCGGATGCCCCACTGGCTCGTCGGGTCGCTCGTCACCGCGCGAGAGATCGGCACGTCCTGCAGGCCCTGGCGCAGCCGTCCGAGCACCTCGTTGCGCCGGGCCTCGGGCTGGATGAACTCCGGATGCGCCTCGATGTGCTTGAGCAGGGACGCCTCGAAGGCGCTGAGCTTGAAGAAGTAGTTCTTCTCCGTGCGCTTCACCAGCGCCCGGCCCGTCACCGGGCTCGTGTAGGGCCCGAACTTGCTCTCCTTGGCCACCGTCTCGGTGAGGTACTCCTCCTGGCTCTCGTCCCACCAGCCCGAGTAGTCCCCGAGGTAGATCGCACCCCGCTTCTGGAGTTCTCGGACGTACTCGCCCACCTTCACGGTGTGTCGTTCCTCCGTGGTCCGGATGAAATCGTCGTGAGTCGTCTGGATGAACGCGAACGCCTTCTTGAACTCGTCCGCGTTGCGATCCGCCCATTGGATGGGCGTGACCCCATTGGCCGCCGCACTGGTCACGACCTTGTCCGCGTGCTCGTCCGTACCCGTAAGGAAGAAGACACCCTCCGCGCGCCCCAGGGCCAGCCGCTCGAACCGTGCCGCGGCGTCCGCTACCAGGGTGGTGTAGCAATGTCCGATATGGGGACGGTCGTTGACGTAGTAAATCGGGGTCGTGACGTAGCACGTCTTCATGGCGGGGAGTCTAGGGGAAGGCACTCGCACCCAGCGGAGCGCCACCCGCAGGCCGCGCCCTCGCCAAGGTGCTCCCGGTGCGGCCCATATACTCCCGTTGCGGCGCTCGTCGTCGCGTGGCAAGGAGGTGGTTCATGCACCGCAAGTCCATGACAGTACTGGCTTTGGCGACGCTGGCCGCCTCGTTGGCGACTTCCATGGCACGGGGGCAGAACGCCCTGGGGAGCGGGCGCGGGCTGGAGCGCGACCTGCGGATCGGCGGCACGGGCAACACCCCCGCCAGGGACTTCGGCGCCGAGGTGCGCCTGCGCAACGCCATCATCACCGGCAACGCGCCCGGGGGCATGGCCTTCAGGGGGGGAGTCCCGTACCGCGACCCGGCCGAGTTCCAGGGCGCATTGGGCGGCACCGGGGCCCTCTTCTCGTTCCGGCGCGACACGCTCTACTCGGGCCTGGGCGGGAGCGGGTACCGGGGCACCGAAGGGTTGCAGTTCCAACTCGGCCTGACCACGGGCGCGTCGCGCGGGCTCACCCTCTCGCGCGATTCGGCCGTGGCCTCGCCCGCGACGAGCCTCGCCACGACCGATCGCGGACCCGTGACGCCGGCGTGGAAGATCGCGACGCTGCCCACGGGCACGCTGCGGAGCACCGGCGCGTACGCGGGCACACGCTCGCTCAGCCCTGTCCAGGTGGGCGAGCAGCAGATCGAGGGCGAACGACGCGTGATGGCCGCCTCCGAGCTGCTGGGCCTGCGCGGACTGACGCCGGAGAAGCCGGCCTGGGAGCGAATCCCCGGCGCTGTGGAGGTCCCCGCTTCCCAAGGGGAGAAGCGCACGCCGGCCTCGAGCGCGGCCAGCCCGCGGCTGGGCGCCGAGCCGGCCTTCGAGGCCCGCCAGACCAGGCCGCCCCAGCGCGCCGACACGTTGGCGCGCACGGCGTACGACGACCTGCTCGATCGCCTCCAGCATTCCGGCGACAAGCTCCCCAGCGCGCCCGGCGCGACCGAGCCCAAGACGCCCGCGACGCCCGGGGCGGCCCCCCAGGACAGGCCTGGCGCCAGGCCCGAGCCACGCCAGGGCCCCGTGGGAGGAACCAGCGACGTGCTGGCCCGCCCGGGAACGCCCGAGCCCGCCAAGCCGGTGGCCGGGGGCTGGGAATCGCGGGTGAGCGACCTGCGCGATTCGCTGGCGCGCGGGCAGCGGGCGCGAGCGGCCCTCAAGCCAGGTGAGTCGGGCACGCGCCTGGACCTGGGGACGCTGCGGGCGATCCGCGAGGCCGGGCAGGCCGCCCGGGCCACCACGCTCGTTCCCACGGCCCCCAAGTGGCGCGATTTTTTCGTGGAGCAGATGAAGGCGGGCGAGGAGAACATGAAGCAGGAGCGGTACTTCGACGCCGAGGAGCGGTTCTCACGGGCCCTGTCGCTGCGCCCCGGGGACTCTTCGGCGATGGCGGCGCGCGTGAACGCGCAGCTGGCGTCGGGCCTGCTGGTGTCGGCGTCGATCAACCTTCGGGCGCTGGTGCGCGAGCATCCCGAGGCCCTGGGGATGACCTTCGCCGGCCCGCTGCTGCCCACGCCCCCGCGCCAGGAGGCGCTGCTGCGCCAGCTGCGTGACAACCTCAAGGAGGACCCGTCCAGGCAGGCCCACGTCCCGCGCGAGTCGGCCCTGCTGCTGGCCTACCTGGGCTACCAGCGCGGCGAGCCCAGCGTGGTGCGCGAGGGGCTCGACGCCCTGCAGCGCGAGAGCGCCGGGAGCGACGCCACCCTCGTCGAGTTCCTCGCCGGCGTGTGGCTGACCCAGGAGGCCTCGCCCAAGTGACCCCGCCCCAGCCCAGCTCCACCCCGACCGTGCCCGGCACGGATGGGGCCATCCTGCCCACGCAGCCCGTGCGCGTGGACGTGGCACGCCCCCCGGGCGAGCATCGCCTGAGCATCACCGATTTCCTGACCGACGGATCGCTGGCGGCCCTGTGCGCCGAGCTGGCGCGCCTGACGGGCGTGGGCGTGTGCCTGCTGGACCGCGAGGGGCGCCTGATCCGCCGGCGCGAGCCCTCGCCCTCGGGCGGGCGCGGGTCGTGGAACGTCGATCATGGCGACGCGCCCCCGCCCGTGCACGGCGAGGGCACGGTGCACGTCCCGCTCCTGCTGGGCGAGGAACCCCTGGGCGCCATCGTGATGGGCCCGGGCAGGCCGCGCCTGCCCGAGAGCGACACGCGGGCCATACTCGAGCGAACCCTCGCGCTGCTCGCCCGCACCGCGGGCGAGCTCTGCGAGCACGAGCTGGACCTGCGCCACCGCATCAAGGAAGTCGCCGCCGTCTACCGCGTCAGCACGCAGCTCTCCCGCGCCGCGGGCCTGCAGCGCGTGCTGGACACGGCCCTGGAGAGCGTGATCGAGGCCCTCGAGCTCGACGCCGGGGCCATCATGCTCCTGGCCCACGACGCCGACGGGATCACCAGCGAACGCGAAGAAGACCTGACCAAGGCGACGGCCAAGAACCTCTCCAGCGACTGGATCGACTGCCCCCTGCCCCTCTCGAAGGGGCGCCTCTTCGACCGCCTGGCCCTCAAGGGCGAGGTCGTCGTTTCCGAGGACCTCGCCGGCGACGAGCGCGTGCTGATCCCCGACCGCGTGGCCTCCGAGGGGCTGCGGGCGGCCATCCACGCCGGGCTGATCTTCCAGGATCGCCCCATCGGGGTCCTGCGCCTCTACTCGCGCCGCCCGCGCGTGTTCCGCGAGGAGGAGAAGCGCCTCCTCAAGAGCATCGCCCAGCAGGCGGCGGTCGCCGTCGAGCAGGCCCGCCTGCTCGGGCTGGAGCGCGAGAAGGAGCGCGTCGAGCGTCAGCTCTCCCTGGCCGCCGACGTCCAGCGACGCATGCTCCCGCGGGGCACGTTCACGCGCCCCGGGTTCGACATCGCGGCCCGCTACGAGCCCAGCTTCGAGCTCGGGGGCGACTTCTACGACTTCCTCGACCTCTCCGGGCACTTCGGGCTCATCATGGGCGACGTGGTGGGCAAGGGCGTGGCGGCGGCCCTGCTCATGTCCGCCGTGCGCGCCAGCCTCAGGGCCCACGCCCAGGAGGTCTACCACCTCGACGAGGTCGTCTCGCGCGTCAACGTCGCCCTCTGCCGCGACACCCGCGACGACGAGTTCGCCTCGCTCTGGTACGGCGTCATCGACCCCGAAAAGCTGCGCTTGACGTACTGCTCGGCCGGGCACGAGCCCACGTTCGTCGTGCGCGTGCCCAAGGGGCGGGCCCCCGCCAACGCCGATGTCCACGAGCTGAGCGTGGGAGGCATGGTCGTGGGCATCGACGCCGCTCAACGCTACCAGCGGGCGGTCTACGACCTGCGCCCGCGCGACGTCCTGGTGGCCTACACCGACGGAGTGCTCGACGCCATCAACTTCGACAAGCAACGCTTCGGGAAGAAACGCCTTCGCCAGGCCGTCCTGGGGGCCCTGGCGGCCAATCCCGAGGCCAAGGCCGCGGACATCGTCGAACGCGTCCACTGGGAGGTGCGCCAGTTCGCGGGGCTGGCGCCGCGACAGGACGATTTCACCGTGGTCGTCGTGCGCGTGCTCGAGGGCACGGGGAAGGGCAAGCGGTGAGGCGGCGCGTGCCGTAATCTTCCGCCTTGCCCCCTCCCAACCCCCAGCCCGGCCAGTCGCCCTCGGTCGAGGATGCCCGCGACCTGGAGATCGTGCGCGCCATCCGCTCGGGGGACACCTCCGCCTGGACCTCCCTGATCCGCCGCTACCAGGACCGCCTGTTCGGCGTCTGCCTGCGGATGCTTCACAACCGCGACCTGGCCGCCGACTGCACCCAGGACGCGTTCCTCAAGGTGACCCAGGGGCTGGACAAGTACGACGGGCGCAGCAAGTTCTCCACGTGGGCCATCCGCGTGACCATGAACGTGTGCCTGTCCAAGCTCCGGTCCGAAAAGCTGCGCCGCCACGCCAGCCTGGACGCCCCCTTCGACGCCCGCGGGGCCGGTGGGGACGAGGGCCCGGAGGGAACCCTGGGCGGCTCGCTGGCCCAGGGTCGGGAACCTTCCGGGATCCAGAGCGTCGAACGTGAAGCGGAGCGGCGGCTGCTGATCACCGCCCTCGGGCGCTTGGACGACGAGCAGCGGGCGATCCTGATCCTCCGCGACGGGCACTCCTTGGACTACGACCGGATCGCCGAGACGCTGGGGGTGGCCGTGGGAACCGTCAAGAGCCGCATCTTCCGGGCGCGCGTCGCGCTGCGGGAGAAGATCGAGGACCTGGAACGCGACCAACAAGCCCATGGCTGACCTCCCCTCCAATCCCCGCAACCCCGCGCCGCAGAACGGTGCGTGGTTGCGCGACCTGCCCGGCATCGACGAGGGCGCCCTGCTCGACTGGGTTGAAGGGACGCTCGCTCCGGCGGCCCAGGCCGACCTGGCCGCGGCCCATCCCAACCTCGTCCCCCTCGTCGCCCGCATGCGGCGCGACCGGGCGGTGCTGGCCTCGGCGATGGACACGCGGGCGCCCGCGGGGTTGGAGGAACGCCTCTCGGCCGCGCTGGAGCGGGACGCGCTCCTGGGCCTGGCCGAGGGCGAGGCGGTGAGCGAGTCGCTCCCGATCTCGCAGGTGGCCAAGCCCAAGCCGCCGCGTCCCAAGTGGATGGTCCATGTGCCCCGGATGGCGATGGCCGCGGGACTCGTGTTGCTCGTCACCGGCAGCGCCATGCTCATCATGCGAGGCGGACGCGGGCCCGCCACCGGGCCCGTGGGCAACGAGGCCAACCTCGCGACTGTCCCCCAGCCCAGCGAACCTCGCGCTGTGCCAACCGTCGCCGAGCCGACCTACGCGAGCGCGGACGTCGCGGACGCGCCCGTCCAGCCCGAGGCGCCGGCCCAGGGCCCGCTGATCCTGGCCGACCAGAGCCCGGACATGGACGACGCCCGCGCCGTGGCCTTGGCGCGTGAGGGCCGCCTGGTGATCCGCCTGCGCGAGATCGGCGCCGACGCGATGGCGCGCCTGGAATCCGGCAGGCCCGCGACGCCCCGTGCCTGGCAGATCACGCGCGACCTGCCCGAGGCCACCCTGGCCCTGCTCTCCCCCGCGCCCTCCGCCCCCGACGCCGAGCGCTCGACCGAGCCCTTTGCCCTGGCCGGAACTTCCTCCGCGCAAGGACTGATGCGGCCGATCCCCTACGCCCTCCCGGTGGCTCGGGTGGCGCCCGCGATCAGCGCGGCGCCGGCCGTGGGGTTCGCGGTCTCCGCCCGGGCCGACGAGACGACGCTGAAGTCCCTGCGTGAGTCGCTCGCCCGCACCACCGGGGCCCTCGTCAGCTTCGAGGAATCGCCCACGCCTTTCCAGAGGCCCGGCCCGCGCCCCGCGGAGATCGTCCTGTGGTGGAACCAACCGCCCTCGACCTGGACCCCGCGCGCCCAGATCCCGCTGGTGGTCGAGTTGCGGTAGGTACGCCCGCGGGACGCTCCCGGCTCGCACCGCTCCCAGATCGATTACCATCCCCCCATGCCCTGGGCCCTCTGCATCGCCGTCGGCTTCCTCGCCGGCACCATCCCCTTCGGGCTGCTCATCGCCCGCGCCAAGGGCATCGACATCCGCACGGTCGGCTCGGGCAACATCGGCGCCACCAACGTCGGGCGTGCCCTGGGCAAGCCCTACTTCTTCCTGTGCTTCGCGCTGGATTTCCTCAAGGGATTCCTGCCCACCCTGGGCGCGGGGTGGTTCATGGGCCTGCTCGCCACGCGCGCCCCCGCCACGCGCGATTCCCTCCTCTGGCTCGCCGCCATGCTCGCCCCCGTCCTCGGGCACGTCTTCAACCCCTGGCTCAAGTTCAAGGGGGGCAAGGGCGTCGCCACGGCCCTGGGCGCCCTCCTGGCCCTCTGGCCCCACCTCACCGTGCCCGCCCTGGGCGCCTTTGCCATGTGGGGCGTGGTTCTGATGGGCACCCGCTACATGAGCCTGGCGTCGATGGTGGCGGGGGTCTCGTTGCCGTGCTTTGGGGCGCTGTGGTGGAGCCTGCGCGGAGAACACGCGGACTGGGAGACGGCGTGGCCGTTCTTGGCGGTCTCGGGACTGCTGGCGCTGCTGGTGGTCTGGACCCACCGGGGAAACCTGCGGCGCCTGCGGAGCGGGACCGAGCTGCGCGCCGGGCAGAGGGTCACCAAACCCGGGGACGCGTAGATTGCGCGGCGACTAACGTGTGTTATAGGACCATGAATAGCGCCCCCCCGAACTGACCGGATCTGAGCGCCGGGGCCGATGTTCGGTGGTCCGCGAAGGTGCGCCCCGGATCGGATCATCCCGATCGTGACGGTCGTGCCGCGGAAGAACGCCGACGGAGCGGCCCATGCGCATCAACGTCCAAACCCCATACGCGGAACTCTCGATCTCCACTCTGGACGAGGCGGGGCGTCATGCCCCGGCCCGGTCTGGAGGGACCGATCGCATGAGGACTCTGAAGCTGCACGTTCCCGAGCCCGACCACGCGGACATGCCGTTCCCGTTCCCGGGGCGGAGCCCGCAGGCGACGTGGCGCCCGCGCCTGGCCAAGACAGAGCACGATGCCGAGCGCGCGGTGCGCGAGGTCGAGTCGCGCGTGGCGCGCCTGGCGGCCATCCTGAATGAGGGTGGCGATGACGACGACCGCCCGCGGGCGGCGTAACCCGAGCCCGAAGGTCTCCTTTGCGGCGCCGTCCAACGTGGGCGGCGCCGTTTTCGTTGCGCCCCTCCGGGAACGAAGAACGGGCGACACCCCGTGGCGCCGCCCGTTGAACTCCCGGGATCGGGGGAGGGGCTACCTCCGCTTGTCGCCCTGGAGCGGGGCGGTGTGGGGCACGCCCTGTCCGAACATGAAGAACCCGCCCATCCCGCCCATGGACCCGGCGTTGTAGATGTACTGGGCCGCGAGGGCCCGGTCGATGCGGCCCTTGGCGTCGGCCAGGTGGGCGGCGGTATAGGGATCGAGCCCATTGCGCTTGGCGGCGTTGTCGGTGAGGGACTGGAGGCGGCGCAGCGTGGCCACGGAGAGGTTGGCGATGGGCTTGTACGCCTCCCCGAAGCCCGCGTCGGGGAAGGTCAGGTCGATGAGCCTGTCGAGGTGCTCGGTCTGCAGGTTGCGCCGCAGGCTGGAGATCATGGGCTTGCGGGGCGTGAAGCGTCCCGAGGGCGCGTCGATCACTTCCTTCCAGATCTCGTTGGTGATCGCGTCGATCATCTCGGGCAGGGTGAGCATGTCCTGCTCGGCGACGACGCGGAACTCGTTGTCGTAGACGCGCCGCAGCGACGTGGGGTTCATGAGCATGGTGAGCACCGCGGTCTGGATGCCAGCGATGCGGTCGTGCACGGGGTAGGTCGCGTCGCTGATGGCGTCCTGCCACCCGCCCTCGTCCATCCACTTGTCCACCGTCATCTTCTCGAGCATCTCGGGGGTGAGCCCGAAGGACTTCTCCACGAAGGCGTTCTCGATGCACCACTTCAGGGCGTGGCGCTGGAGCTCGGCGGGGACGACCTGGATGGGCGAGCGGGAGTTGGGATCGCCCTTGCGGTCGCGATTGACGAACGCGCCGCCCACCCAGCGGGCGGTCATCGAGAGGGCGCGGGTCTGGAGCCCGAGGGTCAGGTCGTAGCCGCGGCGCACGCGGGCCCAGCTCTGCCCGTCCTTGACGAACTTGTCGAGCAGGCGCCCGCGGTGGTAGCGGGCCAGGTCCATCTCCTGGTTGGCGTAGTCGATGGAGTTGGCGGCCATGTCGTAGCGCCGGGCCAGCGGATCGGGCCCGGACGTGTCCTCGTCGGTGGCGTAGGCCAGCTCGGGCTCGGCGACGCGCTTGAGGATCTCCTTGGTGTCGCCCGCGGTGTACCCGTACTCGATGGCCCAGAAGTCGTAGGGCCCGATGTCGATGACGCTGAAGTCGGCCTGGGGCTTGCCGTCCTTGATGTAGAAGTCGGTGGGGTTGTAGTCCATGACAGAGGCGGCCCAGGGCTTCTTCCCGCGGAACTCCTCGCTGTGGATCTGGGCCCAGGTGTACACGCTGGAGGCCTTGAAGTTGTGGCGCAGGCCCAGGGTGTGCCCGACCTCGTGCATGACGAGCTCCTCGATGGCCGGCCCGATGAACCACTCGGGCACGCCGTCGAGCGTGTCGTACTTGGGCTCCTTCTTCTCGTCCTTCTTGGCGTCGTCCTTCTTCTCGTCCTTCACGTCGCCGACCTGGGGCTCGAGTTCGGCGAGTTCCTCGGCGGAGAACATGTCCAGGGCCATGCGCATGATGCCCATGTCCAGGGCCCGCCCCTGGGCGTAGCGGCACGAGCCCTGGACCTGGCTGGTGCGCCCCACCAGCCCGTCGAACTCGTGCTCGCCCACGAGGTGGGCGTCGCCGACCTGGTTCTGGATCTCGGGGTCGGCCAGGGCCAGGGGGTGCCCGCCGTAGCCCACGGGACCACGGGCGGCGCGCCGGGCGAGCAGGAAATCCCGCTTGGCGGGGTCGGCCATGCGGATGCGCGGGTCCCACTGGGGGCGCTTGTCGAGCCAGGCCATGGTCTCGGGCGAGAAGCCCTCCATGGCCAGCTCGGGCATGAACTCGTTGAACTCCATCCAGTAGTAGCGGATCCACCCGTCGGTGAGGACAACGTCGGCGTCGAGGATCTGCCCGGTGAGGGGGTGGACGCGGGAGGGCCCGATGGCCGTCCCCTGGTCGTTGGAGAGCCAGCGAACGAAGTTGTACCGCACGTCCTCGGGATCGAGGTCCATGTAGGACCCGGTCTCGGCGTCCTGCTGGCGGACCTCGATGGCGTTGAGGATGCCCACCTTCTCGAAGGCCTTGTTCCAGCGCAGGACCGCGTCGCGGACGAACTTGCGGTAGCGCACCGGGGTGGTGGACTCCACGTAATAGATGATGGGTTCCTTGGGCTCGCTGAGCTTGAGCTTGGGGTCGCGCTTCTCCAGGTTCCATCGGTTCACGTGGCGGATCCACTTCTCGTCGTTGCGGAACTTGCCCAGGTCGCGGAAGACCGTGGTGAAGTACCCCACGCGCTCGTCGGCCTCGCGGGGCTTGTAGCCGGTATTGTCGGGGATCAGGCTGATGGAGTAGTGGAACTGGTGCAGGTTCCCGCCGTGCCCGGGGATCTCGTACGTGATCTCGGCGTTCTGCGGGAAGGCCTTGGCCTTGACCAGCGTGGCCAGGCGCGTGTTGGCGCCCCCCGCGAGGTAGCCGTAGAACGTCGAGGCGTGCCCCACGAGCAGGTCCTTCATGTCGATGACGGGCCGCCCGTTGGGCCCCATGCACGCGACGGGCACGTCGATCACCACGCGGTCCGTGAAGATGTCCTTGATGGCCGACTTGGACTCGTTGTCGCCCGTGGAGCGCGTCGCGATGTTGGGCTCGAGCAGCACCATGCGGTTCTCGACCCGCTTCCAGTACACGTACAGGTCGCCCGACTGGAGCCCGGCGTAGTCCTCGCCCGTGGGCGTGGTCATGGCGAAGAACTGCTTCTGGCTGTCCCAGCCGCTGGGCAGCTCGGCCAGCATCGCCCCGTCGCGCTTGCGCACCCACAGCGAGTAGAAGCTCTTGCCGTCGGCGGTGGAGACCACCTGCTCGTAGCCCTTGGAGACTTCCGCCCAGGGACGGAGCTTGACGGCGGGGTCCTCCTCGCTGCCCGGCGCGGGGGGCGAGGGCGGGGCCAAGGGGGGCTGGGCGGGGGCGAGGCTGGCGGCCAAGCCGCACGCGAGGGCAAGGGCCGCCAGGCGGGCGTGACGATTCGAATCGGGCGTCATGTGAGAGCTCCCATCCGTGGACGGACCAACCCCGTCGGGGTGCATGGACCCCGGCCTCGGCACGTCCGTGATGGAGTTACTTCGCCTAAGTGGAGCGCCGAGCATGAGTTTCGGGGGGAGAGGCAGGGCGAGGCCGGAAAGGAAGCGAAGGCGTGAGGATTGGACGCGACGGGATGACGCCGGATGACAAGCGGGTGTTCCCCCCTGGGTCTCTCCCGCTGGGACGGGACTTGGGCGCCTCGGATTCCTCGAAGAGCCCCCGTTGGCGCTTCGGGCTCGTCCGGGTCGAAACTTGCGCCCGGAATTGACCGAAAGCGCGCGTATGTACAGCCCTGGCCTGGGAGCGTCTACGCCGGGAGCGGGCCAGTGGGCCCTGCGGGCGGCCACACGCCGGGTGGAAACATCCCTGGAGCGCCTGGCGACGGGCAAGCGGATCAACCGGGCGAGCGACGATCCGGCGGGGATGGTCGCGGTGGAGTCGCTCAAGGCCCAGGAGGCCGAGCTGCGCGAGAAGATCAAGGCCAACGAGCTGCAGCAGCAGTGGACCGGGGCGCGGGACGGGGCGCTGAGCGTGCTGGGCGATCTGTTCACCGACCTGGAGAGCCTTGTGCTGCAGGGGGCGAACTCGGCGGGGCTGAGCGGGGACGAGAAGCGAGGCCTCCAGGATCAGATCGACTCCATCCTGAACACGGTGGACTACCTCTCGAACACGCTGACGTTCCGGGGCGAGCAGATGCTCGCGGGGCGGAACCGCAACAGCTTCGGAATCGCGGCCCTGGCTTCGGGCGGGACGCTGAACATCCTGACGGGCAACCTCGAGGACGCGCAGAAGGCGGCGACGGCGGCGCGGGAAGCCGTGACCGGCGAGCGGGCGGCCGCCGGGGCGAGGGCGAACGGGCTGGACCACGAGCAGAACGCGCTGATGAAACAGCTGGAAGAGCTCACCGGGGCGCGCTCGAAGATCGAGGACACGGACTTCGCCGCCGAGGTCTCGGCGCTGGTCCGGGCCCAGGCCCAGCAGCAGGTGGCGACGTTCACCCAGATGCTGGCCGAGAAGCAAAGGGCGAGCACGGTGCTGCAACTGCT